>CAZOBL010000019.1:6978-23533 GCA_964578185.1 uncultured Thermoplasmatales archaeon
AAAAAATAAAAAAAAAGAGTTTGTTTTTAGTTATTTGTATTTTATACTGCTGTCGCTCTAATAACAAGTTGTGCGCTGTGAAGAGAATAACTGTCACCAAGATCGTTGTAGATTACTCCATTGCTTTCTAGAGAGACTGTGTTTTCTGATACCATATCTGTGCCAGGCCAATCAAGTATAGTTACCCAGTTTCCATTTATTTGCATTTTTACAGATACACTGAAGCGAATATTACCAGGTAAATCAAGCATATCTGCTACTTCGTTGTAATCTTGATTTGCAAATGCTAATATTTTTTGCAAATCCCAGAATTCATTTCCTTGTCTATTTTCGGCTCCTGACATAACTGTATCTTCTTCTTGGGTTCCAAGGTTGTAGTTGTTGCTGTTGTGAACTAGTAATCCGTTTGCAAAGTAACTGTGAGCTTCTGAGTTTACACCAAATGTATAAACTTTTACCTCACCAGATGTTTTTTCAATGGATTTGATTTCTACTGCTTTACCCTCTGAGCTAAATAGGATGTCGCCTATTTTTAGTTGCATTGATTTTTTGTTATATGCTGAAAATGCTTCTTTGGGGTTTATTGCACTCCATCCAAGTTGCTTGCTTTCTTTGAAGACAAATATTGGATGGTTGTCAGTGATTTCTAAGAGTCCATCGTTTATGTTATATACACTTTTACTTATATATGAGGCTAGACCTTCGACTTTGGTTTTTTCTAGTTTTTGTTTTTCTACATTATATGATAGTACTTCATCTCCGACTTCGATGTCTTCTATGTTTTTGGTGTCTCCATCAGCCATAAGTATTTTCGTGCCTGCAGTTAAACAAATGGGGTTATTGTTCGGACCTTGATTTAAATCTATATCCATCTGGGATGTACCACCCCAACTAGTTTCTCCTGCGCCCACTTGATTTGAACCTTGTGTACTACCACCGAGTCCACCGGTTCCGCTAGCACCAGTTCCAGGCTGTTCACCAGGTATAAAATCACCGATTCCACCTGAGCCACTACCGTAACCCTGCATTCCAGATTGAACAGGGCCAACATTCTGGAATATAATTTGATAGGCTGGGTTAACACAATTGGTGTAAATCATTATAGATGTATCTGAAGGTATTGGTGGATATACAGGATCACCTATTTTACCTATCCAGTCATCTATGAAATCATCCTTATCCTGAACAGTTACAGTCAAAAATCCTGACCATAAACTTTCAAGACCATCAGATATATCACCATCACCATTAGGGTCATCTTTGGCCATAGCTGAAACATTATATGTGCCAGGTGTAGTCCAGGTTTTCTCCTGAATAAATAATGATTCAATCATACTTGAATAACCACCGGATTTAGGCGGTAAAATCCAATTTTCCCATGCACTTGTTGAAGCAGCGAAGCCGCCACCTGATAGAGGATGATAGTTAAAATTAAATTTCATACTTACATTATGACCATCTGGATCAAAAGCAAGAGCACCATAGTAACATCGTACACCTTCACTATCACTACCGGTTTCTTCTTCTCCAGAAGTATAATATCCAGATAGTTCTGGGCTATCTATCAGCCAAGATGGTAGATTCTGATCAGGTGTTAAACCTAATACTACATGTGTTCTACCCATAAGAGCATATGCTACAGGTGCATGATTTTCACCACTACCATCTGATAGTTTTAATTTATAGGACAATTGGTTGTTACTCCAATCATATTCTCCCACCGTATAAACTGGAAGAGGTGAAATTGTAACAGTTACTGCTACTTCGTTTTTTCCATCCGCTATAAGTTCATTTATTGGAATTTCAAAGGAGACCTTTACATTAACAGACTCACCTTTCCATATCTTTTTGTCTTCTGTACCGTCAATTACTTTGTAACCTTGACCATCGGACAATACTTCTGACTGGGCGTAAGGAGTAACCTCAATTGAATATTCAAAACCCATATTGTCAGCTACATTATTTGGATCATCATTTGAAACAACAAATTCAACATTTGCATATGATTCTTGAGAAGGTTGAGGGTCACATTCTCCACCCATACAAATTGAGACTAATCCAGCATCCCAGTAGACAGATGGATCTTCAACTCCACTGTTAATGGTTTCAAGATCAATTATCCAATATTGAATATATACAATTGTACCAGGTTCTATCTTTGAGGCTTCACCCTCGTCAACTATTGAATATGTAAGTTTATCTGCATATCCTTCAGCATCTTCAACTTTTTGTAAAGTTCCAACTTCAGGATATATCCAAAGATCCTCTATTCCAAGCATTGCAGCCATATCCTCAGATAGCCATTTTAGATTTTGACCAGAGTCATTTGATAAAACAGGCATCTCCAGTGTTACACCACGTGAATAATCCTCTTCAGAAAAGGTATAAAAATCATCATTTGCAACAACTTCAACAGGTTCACTAGGTGTTACACCACCTTCTTCAGTCTTGGGATCTTCTGTTTCTTTGCCACCAACTGCCTCTGGTTTTGCAGGCTCTGAACCACTATACAACGGTTCATCAGAGGTAGTTACTTCAAGAGAATCAATTTTTAAATCATCAATTGAATAATATGAAGAACCAGAACCAGTTGCATCATAATCTTCATAAACTATAGTATTATCAACACCAAAACCTGGGGATATCAACTCTGATCCAGCTTCAGATGTTCCATCTGAATACATGCCTTTACCCCTAAAAGCATCCCTTAGATTTTCAGCCAGCTCTCTGAGTTCCTCTCTAGACAACTGATGAGATTGATAAATATCATCGTTTACTTGCTGCTGAGAAGCAGTTACAGCCACAACTAGGACCAAGCTTATTGCTACCAAACATGGTAAAAACGACCCAGTCGCTCTATTCTCACTAGATAATTTTCTTATTATCATAAGTTCATTTCACTCTCCATTTTTTTTAATCTTAATTTCCGCTAGTGAACCTCACCATCTATTCACTAGAGGTCAAGTTATACTTTATAGAGAATACTATTTATACTTATCGTGTTAGAATGTCAAAATGACAGATTGCACCCATCCCTTCATTGACTCCTATTTTACATTATATAATATGTGACCTTCTCATTTATATAATTTATCTGATTATAGAGAGTTAATTGAACAATTAAACCAGTTGAATCCTCACCCGTCTTTGTAACTTCTACAAACTCTGCATTGAAAAAATTGTTATGCCTAGCTTGAGCATAAGAAAACAGTTCACCTGTATAATTAATACAAGATCTAATAAAGGTAACATTATCCATTTTACCTGTTAATAAACCTTTAAGATATTCACCAAATTTATCTCTGACTTTACCATATTCCTGCTTTAAAAATGTAGTTTCACTCTGAGATGAACGACGGTTTAAAAGACCAATTGTAGCCGCAGAAGATGTGATAATTAATACACATATTATAATACCAGCTAGAATAATCAACTGTGAATCATTATTTGAAAATAATTTCTTATTTATCATATATACCACATCTTCACAGATATCTCATATAAGTAATCATTGAAAACAAAAAACCAATGAGCTTGTTCCATCCTACCTGTTTTTATACCACCATAATCTTGAAAGAGTGATTTATAGTTATTTGCAGAAGAGTTCAGAAACATCATTGAAATGTTATAAATTGTAACCTCGTAATTAATCGCAGGGTAAACTCGGGGAAAAAAATAGTTACTAAAATAAGTTTTATTTTCATATCCTTCACCCATAAGATACTGTACTAAAAGTGTTGAAAAATTTTGATATGTTGAAGGAACATTATCTAGACTACTGAGTGTAGTTTCCGCTTTATCTGTTATTATATCATCATAGGTAATTGTTTCATAAAAGGCGAAATCTAGATTCTGTGCAAAAAACAAGGTTAAAAAAATCATTGCCACCATCATAATGGATTCAAGGACTTCCATCTGAGCTGAATTATCGTTAATTATCATTTATTCTTATCACTCCTCGCCTCTACTCAATTCTATTGAACGAATCCCTTTTTCCACATCCATCCAGCATATATTCCAAAAATCATTTGCTGACCCAGTATCCTCAAATTGAATAACTATCTCTCCATCAACGTTTGATTGAGTATAAAAAAACAATTTAGAGTATTCTCCAGCAGCTAAATTAGATATATATGCTTTTTCTACAAAAACGCTGTTTTCAAGAGAGGATATTTTAAAATTTGTTATATCATTTGTATTATCTCCTCCTACTACCAGTACTATTGTGTAATCCGCGTTTTTTGAAAGATTTGCAATATTAAATCTTCTTGTCTGCCCACCTGTAACAAAGTCTCGACTTAATTTATTTGAAAGAGAGTTATTACCACAATTTAAACCATTCACATCATTCCAACCGAAAGAATACTGGGCTTGTGTACCGCCAACTTGAGATGATACAAACTGTTCTTCAAATGTTGTACCGGCTAAATTTGCAGAATAATTTCTTACATATATCCAATCAAAAAAAGCTGTGATACCTTCATGAGTGGTGCATATACCAAAATGGCCATCTAGAGGAGCATCATCCTTATCATCATTATTAGTATCAATGCCTGATATATCAAGAACCAACGGATTTGCATTCAACGAATAGCTTTCATAATTATATCTTGCCCCTACAATTTCTGTTTTATTTGCAATAACTGTTAATCTTCTCCATTTATTATCATCCAAAGGACTGATACCAGTTGAGTAACTTGCAATAACATTCACATTATTGTTTTCTGCAAATATTGGATCCGTTGAATCATATTTCCATAATACAGCCATATTACAAGATATACTAAGATCTTCTATTACTTCAAGATTGTAGCCATTTGAAAAGGTAACTACACAATCTGGTAACCCGTCCCCTCTACTATAGTTGTATCTTACAAATAAATTAGCCTCTCGTTCTTGAGAAGAAGTAGAAACAGTAACCGATTTTGCTTTAGCTTCGATTATTCCATCTGTGAGATTATGAGCCTTTATGCTTCTAAGACTTGCATTTCCTTTTAGAAATAACATGTTATTTTTTATATCGCAGTCGCCATTTGGATTATTTACTTCATTCCATCGATTTGTCGTATCAATGCTACTACCTGTAAAATCATCAAAGAAAATAAAAGTATTAGACCCATTGCTTTGGGAATTTACATTTGGGTTACCATGATACATCCATATATCACAACCATCCGCTGGTACATAACTTAGGTTTACCCAGATTCTTGATGTTGAAGTGTTAAAAGGATTCCAGACTTCTATCCAATAGTTTAAACTTTCTGGATCACCTGCAGTTGTATTACCTATGAATCTTATATCTGAGCCGTTAAAATTTGCTAAATCATAGTTAAAATTTGATGGATCAAGTTTAATTAACACTTGATGATTTTCTAAGACTTTATTTGTTGGATTTTTAATATTTATTCGAGTTCTGTAATGCCAATATTTTATGTTATCATCCGCAGTTGAGCGCGGTGTATTAAATATAGTCCTAGTATCAGTTCCTCCATACCATTTATCCCATGCAAACGGATGTGAATTACTACAATTATCAGTAATTTTTATGTAATTTTCAACGTCTATTGGCATAATAGAGTCTTCTGAGCCGAAATCAAATTTATATGCATCCACTGTAGGATTTGTCTCAAAACTCAGCATTCCACTATAGCTAAAAACCTTGCCTGTCAGATGCATGGAATATATTTCTGATGTATTTAGCAGACCTGCACGTTCACTAATCTGTCCATTTGATGAATTGACATATATATAGTCATCTGTCAACTCCACGTAATATGGATATCTAGGATTTACAAGATGCAAGGGTATATCAACTGTTCTTGAGTAATTTGTTTTAGGAAGATTATCACGTACAGTTCTTAAATCAAGTATTACACTGGCAAGATCATTAGCTATTTGTCTTGCAGACATTTCAGCTGCTTCTTCTTTTCGTTCATCAACAGTATTTGTTATAACAAAAATTGATGCAGTTATAGCTACAGCTGTTACACCCAAAGTTAGCATATACCCAACTAGTTGGGAGATTCCTTTATTATTAAAAAACAGTTTTTCCATAAAAAAATCACCCCGTATCCACTATACCCGAGCTACTTCTAATCCTTTGAATATTTGTTTTAACCAATGCTTGTGTAAACAAAAATCTGATACCGTCTTTTGAATATCTAATAGTATGACTATCAATTTTTAAAAAATCATATCTGTTAAGTAAATCCTTAAGCCAAATATCATAGTGTTCACCATAGAACTGTATGGTAAAGTTATAAACACCTGACTTTCTTAAATCATAAAGTAGAGAATATTGTGTTTCAAATCGAAACTGATATGAACCTGAACCAGAGCCCCTAGATGATCTCCCTTCTTTTGCTCTAAAATTTATTAGTCTCACCGCTAAGGAATTAGTAGTTTCATAAAAACCCATGTTATCCAAAATACGTGTGCTCTCCGGCCCAATTGCTACAGTTCCACCATTCTGCATAATTATTTCATATGTTCCATCAGAGTAAGGCAGGATATAGTTTATACTGCCTAAATCAAAAATCCATATTTTACCAACTGGTAATGTTCCATTTAGAAAATAGTAACTAGTGCTGCTATTGTATAAATCAATTCTAACAGCACCTTGAAGCGGGGGGCTTATTGCCGGTAGGTTATTGATTGAGTAAGTTTGAGGAGGCTTTGATGGATTTGTAGCAGGTGGATTTGGTATTGTAAAATCATTTGTCAAAGTTGAGTTTCTGTATAGATAATAAGTAGGAATACCAGCACCATAGTTTACCGTATAATTCTTATAATCACTCCACGGGGTTTCCTCATGAGAAGGAACTATATTATTAAAAATTTTTACTTTAGCTGAAAATTTATAATCACCTGAATTTTTTTGCCAAAAAGCTGGAAGAGTAATATTTATTTTACCATTATTAGTATTTTCTTCAAAACTACATGCAGTCCATTCTGGTGTATTAATTAAATCCCAGGTAATAAGTCCATTTTCAATTGATTTACCAGACCAATTCCATTGCACTTGAACGTAATCGATATTTGAAAAAGACACTCCTGCACTAACGTTGCGAAGGGTTATATTATAGGGATACCCGGTATAGATATATGATGGTGTAGGTGTATTTATCGTAAAATTTGAAGTTTCAAGAGGAGGTAAATCTTGGTTATGGACTAACACATCTTCATCTCCAATATCTACAAAAAAATTGTGACAACCATTAACAGATAAATCAAAAGTAGGAACACGACTGTAAACACGCTCAAAAGAATCAACACTATAATCAAAACCCAAATCAGATGTAAACAAAGATTCACCCACACCCAGATTACCAGCCATACGCCAACCAACCTCAGTATAGAAACGATGATTAACAGTCACACCTAAATAATCATTCAACAAAAGATAAAAATCAAACATCTCATCAGCACTATGATGATGAACACAACTCACCTGAGAGTCACATAAAACACCCAACTCTTCATCATAAGATTTAACCCAGTCACCAACAACAATATCCTCAATATTTTTATAGCTGCCATCAGCCATCAAAACACGAGTACCTGCAACAAAACAAGTATCATTCAACCAATAAATGGTCATGTCATCAATTTTACCTCTATCAACTGTAATATCAAAATCTCTATTGTCATCATCAAGACCAGATACACTAAAATTTAACATAGTGCTATTATATGAATAATACATAATAAGACGGCTGCCTTCTTCATCAATATATATAGAGCCTTTATCATTTGGATTCTCAAAATTATCAGTCTGAACAGAACCAGCACCTTCAAGTACAACAGTTTCAACTACATTATTTAAGATATTACATTCACTGTAGCAGTTTTTTAACTCATACTTTCTTTGCCTTTCTTCAACAAAAGGTCCACCCCAAACATAGATAATACTAACAGATGCAACAATTATAAGAGTTGTAATAAGATATGCAACTACTGTACTTACAGCATTATTATTTCTAATTAGAAACCGCTTGAAAACGCAATGATTTGAATTGTTTTTACGATTTGTATTATATCTCATTTTTCTACCTTATACCTCTAATATTTACTTTAACAAGTGAACTTGTAAAAATAATAGGTTTGTCACCTTCAGAATAGATGACTCTATTGGAGGTTTCTTTTTCGAAAAAACTTTTTGATGAAAGATAATTTATCCATGCATCTGAGTTTTCACCATAAAACATTATTTTAAAATCAGAAACAGGATTATTCCCCCCTGAATCCTCTCTTACATAATTGTTTATCAAGAAAAACTCTAAATCATAAATTCCTTCACCACTACCTGAATATGAACCACCATATGCTCGTATCATGTTTACATTAAATGATATTATATCATCAAAGTTTTTGAAGGTCGGTTGAATTTTTAGAGAACGACTTGAGCCGTCAGATGATATCACTGCATTGTTTTGTAAAATATTCTCATAGGTTGTAACATCTGATGGTAGATAATGTGTAAGTGAACCTAAATCAAAAACCCATATACGACCAAAAGGGACATTTTCTGCAGGATTTGAAGGAGGAAAACCATTACCCGCAGTTCTAAGTAAATCTATGCAAACTGCACCCTCAATATTATCAGCAAGAGTAAAAGTATAAGATGACCCTGATGGAGTTATACCATCACCATCATCGACTTTCTCAAAATCTATTATATCATATGGTTTTCTAACTTTTTGAATTACATGAACTCCAAATGGATCAGACCAATCACTCCACCCCTCTGCATCCTCCCCTTTTACTCTAATTTCATAAAAACCAGGTTTTTGCCAATTGTGAGATTCACTATTCCCGCCTTCTGAAAATGATCCATCACCCCAGCTAAAATTATAATTGATGTAACCGTTTTGAGCTGTAAAGGGATATGATCCTGCTGTGTCATTGTAAAATATATCATATGACGCAGAAATAGTTGGTGGATCCGGAGGAGCATTATGTACCAACACATCTTCATCCTCACCAATATTTACAAAAAAGTTATGACAACTACTAATCGACAAATCATAAGTAGGAACACGCCGAAAAACACGATCCACAGATTCAACCTCAACCTCAAAATCCAAACCCGTAGAAAATAAACTATCACCAACCCCAAGAGTACCTGCAATATCCCAACCAGTTTTTGTATAAAAACGATGATTAGCAGTAACACCTAGAAAATCATCTAAAACCAAATAATAATCATCCATCTCATCAGGCGAATGATGATGAACAAAAGACACCTGAGAGTCACATAAAACACCACGAGACTCATCATAGGATTTAACCCAATCTCCCACAACAACATCTTCGATGTTTTTGTATGTTCCATCAGCCATGAGAACTTGTGTTCCTGCAATAAAACAGGTATCATTCAACCAATAAACATGAGCTTCGTCAAGGGCTCCACCATTTTCCATAGTGACCTTGAATGTATTATCAACATCATCTATTTCACTTACATTAAAATCCCATTGATGATCATAAGAGTAATATATTATTATTCTATCACTTGAATCACTTATTTTTACATAACCTTGCTCAATATTGTTGTTAATGGATGCGGAAGAATTAGTCCCAGGACCTGCAAGAGTTAATTTAGAAATTAAATCATTTATAACTTTCAAATTGTCAACAGATGATTCTTTTTCAGCTCGAATTTGAGTATCACGAATAAAAGGAAGACCCCATACAAAAATTACACTAATAGAAAATAGTACAATAGTTATAACTAATAAAAAACTTATAACGGGTGTTAAAGCACGAGTGTTAAACTTTCTTAAACTTTTTTTTACTATCACTTTTTATTATTACCTCTCCTCAACCAAACTATTTTTTTTATACTCCTACCATAAATTTGAAAACACACCAGGTAATCAAAAGCATAATAAACGTGTGTTTGACACCAGCAATTATTTTTCCCTCTTCAAAGACACCTGCCACCAGACCCATAAATCCACTCTGCATCAGCGACGCCCAATAAAACGCATTATTTACTATCTCAACTGTTAAACCACCACCACCAGATGAACCTACACCTTGAGCTGCTGCTGCACCAAGATCCTGACCTGCTTTACCAAGCATATTAGGTATAAGAGTAGTTGTAAGAATAACAATGATTAGTAAAAACACACCTATACCCACATATACAACAGCTACATATGAAAGCATACTAGCACGTCTTTCAGACTCAATAAGTTTTATCTCACGGGCATCTTTACTAGCAGCATCTAAAACATCTGCAACATTTCCACCACTTCGACTCGCCTCAATTATCAACGAAATGGTTCGCCGTATAAGTTTAGTGTTAACTCTACTTGCAAAAGAATTCAGGGCTTTATCTACACTACTACCCCAACTTATCTGACGAGCAATTTTTTGAATCTCTGGTGTTAAAACACCATAGCTGCCTTTCGCGGAATTCATAATAGCTTTTGTGAAAGTCATACCAGCACGACGAGATTCGGCCATATCACGAACAAAATCTGGGAAACGATCATCTATTTTACGAACCCGGCGAAGACGGAAAAACTCATAAATACCATAGACGCCCGTACCGGAAATCCCTGCAAAAACAATATAATCAACACCTGTCCCAATTGGTGTGTCACCGATATATATAGGCTGCAGTATATCAGCAAATCCTAATAGAGCAAGAATAGCAAATATACCAACACTGACACCAGCAGCAGAATACACTATGATACGGGTTAGTTGACCGGATAAAATCAAATTTCTAATGAAACTTGGTTTACCCATCATTTGTTCTTTACTTATTTTTTCCATAACCAAATTATATCACACCTTCTCAGACATTGACGATAAAACAACTGCAAAACCAACATGTATTAAAGGAACTACAATAAACGAAAAAATATGAATAATAATCATTTCACTTGGATCTGAATTAGATATAATCATAAGAAGAGGAATAATAATTATAATAAGCAGTACACCTGCAACAGCAGCGGTAACATATGCTTCAGCCATAATACCTAAGCTTTCAATAAGCTGTTTTTGATTAACACGGTTTTCACGTGTATACTGCTCTGCTTTACTCATAAAATAGGGTTTTAAGGCACCACCACTCTGAACTGTAACCACGGCACCCTGCAGAAACTCTTTAAATTTATCAGAAGGAGTACGTTTAATATTAGCCTTAATAGCAGTTATAATATCCCTACCGAGTAGTCCTACGTCTCTGTAAATCCACAGGGCTTCTTCTCTAATCTCACCATATATACGCTGTTTGGATAGACTTTTAAATATTTCTGTGGGGTTAATACCCGCCGATGACATCGCAGCGATAAAATTTAGAGCATATGGCAGATACATATCAATTTTTTTAGCACGACCCCTTGCTTTTGTGGAAGGGTAACTCATAAAATAAAAATATGTAAGAAATGTCGCTAGAATTGGAACTAAAACAAGCAGCAATATAAGAAAAATTGACAGTTGAAAAACAAGCATCATAACTACAACAAGTGCTGAAAATCCTATTGCTACAAATATGGTTGTAACCCAAGCGTATGCAAGATATGCGCCAGCTCGCAGATCAATATGGGCTTTTTCTAAATTATCCTTTAATCGGTTAGTTACAAGATTTTCAGCAGTTCGACCTAGCCACCGGTAACACATTTTTTGGTAATTGTTAAGTGGCATATATTTTTCTCCTCACCATATAGCAAACATCTCTTTTTTAGAGCGCGTAATTTTATTTATTTTTTTTCTTTTTATCCTTATCTTTTTTCTTGTTTTTCTCTTTAATTTCTTTTTTTATTTTCTTTATTGTTTTTTGTGTTAACCCTTTAATCTTTTTTAAATCCTTTAAACTTGCTTTTGATATATCTTCAGCAGATTTATAACCATTATCATATAATAGACTAGCTGTTTTTTTATCAACACTTTTTAAATCTTTGAATGCTTTTATTTTATCTTCTTTGTCTATATTATCGGTTTTTTCATCTAAGTTTGTTTCAACTGAAATTGAATTTTCATCCATATCTTCTTGAGGATTTTTACTATAGCTTCTCTCTATAGTTGCTAAAAATTCATTTGGATTTTCAGTATACCTTGAAATTGCTTTGAAAACTTCTTCATATGTTCGGACATTATGATCCCGCATCCATGTAAGTATCTTGGTACGATTTCTAATCTCACTGGTTATTTCTTCTTTGCTCATATCCCATCTAGCACGTATTCCCTCAAGCACATAGCTTTTTCCAGTATAGACCTGTTTATCCTCTATTGGATCCCAGCGGAATACTTCATTTGTTAGAATTTCCTTGGTAGTAGGATCGATATCTATGATTTCAACTATTTGCTTGCATCGACGTACTCTTTTTCCTCTGACACGTGTTGTAATATGTATTGATATAATATCTAGTGATCTCATCATTATCCTTGGTATATCTATTGGTTTACCCTCTAACCTATGTATTAATGCTTTGGCGCTATCAGCGTGAACTGTACTATATGTTGCATGGCCTGTAGCCATAGCCTGAAACAAAACATATGCTTCATTACCACGGATCTCACCAACTAGTATATATTCAGGGCGTTGACGAAGCGCCGCTTTCATTAAATCATACATGCTGATCTCGCCTACCATGCGGTCATTTACAACTTCACCGAAACCGCTACGGGAAACACCAGGTATCCAGTTAGGATGAGGCAAGTTAATCTCACGGGTCTCCTCGATACTTACGATTTTGCTTTCACGAGGTACAAAAAGACTCAGAGCATTTAAAACAGTGGTTTTACCACTAGCAGTACCACCAGCAATAAGCGCATTTACCCGGTTTTCAACAGCTAGCCAGAAATATGCAAGGATTTCTGCCGACATAGTTTTAAGGCTTATAAGATCAGGTGGAGTAAATGGATCAGCACGGAATTTACGAATAGTAAACGTACTACCCTTGGTTGTAACCTCAGTACTCAGCGTCATTTGAATACGGCTACCATCAGGCATCGTTGCATCAAGCATAGGTTCTGCAATACTGATATGTTTACCACATTTCTGTGCAAGACGAACGACAAAAAATGATAACTCTTCTTCATCTTTAAAAACAATATTGCTACCGACTGACCCATATTTTCTATGATAAAGAAAAATAGGTGTTTTAGCACCGTCACAGCTTATATCCTCAATATGTGGATCACGCATTAAAGGATCAATTTTACCGTAACCTAGTGACTCACGTTTAATATAATAAAATATTTTTTTCTTAGATAGCTCCTCAAGTTTTATCTCATAGTTTGAAATCACTTTTTCAACTTGCTCGGCTAGATAAGTCTCGATTTTTGCTGAATCCAACTCATCCAAACGCATGTTAAAACTTTTCATTAAGGTCTCCCAAATGAAATTCAAAGTACTCTGTTCCTCATCAGATAAGGATGGTTCAATTATTTTGTATGTTTTCTCCATTGTATCCACGTTTTTTAGTATCTTTGCATAAGCAAAAGGTTCATAGAGTGGATAAAAATCCAATTCTTTAAGTTCTGATTTAAAAACAATTGAGCCGCTCTTTTTACAGTTAGGACACTCTACTTTTACTTTTTCACCTGGTTTACCCTCAACCGTTATTTTTGTATGACAACCGGGACATATAGCTATCTTTTTTGGCATCTAGTAAAAATCATCCTTTTTTCAAATCATTCTTCATTTGTTTCATAATTTCATCAGGGTTATCAATATATGTTGAAACAATCCTTGAAACGTCTCTAAACTCACGGATATTTCTATTGTTCATCCATTCAACAATTTTCTTACGATTCTTTATTTCACTTGTCATCTCTTCACGTGTAAGATCTTTTTCAGCACGGACACGTTCTAACACATAGCTTTTACCAGAATATACAAATTTATCATCAACTGGATCCCAGCGGAATACTTCATTTGTTAAAATCTCCTTGGTAGTAGGATCAATATCGATGATCTCAATTATTTGTTTACAACGACGTGCACGTTTATTTTTAACTCTAGTGATAACATGAAGAGATACTATGTCAAGTGATTGAAGCATTACACGTGGAATGTTAATGGGTTTACCCTCCAGACGATGAATTAGCGATTGAGCACTATCAGCATGAACTGTGCTATATGTTGCATGGCCTGTGGCCATTGCCTGAAACAAAACATATGCTTCATGACCACGGATCTCACCCACCAATATATACTCTGGACGTTGACGAAGCGCCGCTTTCATTAAATCATACATATCAATTTGACCGACAACTCTATCAGCGACAACCTGTCCGAAACCACTACGCGCAACACCTGGTATCCAGTTAGGATGAGGCAAGTTAATCTCACGAGTCTCCTCAATACTAACTATTTTACTTTCTTTAGGTATAAACAAACTAAGAGCATTCAATGCAGTAGTTTTACCACTAGCAGTACCACCTGCAAACAAGGTATTAATACCATTTTCAACTGCAAGCCACATATACGCTATCATCTCAGGAGACATAGTATTAAACTCAACAAGATCAGGAGGTGAAAACGGATCCTCACGGAACTTACGAATAGTAAACGTACTACCCTTAGCTGTAATTTCATCACTCAGAGTCATCTGAACACGACTACCATCGGGCATCGTAGCATCAAGCATGGGTTCTGCAATACTGATATGTTTACCACATTTCTGAGAAAGCTTAAAAATAAAAGAAGAAAGCTCATCTTCAGTATCAAACTGTACATTACTTCTAAGAGAACCATACTTTCGATGATACAAAAACAAAGGAACACCAGCCCCATCACAGCTGATATCCTCAATGTTTGGATCTCTAAGCAGTGGATCAATTTTACCAAGACCTAAAGAATACTTACCTATAAAATAAAAAATCTTATTTTTTGAGTCATCGCTAATGTTAATATCATATTCATGAATGATATTTTCAAGATTCTCAGCTAAATACTCCTCGCTTTTTTCCTCAAGTTTCTCAGAGTCTATGGTCATACGAGACATTGTCTCAATTATATAATTCATAACCTCTTCTTCTTGTTCATCTAACTCCAGTTCTACTAAAAAATAACATTTCTCAAGGGTTTCTTTTTCACGTAAAATCTCAACATAGGCAAAAGGCTCATGTAGTATATAAAAATCAAGTTCCTCCCATTCCTGCTCAGAAAAACCCAGTTCAGTAAGTTTAGTAGATTTAGTCTGCAAAACCTCTTTGGGAAGCTCCACATCACTAACACTTTTAATATCATCTGGGTCTAACTCAGGTTTTACAACTGGATCGGGTGAAGAAATATCTTTTTTTGCTTTTTCAGGAACAGTCGGACTCCAACCTTCATAAGCATCATCCTTTGAGCCGTCAGCTTCATCAAAAAACACATGTTCATGATCAGAGCTTTCATCATCCTCAAGAGAAAGCTCCACAAAACCCTCGTCAGATTTATGTAAACTTGGCACATCCGTATCTTGTTTTTCAGCATCTTTTGGTTTTTCCTTTAAATGTTTCTTAGCAAGCTCAGTTGCTTTTTTCTCAGCTATATCCTCATCTTTTTTATCCTCTAAATCCAGATCTGTTTTACCTATCTTTTCATCTAAAAGTTTTGTTTCCTCGTCATCGACACTAGCCAAAGAATCACTATCAATCGAAAAACCCTTACCCGATTTTCCCTCTTGTTTTCTCGTCTTAGATTTTTTACCAATACCAAATCCAAATTTTAAACCGGATTTCTTAGATTTTTTTTGTTTAACCTCAGATAAATGCTTACTTGCAAGCTCAGTTGCCTTTTTGTCAAGGATTTCTTCTGAGTCAACAGTTTTCTGCTCCAAAGTAGTATTTTTGATTTCATTTTCTAAAAAATTATTTTCATCCGGGTTAATATCTTCAGATATTAGAGTCTCATCTCCAATTTCAAAATCCTTATCGAAATCCTCTTTTTTTTCTGATTCCTTTTTAAGATTCTCATCAGATTTCTTTGATTTCTTTAAAAACGATCCTAACTTGTTTTTTACATCTTCTTTTATTTCTTTTTCTTCGGTTTCATTTGAGTCTTTTTTCTTCTCTTGGTTTTTATCCTTTTTTTCCCCTAAATTTAGCTCTTCATCAGTTTTGTTTTTATCTTTCTTTTTAAGCAGCAAACCAGTATCTAAAAATTTGTGTTTCTTTTCTTTATCTTCTTCTGCCTCAACAGATTTATCCTCAATATTTCCTAGAAATTCATCTACATCTGCTTCTAAATCATCAGGGTCATTGGATTTTTCAGCCAGAGGTATATCATTTTTCTCTGTTGTAATATCTTCTTTTTTATTTTTTTCAGTATCTAAAAATTGGTTCTTATCTATTTGATTTGTTTGCTGGGGCTCTTCAATTTTTATATCTTTGTATTCATCTGGGTTTACACCAAGGTTGTCACGGGCATCTTTGCTTATTTTATTGCTAAAATCTTTTCTTTTTTGTTTTTTGTTTTTTTTGTTTTTTCTTCTAAAATATATCTTTTTTTTATCCAGGTTTTCAACTGAAATTTTGTGAAAATTAGCATCTTTTTGAGGGTTTTTTTGAAACCAAGAAAAAGCCCTTTGAATGACTTCTTTCG
>CAZOBL010000020.1:0-23153 GCA_964578185.1 uncultured Thermoplasmatales archaeon
TTCTCGTTTTTTTACAGATAAAAATTCAATTGTTCAATCTAAAGATATCGTTTTGATTCAGGATTATAGTTTTTTTTCGCTTGAAAGTTTTAGAGGTTTATCAGATGCTACAGGTATTAAATTAGAACGTTTACTCTCATTTAGTAGATTTTTACATAAAAACATTGGTAATGGTTGTACTTCTATTGCAGCTACTAGTCCTGCTACAAGAGATGATAATGATTTTCTTGCTCAAAATATTGATCCAACATGTAGAGGTATTTGGGGTTTGCTTTTCAGATTGTTTACTTATAAGTTTTGGATGAATGTTGGTGATTCATCAAACTATAGCTATATGTTTTTTGGGATACCTATTTTGTTTGAGAGACCTATTTTAAATGAGAAGGGTCTTGGTTGGGGTGCAAATCATATAGTTATGACTGAAAATGAGAGTAGAGCTGTAGATGAAGGACCTGGTATGTTAATATCTGAGCTTATTAAAGTTACTATGCAGACTTGCAAGAATGTATCTGAAGTTGCAGAGTTATGGAGGAGTGTTGAGAAGACTAGTGAGGAGGGATATGAGAGCATGGTATATTGTGATAAGCAGGGAGGGATTCTTATGATTGAGTTTTCTCATAGTCATATATTGTGTGTTTTTGGAAATTCAACAGAGATTACAGATGTTCCTGAGGGTATTCTTTGGCATGCGAATATACATCAATGGCTTGATGTGAATCTTACAGGATCAGCATCTGAGAAGGAGTATCCTGCATCTGCTATTAGGCAGAGAAGATGTAAAGAGTTATTGATAGATAATTACGGGAATATTACACTTAAGAATTGTAAAGATATTTGTAGGGATCATGGTGGTGGTTGGAGGAAACATCGTAAGGATTCTGCGGATATATGCAGGCATGCAGATTTGAAATCACTTAGTTTTACAGTTATATCATGGATTATTGCACCGATGAATAATGCTTTTTATTGTACTCATGGTCCACCTTGTCGCTATAGATATATAAAATATGATTTTGAGGAAATATTCAATGGAACATAAATTTTGAAGGTTCCAAAAAAAAATATGAGTGTGATATCATGAAAAAAATAAAACCGTTGTTTTTAGTCTTTATTGTCTTTTTTTCTTGTTTTATTGTAAGTCCAGCATCTAGTATTAAAAAAGATACAAGTGATTCCTCAGATTTGGATGTTAGCTCTTTTGATGATTTTTTGTTTGATGTTGAAGTGGAGTCTTTAACAAGATTGGGTCAGGCTATTTCTTCTTCTATGTGTATTGTTAAAGATGATGAAATTGTTTGGTCAAATTCCTATGGTTGGTCTAAACTTTGGTTATGGCAGAAGGCTAGAACTGATTCAGTATATCTTGTTGGTTCTGTAACCAAGACTGTTACTGCGACTGCTCTTCTTCAGTTGTATGATCATGGTTATTTTGATCTTGATGATGATGTTAATGATTATCTTCCTTTTAGTCTTAGAAATCCCAATCATCCTGATATACCGATTACTTTTAGGATGGTGTTGACTCATACTTCTAGTATTTATGATTATTGTATTTACAGGCCTTGGGGTCTTGTGGATTTTATTCGTTCGGTTCCTTATCAGGATAATGTTATTGATTGGTTAAGGGAGGTGTTAACTCCAGAGGGTAGTTTGTACCGGGAGAGTTATTGGCTTGATAGCGCTCCTGGTGAGAAGGCTACTTATTCAAGTGTTGGTTTTTTAGTAGTTGGCGCTCTTGTTGAGCAGATTTCTGGTAAATCTTTAAATGAGTATTGCCGTGTAAATATTTTTGAGCCTTTGGGGATGTATAATACTAGTTATGATGTGAACAGTTTTGAAAAAAGACAACTTGCTACTCCTTATATTTGTAAAATGTGGGTTCATATTCCTCTGCCTCATTATAACGCGGGTTGTTTTGCTCCTATGGGTGGTTTGAGGAGTACTTGTGAGGATTTAGGTCGTTTTCTTATTGCTCATATGAATAATGGTAGTTATCATGGTTTTCAATTGTTGGAGGAGGAGACTGTTGAGTTGATGCATGATGCAAAATATGAGGAGAGTATTAACAATGAGAGTAATCTTAGATTTAGAGTTTATGGTATGGGTTGGTTTAGCTGTAATTGGTTTAGCACGGAGACGGAGGGTCATGGTGGTATGGTGCCAGGTGGTGTAGCATACATGATGACTGATACTGTAAATAATACGGGTTTTGTTATGCTTACTAATCATTTTGATATACTTGGTTTTTTTGAGCCTAAGTTAGGTCTTAAATTTAAGTTTTTAAATAGGGTTGCTGATATGTTGTTAAAAAAGGCTAATGAGTATTAGTTTTAGTTATCTTACAACAAATTGTAATAAAATATAATTAAGAAAAAAAAGAATTATGTTTATTTTTAGTCTAAATAGTAGTGTGCTGGGTTGGGCTCTGGTTTGAGTCCTTTTCTTTCTCGTATTTGTTTGACTATGTCCATCTGCAGGTTTCTTGGTAGAGGTTCAAATCCCATGTTTTCTGTGTTCCATAGTACTCGTCCACCTGTTGCACTTCGTATTGAGGAGGCGAATCCAAACATTTCTGCTACGGGTGCTTTTGCGTCTATGTTTACCATGTCTTTTTCTGTGGTCATGTCTCGAACGGTTGCTCGGCGTTGGTTTAGCTCTCGGCTTGCATCACCCATCAAATCTTGTGGTGTGCTGATAAATACCTTTTGCATTGGCTCAAGTAGTATTGGGTCTGCGGACATAATGGAGCCATATAGTGAGTTTCTAACCGCTGGTATTACTTGGGCGGGTCCTCGGTGTATTGCATCTTCGTGAAGTTTTGCATCTACTAGTCTGCATAGCATTCCCTGGCATGGTTCATCTGCAATAGGTCCGCTTTTCATGACTTCTTCGAATGCCTCTTTTATGAGTTCTCGGGTTTCATGTAGATATTGTATACCTTTGGTGACATCGGTTATCATGTTTAGTCCTTGTACTGCAAAGACTCCTTTGGCTTCTACTTTTTCTAATCCGAGTTCTTGTAGTTGTTTTGCCACCTCGTTTTTGAATTTTTTAACGTTTTGGGGTATCTCGTTGTTGTATAATGCCTCTACTATTTCTTGGGGCATTGGTTGTACTTCTATGTAGAAACGGTTGTGTTTATTGGGTGATTTACCCTCAAATGCTTGCGGGCTTTTTTTTGCAACGCATTCACGGTATACAACTATTGGCTCACTGGTTTGTATATCTACTTTATAATCATGTTTTATACGATGCTCGGTGATTTCAAGGTGTAGTTCTCCCATTCCACTCATTAGGTTTTCACCTGTTTCCTGGTTGATATCCACCTGGATACTGGGATCTGCTTTGGAGACTGTTCTAAGTACTTCTATAAGTTTAGGTAAGTCTTTTGTGTGTTTTGCCTCAACTGCAACTGTGACTACTGGTTCTGATACATGTACGATTTTTTCAAATGGTTCATCATCAGGGTGATCGACTACGGTGCTCCCGGCTATCGCGTCTTTTACACCGGTGAGTGCGACTACGTTTCCTGCGCTGACGCTTTCGACTTTTATTCTATCTGCACCGACCATTAAGTTTACTTGTTGAACACGGTTTAACTTGGGTATTCCTGCAACATACACTTCTTGTCCTTGCTTTATTTTTCCACTGTAAAGTCTTCCTACTGCAACTTCTCCAGCATGTGGGTCCATAACTATTTTTGTAATCATAAGAGCTAGTGGTCCGTTTTCTGATGTGCTCATCATGCTTTTACCTAGTTTGCTTTCAATGTCACCTCGCCAGATATTTGGTATACGATATTTCTGTGCGATATCTGGTGAAGGCAGATGATCTACAACTATATCAAGTAATACTTCATGTATAGGTGATTTTTTAGCTAGTTCTTTTTGATTATCCTTATGACAGTAATCATATATATCGTTAAATGAAAGACCAGATTTTTCCATATATGGAGCGCTTATCGCCCAGTTGTAGTATGCACTTCCAAATGCTACGCTTCCATCTTCTACTTTTACATTCCATTTACCTTTGAATTCTTCAGGTACAACTTTGTTTAAAAGCTCGTTGAATTTAGCTATAATTTTTATGAAACGCTGCTGCATCTCCTCAGGGCTTACTTTAAGCTCGTTTATAAGACGGTCTACTTTGTTTATGAAAAGAACAGGTTTTACTTTTTCACGAAGTGCTTGGCGTATAACAGTTTCAGTTTGAGGCATTGCACCTTCAACTGCACAGACTACAACAACCGCACCGTCTACAGCACGCATTGCACGTGTAACGTCTCCTCCAAAGTCAACGTGACCCGGTGTGTCTAAAAGATTAATTAAGTATTCGTTATCTTCAAACTCGTGAACCATTGATGCAGATGCTGTATCTATTGTAATTCCTCTTTCTGCTTCTTGTTCATCGAAATCAAGAGCGAGTTGTTTACCAGCAAGGTCCTCACTCATCATACCGCATCCTGCTAGCAGATTATCAGAAAGTGTGGTTTTACCATGATCTATATGCGCGGCTATCCCAATATTTCGGATATATTTGAGTTTGTTCATCAAATTTTTTGCTTTTTTAATGTTATCTTCTTTCTTTCCCATTCTAATCCAACCATTAAATATTATTTAAATTAAATTTTTATTTTATACAAATAACGTTTTTTTTTAGTCTTAAGTTTTTGTTTTATCTAGCAGATTTTGCAACTCGTTCTATATCGTTTTTCTTGGATACCGCGTAGCTGCTGACATCGTTTTTTGATGCTTTTATTATTTCTTCTGCAAGACACTGCTCAACACTTTTTTTGTTTTTATGAGTTGTCTGTATGATACCTGTACATAGGTTTCGTATTGCGATATCTACTCTTCTTTGAGGCGCCACGTCTACTGCTTTTGGAACGCTTATTCCTCCGAAGCGTAGACGGGTTGCTTCTTCTTTTGGTGCTGAGTTTTGAATTGCGTTTATAAGTATTTGCATAGGGTTTGATTTGGTTTTTTTATCAATTATTTCAAAAGCAGCTTTTACTACTTTATAGGCTTTGATTTTTTTACCATTGTATTTTTGTGTTCTCATTATGTTGTTTATTATTCGCTCGACTACTGGTATTTTTGATTTTGCAAAGATTTTATTTGAGTTGACGCCGCCTAGATATATGTTTTCCACGTCAAGGTTCATATATTTTGCAAGACCACGGTCTTCTACTTTGAGTTCTTCATCGCTATATTTTTCAAGTACTGGAAAAAAATTTAATTTATCTGTAGTGTTAGGTTTTTTTTCAGCCATATTTATCGTCTCATTGCTTTCTCTATTTTTCCTTTAACCATTTGTTTAAGTGATACATCATTTACTTTGATTACTTTGAAACGTACACCGGGGATATCCCCATAACTTCTACCCATACGACCGCCGATTCCTTCGACCATTACTTCGTCGTGTTCATCTATAAAGCTGATTGCGTTGTCTCCAGGTGCAAATGCTGTTATTTGTCGTCCGTTTTTGATTAGTTGTACTTTTACACATTTTCGTATTGCACTGTTTGGCTGTTTTGCTTCTATTCCGACTTTTTCTATGACTATTCCTCTAGCTTGCGCTGTACCCTCCAGGGGATCTGCTTTTTCTTTGAGGTGTAGTACTCTTTTTTTATAGTGTCGGTCATGCCATAGTTGTTTTTTTCTGGCATTTTTTAGTTTTCTTGCCGCGTTTATTCCTTTTCCCACTTTTGTTTCACCCTGATGTTTTTCTTGATATGGGTTATGGCAGTATGCACTTTTCATATTTAAATTCTTATGTTAAAAGACTTTTGTTTTTATGGTATGGTTGGTTTTTTTGTCAATTTGAAATTCTGTCAGAATACGTTTATATATCATAACTTGGAGAAGTATATCGTAATACTTTGTTTGATTTGAAGATTCATACAAAGTTTTGTGATGGAGAGATGAAAAGAAATGAGTAAAAAGTTAGGTTTGATAATTTTTGCTTTTGTATGTAGTGTGTTAATGGTTTCTAGTGCTAGTGCTGTCGTATCTATTGGTACAACTAGTATTGAGACTAGTACTATTGAGGATACTGAGACTCGTGAGAGTAGTACTACTGATACAAGTACAACTGATAGTACTCAAACTAGTACTACTAGTACAGGTACAACTGAGACTAGTACTACAGATACTGGGACTACTGATACGGGTACAACATCTACAGGTACCGGGACTACTAGTGGTTTTGATGATGGTGAAACACAGAATTTTGTTCCACCAGAGAATGTAGATGAAGATCCAGATATTGACATTTGCCCGGATAATAACCAAGGGCCAACTGCTGATGCAGGAGGGCCATATAATGACGTTGTTGGAGAACCGGTACAGTTTGATGGATCAGATAGCTATGATGATGATGAAATTGTTTATTGGGAATGGAACTTTGGTGATGGAAATTCTGAAGAAGGTGAAGACTGTTCAAATCCTACTCATATTTATTCATATTCTGACACTTTTTCTGTTACATTAAAAGTGTATGATGGAGATGGTGAAAGTGATATTGATTCAACTACTGCTACTATCAGCAATAATCCACCAACGGCTGATGCTGGTGGACCATACGTCGGAGAAGTTGATGAACCTATTTTATTTGATGGATCAGATAGTTCAGACTCTGATGGAGAGATTGTTTCTTGGTCCTGGGATTTCGGAGATGGAAATACAGGGTCAGGAGAAACAGTTGAACATATTTACGATGAAGCAAAAACCTACACAATAGAATTGACTGTTACAGATAACGCGGGTGCAACTGATTCTACTGAAACTACAGCTAGTTTCACTGATCATGATATAAATTGTCGACCTATTGCTGATGCCGGCGAGCATAATAACGGCCCGTATTACACTGGAACCCCTATATTGTTTGATGGTAGTGACAGTTATGACCCTGATGGAGACAGTTTAAAATATCGTTGGGATTTCAACAATGATGGGGAAGATGATACAGATTGGTTAAACACGCCAATTGTTGAGTATGCATATCCATCAATTAATGTTGATGAGCTAAATAATCAAATTGAGGTTAAATTAACTGTTATGGATGAAGGAGGTTTATATGACACTGACACAAGTATTATTGAAGATCTTAGAGATGGTTATCCCAAAGCACAAATTGAAATAATTGAACCTGTCAATGATAATGTTGAAGGTTTACATTATTATAATGCTCAACCTGGTGATGTAATAACTTTATACGCGGGCGATAGTCATGATCCCAACGGTGAAATTGCAGGATATACATGGCAGAGTAATCTTGTAAGTGAGTGGCAAGATTGTTCTGAGACAGGCGATAGATTCACAATAACAGTTGGAGAAAGCTGGACAGAAGAAGGAGGATCTGCTAAATACCGTGTAAAAGTATTTGATGAGGATGGAAACTCTAATCTTTCAAAACAGGTAATAATACACATAGGGGACGGCCCATCAGCAGTAATTATAATACCAGATGGAAATGAGTTTAGTGTAGGAGATACAGTACATTTTGATGGTAGACAAAGTTATGCAGGGGATGATTGCAAAATTGTAAATTATAAATGGTGGTTTGATCAAACAAACCCAGATTATAGTGGAAGTGGTCAAAGTACCGGTAGTGAAGTAGATTGGCCATATACATCCCATGGTATATACATTGTACATCTATTAGTAGAGAGTGAGAAAAACAATGATAATGGTAAAAGTGTAATATTAAAAGATAGAGATACTGAAGCGTTAGTAGTTGACGATGGCTTAGAAATAGTGCCCATTAACCCCAAGAGCTTTAATATGAAACCAAATGGAACCATGAAAATTAGGGTTAATAAAGTTATAAATACTCAACCCTTGCCTCTACCTTTAGCAAAAGTTACTATAGAAGATGAAAATGGAGAACAAGTCGAAGGTACCACTGAAAGTGAGACAAATCTATTTGGAACTTGTTATGTTAAAATGCCTAGTGAAGAGGGTGTTTATTATCTTCATGCACAAAGAAATGCAATTAAAATCTATAGGCCCGATAAGGGGATGCCATGGATAAAAATCAGTAAAGCACACGGTTATTCCATATTAAATGTTACCGATGATGGAAATGGGGGCGACGATAGTAATTCACAGACTAATACAGGCAGCACACAATCCGTTATAATAAATAATTTACTTAATAATGTTATTAATTCAGCCAATATAAATGGTGGGAGTTCATCTGGTGAATCAAATTCTGAAGGTAGTAATAGTAACTCAAATCAAAACAATGAAGGCTCAAATAATCAAAATAATAACGAAGGTAGCAATAATCAGGACAACAATGAAGGTGGAGAACAAAACAACAACGAGGGGGGCGGAGAACAACAAAATTCACCACCCGACGGTGGAGACACAAATTCTGCTCCAACAGCCGAGGCTGGAGGGCCATACAGTGGTGATATAAACGAACAAATAACATTTGATGCATCAGGTAGTTCTGATCCAGATGGAGACTCACTTGAGTATCGCTGGAACTTTGACGGAGGATTACTATGGGATACAAGCTGGTCAAGCTCACCAACCGCCAGTCATAGCTATGACCAAGAAGGTACCTATACTGTAAAGGTACAGGTAAGAGATGGAAACGGAATTGTTTATAGAGATACTGATACTGCAACTGTAACCGTTATCAATCCTAACAGCCCCCCAGTGATAAATGGAATAACTGGACCTAGTCCAATTAAAGTTTTCAACCAAGAAACATATACTTGTTCTGCATCGGATCCAGATGGAGACAGTCTTGAATATAAATGGTATGGACGAGCACCTGGTGATTTATTGCCTCATTGGCATGATTGGACAAGCAGCTCTAGTTTTACAGTGAAGTATTCTGTTATAGGCTGGAAAGCAGTTAAAGTTAAAGTAAGAGATACACCAGCAGAAGAAGTAACAGGTCCAGAAATAAAGGATATTCACGTTACATTAACTGGCAACTAAAATAAACAAAAATCTTTTTCTTTATCTTTTTTTTCTTTGTTTTTTTGTAGAATATTTTTTTGTTTAAATTTTTATTCTGTTTCTTTTTCTATATAGATATATCTTGCTTTAAACAAAATAAATATTAGAATAATCAGTGTTGATATGATAAAACCTATTATTATTGTCCATGGAAGCTCTGGCTCGTTTTGATTTTTTACTCCTGCTACCTGGCTTTTTTCAACAACGTTTCCACCAACGACTGCAAATGTTGAAAAACCAGGTGTTTGAGCTTGTAGATAAATAAATTCTTCTGTTTCACGTATTATCGTAGTGTTTAAAAACTGCCAATTATTGTTATAATATCTTGAAACAGTTATTGTATCTTTGCTAACATTGTTTTCTGTAAGCCATGTTTTGTTTATTGTAAAGTTTATTAATGCTTTTTGAAGACTTTCTTCTTCTAAGTCTGTATCATTTACTGTTATAGTTATTTCAAAGTATTTGTAAACACTTGAGTTTGTAATATTTTGAGTAATGTTTTGAATTTCAGGTTTAGTATCATTTAGATATTCCTGTAGTTGTTCTTTTTGAGGTGCTGTGAGCTCGTCTGGTTTTTGTGAGTCGTTAAATGTTGAGGTAAATATTGTTATGTTTGAAAGATTAGTTTTTGTTCTAATTGTTATACTTTGAAGACCTGTTCTTATATCATCAGTATAGGATTTTGTTGTATCTTTGCCGCTTGTTGCATTGTCAACTAGTGATTTATTTTTGTTTTCAGCTTGTTTAATGGTAAATGACCATACTTTACTTGCTTGATTTCCCATATTATCTTCAACTGTTAAATCAATTGTATGCTCGCTTATACTTAAATCCTGAAGTGGCATGTATTTTACATAATCTGTTTTCGTTGTTGCACTTAAAAGGTTACCATCAAGGCTTATTTGTACACTTGAAGTGTTTATTCCACTTACGTCTGTGTATTCGGCTTTTATTACAGGTTGAAGATCATAAATGGTTGCACCAGAAAGTGGTTTGATTATTGTAATAGTAGGCGCTGTTGTATCTGGTGCTTGAGTAACTGTAAAGCTTTGTGCACTTGATTGGGTGGTTTGTGATGAGTTATCTGTAGCTTTAATGTAATATGAAACAGTGGTTCCTGCGATAAATGTACCAATCGTTGCCGTATAAACGCCATCACCGGTTGTCGTCATTGTTTTGCTTTGCACACCATCTCCGTCGTTATAATACAATTTTACAGTCGTTAGATTTAAATCATCTGTAACTGTAGCGCTTATTGTTACCTGCTGTGTGTTATCCACACTTGTAGGGGTACGGCTCACATTTGATATTGTTGGTGCTTCGTCGGTTGTTTCTTCTGTATCGTCAGGTATCACAGGCGGAGTATCGCCTCCATTTGAGCTGGAGTCTGTTGTTGCAGTATCACTCACGTTGAATATACTCCAAAAACCATAGGTATTATTCCAGCTCCAAACGCGGTAGTAATATTTTGTATTTGAGGATAGACTTGAATCTGTTTTTGAATTGCCTGTATTGTTGTAGACGTTTGTTCCATCTGATATACTTCTTGGATAGCTACCTGTTTTACGTTGTATCCTTGTATAATCTGCTTTGTTTCCTTTAGTCCATGAAAGTAAAACAGTGCTTGTACCATCTTTCGTTGCAGTAAAACTACTTGGTGGATTAGGTACAGATTCATTTAGTGTGGTGAAATTAAAAGTCTGATTACTCCAGCTATTTCCATCTGTCAAGTTAAAAGACATATTGTAACTTGTGTTATACTGATTAATCCAAGTTGTATTATATGCATAAAATGTACTATTGCTAACATTACCGCTTGAGGTCTGATTTATTATCTTCCAATTTCCACTATCGTTATGATATATTGTAAGATTCA
This sequence comes from uncultured Thermoplasmatales archaeon, assembly GCA_964578185.1. Lineage (GTDB taxonomy): Archaea > Thermoplasmatota > E2 > DHVEG-1 > DHVEG-1 > JAZKSG01. The sequence goes on from CAZOBL010000020.1 coordinate 10,855, forward strand.
TCAAGTCACTATTTTGATCTGAAATTGAAACTGAAATATATTGGGGGGTTAGCGTCACATTTGTTGAGTTTAAAGTCCAAGTATAACTATATGTTGAGTTATAAATAGAATGACTCTGTTGCGAGGATGTATAGTTTGTATATGTCGTGAAATGATATGTTTCATTTGTCCAATTGTATCCATCAGTTACATTTACACTCCACCAATACGTGTTATTAAACTGGTTCATATTAGAAGGTGTTTGACTATAAGTTCCATTAGGTGATGAACTATTGTATCCAATCTCCGACCACGAAGCAGTAGCATTTGTCCAGAATGTTACGTTCATGGTATCACTATCTGTATCATTAACAGTGATTGAAAGTATTGGATTGATTGATTCACCTGTTGAATCATTACTTGGACAAGGGGTTGTTAAAACTGGTGCAGTGTTACTATCAGTCGTATTAAAAACGCTAGTATATGTTTCACTATACAAGTTAAATGTTGAATTGTATGACCATGCTCTAAAATAATATGTTGTACTGAAATTTAGACCAGTTACATTCCATGAGGTACCTGCATTGTTATATGAAGCAATGCCACTGTTTCTATCTGATGGATAATTATCTATATCATAGGTAATGTTTGTATAATCTGCGTTTTGTCCTTTTGTCCATGTAAGATTAACAACGGTTCTATTGCAAGTTGAAACTGTAAAGTCAGATGGAGGACTTGGGGGAGTAATACCTGTTAGAACACTATAGTTAGCTGTATGGTTTTCAATACCATCCTCGTCAATTACATAAGCATAATATGAATAGTTCATATCTGCAAGACTTGTAAAATTTTGAGAGTAGTTACCCATGCAGTTATAAGACCTAGCTATTTCATCAGGGCTTAAACTTCGGTTCCAAATTCTTATCTCATCAATTATTCCACTAAAGTTTCTAGCTATCGTTAAAATATTAGAGTTTAAATTTGGAGTATTGGATGAGTTACTATCTTTAAGTGAACCATTTACATAAAGAGAAATGTTGGTACCGTTAAAGGTAAACGCGATATGATGCCATTGAGATGTTAAACTATAAAGACTTAGATTAGTTAAAGTTAATGAGTCGTTAACCCTTGCTGTTATTCTACAAGCATTAAGTTCAAGCTGATATGCATCACGTCCTTTTCCAACAATTGTTTTAGTACAACTTTGATTATTGGTAAAACCTGTTATCTCCCCAGTACTGTTGGTTTTTGCAAGCCAAAACATTGAATTGCTCCCAGTAAAATTAGCATCACTTCCAACGATAAAACCTCCATCATCTGCTTGTACCACAGTACACCATGATGCATCAGTTGCATTATTGTAGATTGTTTTATTCCAGATTTCAGTTAAGTTAACATCTATTTTTATCAAATGTAACCTTTTTTGAGCACCAGTAGCATTGCTAAGCCCTGCAACAATATAGTTGCCATCATATGTAGGATATATAGAAAAAGCCTCATCATATCCACTAAACACGTCAAAAGTTTCATTTTCAATCTCATTACCATTCTTGTCAGTATGTATAAGCCACATATCTTTTCCCCCTTCAACGTTGACACCAACTATATCATTAGACTCTATACCTCCAACAATTATGTACCCCTCTGGAGTTGAAACTAAACTATTACCTTCATCAATACCACCTCCACCATAAGTCATATTACAGGATTCATTAACTTCAAAGTAACCTGTCGTCTCATTTTCTTCTATCTTTACTAACCAGATTTCTTTTTTATCTCCGCCTTCAGGGTGATATGAATTCGTATAACCTGTTATAATATAACCACCATCGCTAGTATGTTCTACATATTGACCTCTTTCTCCCCCATCCATTCCAGGTTTACCAATACTAATATTATGTGTTTCATTTATTTCATGATCACCAATATCATTTATTTCAAAAAACCATAAATTAAAAAGAGGTCCATTCCACGAATTTTCATATCCTACTATAGAATAATTACCAACATTATTCTCAATTATATATTTTCCATTATCATTTCCGTCTCCACCATATGTTTTACTCCAATCATAGGTGCCATTTGAATCCGTCTTTACCACAAAAACATCCTTACCATTACTCTCACAATAGCCAACAACTATATACCCGCCATCACTTGTTTGTTTAACACAATACCCGCTTTGATTAAAAGTATTATTACCATAGGTTTTATTCCACTGCATGTTACCCATCTCATTAATTTTTACAAGCCACAAATCCTTATCACCAGTTTCATCTTTCAAGTATCCAGTTGCTATAAAACCTCCATCACTAGTCTTATTAACCCAGCAGCATGAACCATCACGTTTCGCATCACTTTTATTATAATATGTATTGTTAAACGAGTTTTCATGTTCTTTTATCCATGCTTCAACAGTGAGTTCACCTGTAATGTTTAAACTATCAGGAATAGTAGAAGAGCCGGCATAAAAATTCCAATCAGAACTGTTAAATTGTAATCCATTTCCAAACTTACCCGATTCTGTAATATTATCGATTATCCCCATTGCTATGTTATCGTTTAACTTATATCTTTTTGATAGATTAATATCATTTGTTGAATTATCAAAAATATCATTAGCATCATGATGCTCAAAATTCCAGTAACCACAAAGAGAGTTATTCCAATTTATAAAACTAGAACAATTCACATCAGATGTAACATTCACTGATACATTTACATAATCATCAGTAGTAAAACTATCTACATCACCTGGACTGCTGATACTAATCTGAGGGCTGCCAGCAAATACTGCTGAAAAACATACACTCAACAGTAAAAAAAACACAGCCATTGACGATAAATATTTTAAAAAAGATTTAGCTTCTCCTCTATTAAATACTCCAGTAGATACCATTTTTACATCCCATCATGCATATTTTAAACAATTTAAATTACACATGTTACTTATGCAAATAATGAATTAACTAACAGTATAAAAAAATATAGTATAAAAAAAGATAAAAACTATTTTTTTAGTAATTTATCAATTCTTTCTTTAAGCTCTGGTACTTCAAAAGGTTTTTCAATGTAATCTTCTGCAAGAAAGCTACCCGCATTTTCAGCGACCCTGTCAGTTCGAGCAGTCAAAAAGATTACAGGTATCTTACTCCAAGCAGGGTTATCCTTGATTTTTTTAAGGACCTCCCAACCAGTCATATCAGGCATCATTATATCCAAGAGTATCAGATCAGGTAGTTTGTTTTTCTCTAAAAAATCAAAACACTCTTTTCCACTGTTTACAGTAATAACACTATAGTCTGCATCCATACCCTCCAGACCATGTTTTACAGTATAAACGATATGTTCTTCATCATCAACAGTTAAAATATTTTTAACCATAAACTTATCCATTCCTCCAAAATATGGTAACACATTTATCATTTATTTAACTTTTTTATTTTTACATCTGATTATTTAACACTCGAAGCTTTCTTTAACGTGAAAAAGAAAGTACTGCCCTTGCCCGGCCCTGGGCTTTTAACCCAGATACGCCCACCATGTTTTTCAACGATACGTTTACAAATAGAAAGACCCAGTCCACTGCTATCAAGTGCATGTCTGGATTCATCTGCTTTATAGAACTCATCAAATATTAACTCCTGCTGCTCTTTGCTCATACCTATTCCTGTATCTGTGAGCATCACGGTTACCATGTCTTCTTTGTCTTCTACGTTAAACGTGATAACTCCACCCTCATCATCAGTATATTTTACGCTATTGGTGATAAGATTTTTAAAAACCTCAGAAAGCCTTAGTTTATCAGCCCAGACTTTAATCCCACGACCGATATTGTTTTTGATTTTAATGTTATGTTCATCTAAAAACAAAGTCTGTGATTTAACAACTTTTTTTAGTTCTTCACCTAAATCCAGCTCCTCAAAATCAAACCGTGTTTTTTCACTACGCAAACGGGCAAGCTCAAGTGTTTTAAAAATTAAATCCTTCATATAAATTACGTTTTCATAAATTATCTCCAGCTGCTCACGGTTTTTTTCGTCTTTTTCCTTTTCAATAATCATAGGAAGCAAACCTACAAGAGGAGTAAGAGGATTTTTAAGGTCATGGCCGAGCTGACCGATAAACTCATCTTTCTGTTTTATAAGACGCTCAAGTGTTTTACTATACTGCTCAATTTTCTCACGAGATTTTTTCAAGTCATATGTCATCTGATTGAAAGCCGCTGCCAACTCCCCCAGCTCATCACTAGAGCCGATATCTATATGCTTATCTAAATCACCTTCACCGATAACCCTTGCTGCATCACGAAACTCAATAATTGGATTAACAAAAACACGCCTGAGAAGATAAAGCAAGCTAACAATCAAAATAAGAATACTAATAAACGAAAAAATAACCATGTTTTTAATCTGTGAATCAAGAGAAATATAACCCATATTAAGAGTTAGAACAATCTCATAAGCACCAGTTATACTACCACTAATATTAATCGGTGAGATAACAGTTAAAAGAGGTTCATTTTCATCAAACACATAAAAAAAAGTACCATTATAAACCGCGTTAGAATAATTACCCGCAACACTCTCACCAACAAAACCCTCATCAGTTGAAAAATTAACTTTTAAACCACCCCCGGCGGGCCTAATGATAGATATCTTCTCAACTGATGGATATTCATTTGAAATATTCATAAGATAATTATGTAGATCATCATGTGTGCTTTCATTAGCATAATGTTTAACTCCTTCATCTAAAAGCCTAATAATCCCTAGTGATTTAACAAACTCAGAGGAGGACTGCGCAGAAGAAAGATCTAAAATTTCTGATTCCTCACGGGCTGTAATATATCCAAGGGAAACAATTACACTACTAGACAGCAGTACAATAATTAATGTAACCTTTAAAGAAATACTGTATTTTACCCGCTTTTTCTTTTTTTTTGAACCCATCTTCTAAACCATATTATTTTTTATGGTAGAAAAAACCCTAGATAACTAAATTTGTTAAGATAAATATTAATCATGCATCCAGCTAAGGTTTTCCCATCCCTTCAAATCACTGTATCTAAAAATAATTAATTAATATAAAAACTTTTACCGTAAAAAAATTTAGTCTATATACGATCTTTGACTGTTTTTGTTTACATGCAGGCTTTTTGAATCCATTACTTGATAGCCTGTTACATAAGCAAAAGGTGACATGTCAACTTGTATGTTTTCTGCATAACGAATTCTAACACCTGACATTGAAACATTTAATGACTCATCAGATCCTGCATCTGTAAAAACACGCAGATGCCCTGCACCCTCCACACCAAAATTTTGATAAACCTGTGCTTGCAGGTCACAACTGCTACATGCGCACTCTACAGGTATCCAACCATTAAGACCGATATCTCCACCCACAAATACCTCTGCCCAAGCGTGAGGTTCACAGACAACTAAATCTTGCTCATTTACATCTATAAGAAAACCTTTTATGAAACGAGATGGAATATCAAGGGATCTGCAAAGAGAGATATACAAAAACGATAAATCATCACAGTCACCAGAACCCCGTTCATATGTCAAGTTACATGGTTGAATATTTAGATTAAGACTATGTGTTTGATATGTATTGTTTTGTTTAAGCCATTTGAAAAGCTCTTTAGCAAGAATAAATGAGTTATCTGTATTTGCCTGGGATTTAATTCTTAAAGCTGTTTGTTTTATATTAGGGTCATCTGGATTTATATATGAGATGTTATCAACGGTTTGACTGTTGCAGTAATTACTGTAAACTATTGGATATTGATTTTTAATTTCATTAGTTGTTAAAGCATCTGAACCTGTTAAATCAGGTATTTGAAAAACCTCGTTTTCAACTGAGACTTGCATACCAAGTTTGTAGATTTGACTATTTGTACCATCTACATCCCATGATTTCATAGAGTTACCTACAAGTGTTACATCAGTGTAGTTATCATCTAAAACATCAAGTGAGAGGATTTCTCCATTTATCATATCTGGTATGTCACAGTCATATTTTATGTTATAATCGCCGTTACCCATAATATAAATATCATAGCCATATAAAATAGTGTAAGATATCTTTGTAGCATGAGAGGTATAGGTTGTACCCTCTGTTTTTTCTTCTGAAATAAATAACTCTAAACAACCTGAAGTATACACAAAAACTGTTAGAAACAAAACTATGAGTATAGGTAAAAATTTGTTTTTATATTTCACAGGCAACAACTTTCAAATTTTTATTTATCTTTTAATTCCAAATAAACCTTTTTTTTCAGGTTTTAAAGATTTACGATACGCACAACCCTGATTCATAGGACAGTTTGTACATTCAGGATTTGTCTCTTTACAAAACGTTCTTCCCAGCTGTGCTAGGGACTCTAGATATTTGTAGACATTTTCATTCATTTTTTCAGCTTCACTTGAAAGAATTTTCATAGCCTCCTCTGGGTCATCTGTTTCTACCCAACCTAGTCGATTTGCTACTCTTGATACAAGTATCGCTTTTTCAGTGACATTAGTTTGTTTAGGTTTAGGTTGAGGAGTTTGTGTTCTCTCAACTTTTGGTGTGGGTGGTTCTTCTACTTTTGGTGCGCTATGAGTTCTTTTAGCTTTACTTTTGGATATACTCACCGATCTCCCTCCATGATGGGTTTCACGGGTGCGTATCTCTGTCATAATAGGTACCTGCAGACCTGAACCAGATATTAACGCGACACCTATAGGTAGACGCTGTATCTCATCTGCAGTTTTAGTAGTTAAACCTTCAACTGACTGAATGACAGCTTTTAAATCATTAGGATTTGTAACCTTTAAAATCATGTGTGTATTACACTGAGAGATAACATTTTTATCAACTTTAGCAGGTCTTTGACTCACTACACATAGACCCATACCAAACTTACGACCCTCAGATGCAACAGTTCTAAGCATATCAGACGATACTGCATTTCCATAACCTCTCTCAGGACAATAATTATGTGCTTCTTCAACAACCATAAGAAACGGTGGTATTTTACCTGCTTTTCTCTTCTCAAAAAGCTCTTTAGTTAAACGTGCGACCACAACACCTTGTACATCTGGTGGTACACCTTTCATATTTACAATGGAGCATTTACCCTTATTTACAATATCTTCAGGGCTTGTACCCATCTCAGAGAAAACATTAATTGAATCAAGTGATTCAAGCGAGGCGATTACATTCCAACGAGCATTACTTTTACTACGACCTAGGGCATCGATTATATCACGTAGATTATAGATTTTCTTATATTCCTTTACCTCTTTAACAGCTTGATAGAGTACACCTTTCTGAGGACCAGATAGTTTACCCGGCAGAAGCTCAATTATTTCATTAGGCTTTAGATTGTTACCATTTAAAGTTAAATGTTTAACATTACTACCAGAACCAATCGGTGAATATTCATGTATTTGACTTGAATAAGAATTCTTCTTTATGCCATAACGTTCCATATTTTTTTGTTCTTTACGGCTTTTATTTGGCATAGCAATTGAGCCATATTCACCATGTGTATCAATTATTACAAGTGGTACTTTATGTTTTAAAAGCTCTTCAACCAAAACTCCACAAGCATAACTTTTACCACCACCTGTTTTAGCAAGTATACAAATATGTTTTTGAACAAGTGCATCAATGTTTAAGTAAACAGGTAGACTATGACCTTTTAAAAGACCAATATAGGCACCATTTTCTTTAGAAGCACTTAAACCCAAAACAGAACGGATGAGACTACCATCAGCACGTTTAATCGCACTACCCGAGTTAAAAGGAGTACGAGGAGACTGTAAAAGTCCTTTTTTATCACGAAAGCCAATAACTTCAGCAAAAGCTGCAACCTTAGTACGGATATCAGGTTTCTCATCAGTAATCATCATACTACTTGCATCTTCAAACTTTAAATCAGAACGCTGTCTAATATCAAGCACTTGTGCAAGCATACGACCTTCGCCATGTGGTGCGGTAATATAATCAAATTTTCTTATACCTTTACCATTAACAGCAAAATTAAACTCTGTCGAACCAACATCTCCGTAGATATAACCTACTACACTATCATTATCCGATGGCATCATAAATCCCCTAAATAAGGACGAGTTAATATAGACTTATGGATTTATACTTTTTGTAATTTTCTAACCTGTTGTGCAGGTAGTTGTGCAAGCACACCTAATCCTTCAATCTCCATAAAATGAAGCCTACCTGGAAAAACAAGAGTATGCAAAACCCCCCCAAAATCCTCATCAAGCAAATCCTTAATACAACCCGCTCTAACAACTGGTTCATCTGAACCTGCACGAGCAACAACACAAACAACGCTATCCTCATCTAAAACATTAGATTTACATTCATCCTCCATTCGAAGAAGAAGCCTCAAACCTTCATTTGCAGTCATATAACGCTTCTCATCACCCTTAATATCAAGTAATATCAACGTATGCAAACCCATTTGCTGATTATTTTTAATTACATCATAAGGACTTGTAGGAAAAAAATTAGGTTCAGGATACACAAGAGTCGTACTACGACCAAACTTATAATTCTGCAAACCCAAAAGACCCGGAACTGCAGTAACAATACTACTACTATGAATAACAAAAGTATCAATACCCTCCTTCACCGCTCTCAGGCGAAGATCAACATGAGTAGTAGCAGTCATAGAATCGCCACCACATAAAAAAACAACATCCAAACCCCGGGCAGCACTAAGAATTTTATCCGCAGATTCAGTATCCTCACGATCCAGCACATGAATTTTCTTACCAAAAAAATCCTCAAGTTTTTCAACAGATGTACCCATAGGATAAGAAGTATAAAACTCAGCAAAAACTCTATCACAATTTTTTATAGCATCCAAACCCTTCAAAGAAATATCCTTCTCATCATAAAGACCCATACCAACAAAGGTCAATTTTTTATTTGACATAACACTTATTCCAAGAAGACTTAAACATATTTAATACAAAAACTTTTGTTTTTTAACAGCCTTTTTAAACAAATAATTTTATTACAACCACTGAAAATAAAAAATGATACCCGCAGGTTATGAACTATTAGCTATTCCAGCTTTTATTCTTGGCATATATCTTCTATACAAAGGATCTGATATGCTAGTTGATGGCACATCCAAAACCGCCGCGCAAATCGGTGTATCCGCACTTATAATATCAGTAATAATTGTTGCATTCGGAACTAGCGCGCCAGAATTTGCAATATCAGTTGGAGCAGCTGCTCAAAACCATGCAGACATCTCAGTTGGAAACATTATCGGCTCATGTGTAGCAAATCTATTGCTTGTACTAGGAATAAGCGCTGTAATCAAACCCATAAAAATACAAAAAAGTACCCTTAAAAGAGAAATGCCTATTCTTTTAGCAGGAACATTATTTCTAGTTATATTCAGCTATTTTGGCATGCTAGATCAATATCATATAACAGGAGGAATCATATTCCTGGTTCTGTTCGTTATCTTTATTTATTATTTTATAAATTGTGCAAAAAAAGAAAGATTAAATAACAAAAAATTCAGTGGGAACAACATTAAAAAAGATGTTTTTTTAATAGTTTTAGGTATAATAGGTGTAGTAGCGGGTGCCGAGCTTTTAATCGAGTCGTCTGTTACCATAGCTGTTTTTTTTGGAATATCTGAAATGGTTATAGCTCTCTCTATGGTTGCAATTGGTACATCTCTCCCAGAGCTTGTAGTATCAGCTATGGCATCCTATAAAGATAAATCAGATATAGCTGTTGGCAATGTAATAGGTTCAAATATATTCAACATATTTTTAGTCCTTGGGGCATCTGCACTTTTAATATCATTAAATGCAGGTGAATCAATCGATCATTTATTGATACTTCTTATAGTTAGTATTATAATGTATCCAATTATTCTTTCAGGTAAAGAAATATCTAGAAAAGAGGGGATATTTTTACTTGGCATGTACGCGATTTTCATATGGTATACCTTTTTTGGTCAACAAATGATTTTATCTTAAAAAATATCAAATCATAAATAGTTCTTTTATGTTCTCATAAAATTAGAATATGAGTGAAGGCAATAATTTTTCAAAAAAAGAAATTGTACCAATCATCTTGATGGCGCTGCTATTTGTAATTATTCATAGCCTTGCATTAGTTCTCACAACCCCCTTTGAGGATGCCGGTATGGAGGCATTCGAAGATCCTGATGACCCTGTAAATATTGCCTTTATAATCGTGATAATGCTAGTTTTCACTCTATTAATTTTGCTTATAGCTAAATTCTGGAAAAAACAAGTAATTAAACTAGTTATCCTAGGTGCTATAGGTTATACAGCATTTTATGTATTATATCCTTTATTTAACCTGGTTTTTAAAGATTTATACTTTAGAGTCTTAGAACTTGAGCCGGGTAGTTATTTAATAGTTGGCCCCAGCGAAATATTAGCGGCAATCACTGCATTAACAATGGTATATATTCTAATCAAACATCCTGAGTGGTATGTCATAGATCTCGCAGGCATAATAATAGGCACGGGTGCCATAGCAATATTTGGTATATCCTTAGGAGTAACTTTAGTTTTAATTCTCTTAATTATACTTGCGATATATGACGCCATAAGCGTATATAAAACAAAACATATGGTAGATCTTGCAGATACTGTAATGGATTTAAAACTACCAGTTCTAATGGTAATCCCCAAAGTTAGAAACTATAGCCTCATCAAAGAAACCAAAAGACTTAAAGAAAAACTCAAAGAAGGAGAAGAAAGAGACGCATTCTTTATGGGACTTGGAGATATTGTAATGCCAGGTATACTTGTTGTCGCAATATATGCAAGCATACCAAATGCTCTACCAATATCACTGGGAACTATGATAGGTGCACTAGTTGGTTTTGCAGTGTTAATGACCTTTGTAATAAAAGGTAAACCACAAGCCGGTCTACCATGTCTAAACGGTGGAGCAATAGCAGGCTATGTGATATCAAGTCTGATAATAAAAGGAAATATAGCAGGGCTTACTATACCCTTCTAAAAAAAATTAGTATTTAGTTCTAAAACCACATCTCTCACAGTAAAGAGTACTATTTTTGTTTTTTAAACTACTTTTACATTTAGGACAATGAAGTCTTTCCAAAAAATGATCAAGCCAGATATTACGTACTTGATCCACGTTTTCCTGCTCGATTCGATCCAGCATATCCTGAAGTTCATTTGTAACAGCGAGCTGTCTGAGAGTTGAAAAATCAATTTTGCGATGGGCTTGCTTGAAATCACCTGATTGATAATAGCTGGTTTCACCAGTAAAGGAATCATAGGTCTTTTTTCTTTTAACCAAGAAAACCGCTAGAATGAAACCACCAAGAAGACCACCAAGATGCGCAAAATGTGCAGTACCACTCATTACACCACTGGATGCTTCAAACCAGGTAATAACTGTTTCAAGCCCAGCAAAAATAATTACCGCATACATAACCTTAATGCGGGTTATAAACATAATACCAATCGGGATAGGCATAACTACTTTATCATGAGGATAAGAATATGCAAAAGCCCCCATGATACCAAAAATTGCACCAGACGCACCTAGTAAAGGAATAGAAGGATCAAAAGACTCAGGATAAATCAATGGAACTACTGCAGCATGAAACAACGCGGCAAAAAAACCAGATAAAAGATATATTAAAATAAAATTCTTAGGGCCGATTCTCTGCTCAAATGCCATCCCGATAAAGAAAAAAATCAACATATTACCAAAAATATGGGCAAAACCAGCATGTGCAAACATAGAGGTAAACAATGTATAAAGATACAGTGGATCCTCTTGAAGATATATAGGTTGAAAAGCAAGTTTTATTGCAAGAAGACTAATAAACTCTCCACTTGAGATCTGTACGAGAAACAAAAAACCTAATACAAAAACAAAGACATTTGCAATAATCAAAGCATAAGTCATCATCCATTTTTTAACATATGCAAAAACAAGACAACCGACCATGACAGCAATTGCGATAATCTCTGCAAATTCCAAAGATAGTACTAAGTCCATTTTCTTTTTCTCCAATAGGGCAACAATACCAAAGGCTAAAGTGAATATAATCACGATATAAATAGTATTTTCATAATTTTTAAAATCATAAATTTCAAATGAGAAAATAAGTTAATCTCTTATAGATTAAAAAGTTTCTCAAAGATATAATCATAATAAATTTAAGATAATAAGCATTATATATAACCATAAGAGAGGATTAAGTCAAATGTACAAAAGAGGAAAAAATGAAAATAACATTTCATCTGAACATCTAAAAG
>CAZOBL010000021.1:0-23129 GCA_964578185.1 uncultured Thermoplasmatales archaeon
CTGCTGATGGCATTGCATATGTTCAATATAATAAACATGGACATGATAAAAATGATTGCATCAATCTTTGTAATAATAACATTCATATTGGCAATAATAACACCAATATATTTTATGACAGCTCTACCAGATAGTACCACCGGTATGGACGAATTCTTCCAAGAAAACGCAGGGCCAGGCTACGGGTGGTATCTAATGCTAGTCGGTGCAATAATAGCTCTTGTTTCAGGAATATTTATGTTCATGGACAAATCTAAAGGAGCACCACTACCAAAATAAAAAAACAACTCTTTTTTCTTTTTTTTCTAATAACTAAATTTTTCTACATCCAAGCATCAAGACCAGTCTGCTCAGTCACGGCTATATCTGAAAGGCCAAAAGCACCCTTAATGTAATTTTGAATCATCTCTTTATACCAATCAAGGTCAATCTGACTTTTATCATCTAAAAGATCCACTGGATACATATAATCGATTGGTTTAACGCCACTCTTAGAAGGACTAGATATACCTGGAAGAGCTTTTTTTGTTACAACAAACTTAAATTTCACTCTATTTTTTATTTTTTCACCAAGAACCCCTTCAAGAGCATCAGCTCTTTTAGCAAAAGTAGAAAGTGAACCATCCTGATTAGGCTTATACCTCTTTGCAGGCTGAACAGACTGAACCAATGTAAGATCCTCAATATCAACCTTAGACAGATCAAGCTTTGACACTATGTCCCGTGTTTTATCACCAATAAGCTCACGAACCCTTTTTCTTACATCTTCTTCATCAGACCAAACAGGAATTTCCTTTAAAACCTGCATCATAATCTCCTTAAGCACAATACGAGCAATATTAGCTTTATCCGAACCCTTAAAATTATTCCCCTTGGTTATCATATCGATTTTACTATTCTTTGAGTCAAAAATAAGATAATTCTTATGTTTCACAAAAACCATAGCATCATGCTCTTCAGGCTCAAGCTCAAACTCAGAGTAATTAAGCTCATCACGCCACTTATTATTACACTCCTCAATAGCAGAAAAAGCCAAATCAGGTTTAGTAATCCACTCCTTATTTTTATCATCAACTTTTATATCTAGTTTATCAGAAAAACCCTCAATGCTATTCATAGAACGAGAACAACCAAGATAAATACCATCAGTATCACCATAAACCACACGAATACCCTTATCCTCAAGATAATCCAGAGTATCCGCAAGAATTGCCTGACCCTTAGTAGTAATAGTTGCAGCACCCCACAGGTTAAACTGACGACCAGATACATTAGGGGCACTAATTATGCCATGAGTGTTGTGTAAAAGAATTCCTCCGTTAGCATCTAAAAAATTTTCATTATCCTCAACACTAATATCATAAACATAATCAGAAGAAGGTTTTACAAATTCAATTTTTTTTGTAGGAATTGCAAAACAATCATTAAGATATTTTCTTTTTCCCTTAAAAAATCCAATCATTCTAGTGTTATATGTCTTTTCACTTGTCCTGATATATGTATTTGTTTTCATGCCAAATTGTCTTTGCAGGGAAATCATATCTTCGTTTAAATATCTACTGTTAGTTGTATATCTTCCGAGAGGCACTGACGATGGCATTTCCTTTTTATAATTTCCATCTCCTATCATATATGCCCTGAAAAATGATTTTTTTACTGAAGAGGGTGATGATAATATCTGATTTGGAATTTTTTTATCTCTACTGTTATTTCCACATTTCATAATATTCTCCAGTAAATAATTTATTACTTTTGCATGTACTGTTGATTCTATTACACCTTGAGAAGTGTTTCTCCTGTCTATTTTATATACAGGCACTCCGAATAAGTCATTTGATAAATCTCTAAACCTGTTGTGCATTTCTTCATCTGCACCTGAAATTGAAATATAATAAAATGGATTATTATTTCTTATCCTTTCTGATGTATGACCTTCAGATATGTAATATCCTAAAAATTCAGCAAATTTCTCATCAACAGGTATAATTGATTTAATCTTGCTCGATTTCCTTCCGTTAGACCCAATTAAAATATACTTTAGTTTTTCATCCGGGATCTCAAAATTTCTTAGTTTTCCAAGTTTTATCTTTATATAAGAGGTTGAAGTATTATTGTTTACATTTGATTTAATTAACTCGTTTTTTATTCCATTGAAAAATTTTAGATTCTCTTTATCAATATAGCCATAATAACCCGCAGCTTTTATTTCATCAATTAATCTTATATCAGTCTTTTTTTCAATATTTGGAATCTTGTTTGCATGCACAATTAATGTATCATCTGAAATTTCACCTGCAGGAATATCTGTTATTCTCCCGTTTTTTATTGTAAAAATACTATGATTTGGCGTTACAACTGTATACCCGCTCTTCGTTGTAATTTTTACTAATTTTTTATCCCATTTATGCCTAACTGCTTGTTTAATTTTTTTTATCTGTACTTTACCGTTTTTATTTATAGATACAGCACTCCAACCATTAAGCACATCTGATATTTCAAAATTTGTACCATTTATATTTTGAGTTTTATAACCATTCTTTTTTATTTCCTTGTCTACAAACTCTCCAATTTTTATATTTTCATATTCTCCATTGGGGTTAATAAGAATAATTCTTTGTTGGTAATCAACACTTCCTGCGTTTCGTGCACCCTTTACACTCTGATACATCATCTTAAGTCTATGAAGATTTTCAGCATCATCTGTTTTTTTAACTTCTCCAAGTTCACTTTTAACCTTTGCTATCATACTCATAATACCGGTCATTGCACAATTTACAACTCCGGGTTTATCATCGATTTTAACACCAATCATAAAGCCTTTATCGGCGTAACTATCCTCATCTGACACCTGTCTGTATAACACATTATTTTTTTCAAAAAACTGACGTGGGATCTTCTTAAGCCATATCCAATCATCAGCATTCTCACCTTTTTTTGCGTAACGTACTGTATCCGCACCAATATTCATAGCCTTAAGAATTGTAGGATACATAGCACCAACATCAGCGACTACTACATACCACCAGGGTATAAAATGAGAATTTGCATCCTTATCAGGTTTTATGGTCATACCACCTGGGAAATGATAATTCAGCTGCTCATCACGGTCTTTAGCATGCTCATTGTAGATAACATAGGGGTCAACCATCCATTCAGGCATCTCATCACCATATTTTACCACACGTGCTAAATCTTTGGATAGTTGCTCACGTTTGTCTTTTGCCTGTCTCACAATTTTTTCTTTACTGTTACAACCTTTGAAATACTTAACCAAGGTTTTTGCAGTAGACATAACCCGGCAGATAGGTGGCATAATCTTTTTCTGCTTATATCCACGTACAAGAGACATATGATCCCACATGTTAACCGCACCACTAGAGAGAAGCATATCAAAAGGCATTCCTGTAGTAAAACTTAAAGGCAACACCTGCTGGATTAAATTAAGAGTGACACCAAGCTGCTCCTGTACGTCCTGACGGTTATACCTTCGTGTTCTATCATCTATTTTAATCTGAGAAGGAGTCAAAATTATACGATCTTCAATATCAACTCCTAAGAAGGGTGCAACAGCTTTAAGACTATACTCATTTAAATTACGATAAAACTTTCTTACACCTAGATATGTGTCAAGACTGCTGGGGTAAAACTGAGTAATCTTATTTCTAATACCAAAATGAAACGATTTATCTTCACGACTAAAGTTTTTTATAAACCTCCAGAAAACATCTTTTTTCTCTTTTGAAAGACTATCGCTATATGTTTTTAGAATCCATCTAAGACGGTTATATATCTGAGTATTATCAAAACCCACGATGTTATGCCCAGATATAATATCTGCTTTCATAAGGATTTTACAAAACTCGTAGAGATTTTCAATTTCATCATCAATATTTTCTGAGTCAACCTGTAAAATCTCAGGTTCCTCCCAAGATTTTGGGCAGTCAATTATATCAAAACTAAACTCCTCGCTTGAGAGATCTTTAGATGACTCAAAACAAACATTAAAATTTGAATAACCAATCATATCTATAGGCACGTTTTCTTTACCCTGAAAATACTTGGTAGTTTCAATATCATAAACTAAAACATTCAAATTTTTCTTAGTGCCTTTACTGTCTAAAACCCACATATCTTCATCTACAGAAATATCAATAAGAGCTCTTTGATGATAGGGTATATCATGCTCAGCAGTGTACAAACCTAAATTAAAAAATAAATAATCACTAACCTCGGGTACAAAATAAGATTTTTTTGTATAAACACGAAAAACCCTACGTTTCTTTGAAAAATCACAAAAACTTCGATACTCCTCAACTTCTCCAATATCATCAATTTTAGATAAAACCTCAGAATTATTTTCTTTAACCATCTTCTTAAGTCTAGATCTTGCTGAGTCAATACGGCTTTCGTCAGTAAATGCTAAAAAATAGGGCTTATGCAAATCTGAAACACTTCTAGGCTCAACCCCGCTGAAATACAGAAAATCTGGTGAAATACCAAGTAAAACATCACTCATGAAACAATCTTTACCTCCCATAAAATTTTTAGAAAGTCTAAGTAAAACCTGAATACAATAACATTACTTAAAATATAAGGACCAAAATAAAGCTTAATAACAACCTTTTAATATCCTATTTCCCTGAAAATAACGCAAATGGAGAATTAAAAAAATTATGGTAACACAAATAGCATACTCCCAAGAATTTGCAAAACATGACAACATAGGGCATCCTGAAAACTCAGAGCGAACAATGGTCATGATGCAAGACCTCAAAAAAACAAAACTTTACAATGAACTAGAATTTATAAAATTTAAAAAAATACCCGAAAAGAACCTACATAGAATACACTCAAACCGAATGATAAAACAAATAAAAGATATAAGCAGTACAAAAAACTCATGGGTAGATCTGGATACTTATGTATGCAAAGAAGACTTTAACACTGCAAGACTAGCAGCAGGTAGTCTACTCAACTTATGTGAAAACGTATTAAAAGGAGATGCAGACAACGGATTTGCAATAATAAGACCGCCAGGACATCATGCAACATCACATACTAGTATGGGGTTCTGTCTTTTCAACAATGAAGCATTAGCAGCAGACGCACTATCTCAGAAAAACAAAAAAATACTGATAATAGACCCAGATGTTCACCATGGAAATGGTATACAGGATATTTTCTACAATAGAGCAGATGTCATGTATCAATCCATACATCTAAGCCCACATTTTCCAGGAACTGGAAAAATAAAAGAAATTGGCGAAGAACAAGGAAGGGGATATAACATAAATGCACCACTAAGCCACGGATATGGAGAACAAGCAATGATGGAAATATTAGATGATATAATGATACCTATTGGTAAACAATTCAAACCAGATCTGACGATAATAGCATCAGGGTTCGATGGACACCACACCGACCCACTTGGCGGGCTAAAATTTAATGCAAACACCTTCGGAAAAATAATACCAAAAATACAAGAAATAACGCCAAAAATAGTATGTGCAATGGAAGGAGGATACAATCTAGACTGGATAGGAAAATGCCTAACCTCCCAGATATCTTACATGCTAGATGATCCAAAACAAATCAAAGATGAAGTCAAAGAAAAAAAAGATATAAAAAAAATAAAAAAAGAAATACAAGAAAACCTAGCTAGCTACTGGAAAATATAAAAAAAAGGATTTTCTTTTTTATTCAAAAATCATACCCATTCCAGAAGCAGCGTCATCTTCCTGCTCCTCAATTTTCTCATTAACTTTAGAAGCCTCGGACTCATCAAGTTTCTTAAAACCTTCTTCTTTTGCAATTTCCTGAGCACGTTTTAGACCATCGTCACTGCCTTCAACTTTAACATACAAGACATCACCTTCAAGCTCTAAAGAGCCTGCATCACGAGTAAGAATACTCTGACGACTTACCAAATCATCGGCGGTTAACTTGTTTATCTTACCGGCATCCTCATTTTTAACCTCAAATATAATATATACCATATTTTCAAATCACCTTAAATCTAAAGATTTTACTCCTGATGTAACAAACACCTGTATTTAAAATTAATTACGTCAAAGGTTTATATTTATTCTTTTAAGTTCTTGCCATCTTTACTAATTTCCCCTTTTCTAATCCGTGATGAGCTTATTTTATTTCCATCCTCAGCTAGAATATAATCTATAACCACAATTTTTAGAGGTTTTTTCCCTTTTTCTATTCGGATTTTGTTAATTTTTTTTGCTGGATCTTTGGTTTCAGGGCTTACAACAATAGCATCAAAGTCACCATCAGTTGATGGGCCATAGGAATCTTTGATGGGCTTGATATTTACTTTAATTTTTTCTGGAAGGTTTATTTTCTCGATAAAACTTTTAACGTTACTTAGTCTATTTTGATATGGTTGAATATTTTTTTTTGAAGAGTTAATTTTTCCTTTTGTAATGCCGATGAATAAGTAACCATATTTTCCTGCTGTTCTAATGGCATTTAAAATAAGTTTTTTATGTCCTTTATGTAGATTATCAAAAGTTCCACCTATACAAACTTTCATCAAGTTGTATTAACAACTATTATCTATAAAATTTTTTTTGATTTGTGTTATTTGCTCTTAGAAAAATATAAATCAATGAACTATATTAAGAGTTGTAGAAATAAGGGATGGGAAATCAATGAGAAAAGCACTAGTGTTAGTTTTTATTCTAATAGGTTTAATAGTTAATAGTTTTATTTTTTCTCCATCAAATATTTGCTGTGCTCAGACTAATGAAATTTATGTAAATGATGATGGTGATTACCCTTATAGAGATGGTACTGGTGAGTATCCTCTTGAAACAATTCAAGAGGCAATTGATATGGCTGAAGAGGGGGATACGATATTTGTTTATGGTGGAACATATCAAGAAGTTTTAGATATTGATAAAAGTGTAAAAATTGTTGGTTCAATTGAAGAAGGAGATACAGTTATTGATATCCCAAGTACAATATTTGGACAGAAAAGATATGGTGTTGAAATAAACGCAGATTCTGTGACTTTAGAAAATTTTAAGATTACTGATACTCGTGATGGTCTTAATTCACCTATTTCTGCTTTGTTGTTTATAAACTCAGTAAATAATGTTATACAGGGTTTGACATTTGAGGAATCTGATGATCGTGGTATTTTTTTATCTGATTCGTCTAATGGTAATGTAATTAGTGGAAGTACTTTTGATAGCATAAATTATGGTATTTATTGTTATTTTTCTCAAACAAATGATGTGTATAACAATGTTTTCACAGGCTGTGTAGAAGATTCTATATATATGGAGAATTCGGATAGAAACAGGATTTATGGTAACTCAATTTATAACTGCAAAAATAGTATTTACGCATTAAATAGTGAAGAGTTAAATATTACAAATAATGTTTTTTACGAAGAAGCTACAGATACAATTGAGTATTATGGTATATATCTTTCAAACTGCAATGATGCAAAGATTATAGAAAATGACATTTTTAATTGTGGTTTTAGTGGGATATATTTATCTTCAGATGATGCAAATATTTACGATAACTATATAAATAACAATAAACGAGGTATTGAACTGTTTGGAGATAACTCTTTAATAAAGAACAATCGTATTAGTAACTCGACAGCATCTGGTATTTATGCTGGCTCTAACTCTAATTCAAATGTAATATGTTCAAATAGGATTTTTTTGAATGGTAAAAACGCTCAGGAGAATGGCGATAACAGTTGGGATAATGGCTCTATTGGTAACTACTGGGGTGATTATAATGAAGTAGATTTAAAACCAAATAATCTTGGTGATGGAATAGGTGATGTACCATATAGCAAAAATGGTTTAGTTGATAATTATCCAACAGGTTATTTTCTAAAAGCACCTTTAAAACCATCAAATCCTTCTCCTTCAGATGGAGCCTCTGGTACATCATTAACTGTTACATTAAAAGTAAAAGTCCAAGATGTTGATAGTGACATGATAAACGTAGATTTCTATAAAGCCGATGGAACATTAATAGGTAATGCCATGGTTCCAGATAATAGTTATGCATCTTGTACAATATCGCTGCCCTTTAATACAACTTATGCTTGGTATACAATAGCAAATGATAGTCGACTGGAAACACAATCAGATATATGGCTTTTTAGCACGAGGGCAACTCCTCCAGATAACAAACCACCAACAGCAGATTTTACATATACGCCACAAAACCCAGAGATAGGTGAAACTATCACTTTTGATGGAACCCTAAGCTCTGATCAAGATGGAACAATTGATTTTTACCGTTGGAACTTTGATGATTCAACAAGTGAAATAATATCTGAAGAACCAACACACACATTTCTAAGTCCATTGACTTACTCGGTGACATTAACTGTAATTGATAACGATGGATCTACAGATAGCTGTACAAAAAACATAGAAGTATTAAGCCCAGATGATATTGCAACTTATACTGATATGACTCTAGAGTTAAATTTGCCTAGTAGCGGTGACGTTGGAGAAAATATAGATTTTGAAGGCACCCTATCAGGTGGAGAATCACCATATGATTGGTCCTGGGATTTTGGAGATGGAGAAAGCAGCAATGAACAAAACCCCACACACAAATACGATGAAGAAAATACTTATACAGTAAGCTTAACTGTTACAGACAACCGAGATAATCAAATAACAGAAGATACAGAAATTAATATTCAATCTAAAGAAGTTGGGTCGACTTCCAAAGACACACCAGGATTCAATATAACAATAATATTATTAGCAATAATTACTACATTTGTTATATTTCAGAAAAAAAGATAAAAAAGTTAAGCCGATGAGGGGATTTGAACCCCTGGCCTGCTGATTACAAGTCAGCCGCTCTACCGGTCTAAGCTACATCGGCGACAAATATCTTATTTACTTTTTTGAGCTGTAATATCAATTCCTATATAAAACTCTCGTGGTGAATAAGACTTAATCTTTTCAACATTATCAACTAATAAATCTATATTCTTCTTGTTTGCTGATTTTTTTAAATCCAAAATACAAGACTCTAAGCCTTCCTCATCAACTATAGCATAAAAATGAATTTTCAAAGTTTCACTATTAACAGTTTTTAAAACCTCGGGGAAAAAACTAATAGACTTCTTTGGAAGATTCATAATTACTCTATCAATTTTTATCCCACGAAATATTTTTGAAAAATTTCTAGAATCCTTATTTAAAACCTCGACTTTTTCAAAAACCTTATTAAGTTTGATATTTTTTTTGGCAAAAAATACAGCATCCTTATTTTTTTCTAAAGCATATACTTTTTTTGGTTCTGCAAACTTTGCAATCATTATAGAAAAAGGACATACACCAGAAAACATGTCCGCTACAGTTTCATCTTTTTTTACTAAAGAAGATACTCTTTTTCTTTCATTTGCAAGACGTGGGGAGAAATATACTTTTTTAATATCTAAAAGAAAGTTTAAACCAAATTCTTTATGAGTTGTCTCAGTGGTTTTCTCCCCTGCGATAACCTCAATATTACTTCTTAATCTATATTCACCCTTAACAGGTTTACTTAAACAAACTGTTTTTATATTTTTGTTTGCATCTAGGATTGCTTCTCCTATTTTCTTTTTATAACGCTTTATCTTTTTATCTTTGAGTTTGATTAATGCGATATTGCCAATAATATCAAAAGATGAAGGAAGGAATCCTAGCAAATCTTGTGGTAACTTTAAGATATCTTTATATGAAGAAACTCTATTTTTTGACTTTGGAAATTTTTTTTTGGTTATTTCTAATTTATGTTCGTTTATAAACTTTGAACTAAAATCGGCTGTTTTTACAGGAAAGTATACAAAATCTTCTTTGCTTATGACTCTATAATCTGTTATTAACTTGTCATTTTGAATTAGGATTTTCCTAATTTTTTCAGCTTTTTGAGCTGGTACACGTAATGCGATATTTTTTTTATTCATATTTATTTTCTCAATAGATAGTTATATCTAGAAAAATACTAGACCTTTAGTTTGCATCAGTGAATATAAAGGAAGTTGTTTAAAAAATATTTGATGAATAATGAGTCCCGCCTCCCGGATTTGAACCGGGGACCTGCCGGTAGCTACCATATTTGGGTCTACAGCCGGCCGCTCCGGCCAGTCTGAGCTAAGGCGGGAATGGCAAATAAGATACTATGTTTTTGGAAATGCGAATAACAAAGGTAATATTTATTAGTTGAGGTTATTTTCCACTAATAGATCAACAGGGTTGTAATATTATTATGAGGTATGGAGTAATTGTATGTCCTAATTGTAAAAAAGCAAAAGGGGTATTATTATCAAACAAGACAAGCCGTTGTGCTAGATGTGGAAAAATTCTAAAAATCAATAAATTAAAGATTTTTCATGAAACTAACTCAACTGAAGAAATGCAAAATGCTATAGGTCTTTTAAATGCTAAATTAGATGGTAGGGCGGAGGAGTTTTTAAATAATCTTTAACTAGCAATAAGTTTTTATAAGTATATAAGTTTCAAATCTTTTATAGGAGAATTGTTTAATTTGACAAAAATAAAAAGACTTGTGTTAGACGTATTAAAACCTCACACTCCTTCAATAGTAGAATTGGCGCAAAGAATTAGTGGAGTGGAAGGTATATCTGGTGTTAATATTTCACTTGAAGAAGTTGATAAGGATACGGATAGTGTAAAGATTACAATAGAGGGTACTGATATTAACTATGAAAAGGTGAATGCAACGATATCTGAATGTGGTGCAGTTATTCACTCGGTAGACGGTGTTTCTGCTGGGATGAAACTTGTTGATGAAGTTAATACTCCTCAAGATCGTTAATTTCTTTAAAATTTTTAGAATTTTTTTTGATTTTTTATGCAGGTAATAGTTTAGGTAAAGCTTCGTATATACCTGTCTGTAGGATAAGGAAAATCGTAACTTATATAAACAACGTAGTTATTTACGGTGAAAAGAGGGTCCGGTGAGGACACAAGATAGGTGAAAGTATTTAGTAACAGATTAGTTGTGAACATGCTTTCATGATGATAGATTCACGGTGTGAATCTTGATTGTGTGTTTCTTTCTGGACTATTTGTAACTAAGAAAAAAGAGAGTAAATAATACAAAAATAATTTAGGAGGAAAAAATAGGATGAAATATAAAAAAATAGTTTCCACGTTTGTGGTTATGGCGATGGTTATAGCTGCTTTTGGAGTTCTAACCATAAATGAAAAAAATATAGCTAAGGCTACTACTGTTACGGTAGACAAAGACGGATCTGGATACCAGTATAATAATCTAACATGTGGTGAGATTATTACTGTTGAAGTTAAAGACAATAGTTTGACTGATGGTACAGACTATAATGTAAAAGTGTGGACTGGCTCTAGTTGGGTAACATTAACTGAAGTTGGCGCGGATGAAGCAGATTCTCATGGAGATCTTTCTTTACAAGTTCGTGTACCTGGTTGGGATGAATTAGGTATGAATCCAATTGTAAATGGTACAACTGGTGTCACAAATAACACCTGGACAAATGGAACTGCTGGTATGTGGAATATAAGTCTTTTTGATGGAAGTACTCAAATTATGGATGATGATGGAGAGCCTGTTAATATAACAATTACTATCGGTAATTTATATGACATAAGATTCAAATATGATACTGACGGAGATGGTGATTTAGAGACTTTAGAACATATAATCTACAATAAGTCTTATTACATGTTTTATATCTATATATATAACTGGACAGGTTCCACCTGGGAATTAGAGACCAGTACATTCAATGTTTCAATTTTTGATCCAGAAGCAGATTTACTTGATTATAACTCGGCTATAACAACCGGTTACTGGGATTGGGATTTTGTAAGGTCTCAAAATAATTATGGAAGCGGATCAGGAAATCTTGAAAATTATTACTGGGTTAATGCAAGTATCGACTCAACTCATTACTCAAATATTTCATTGCCTGTTAAGCTTGATGTAACCTGTGATGTTACTTCTGATTTAGAATGGGGTGATGAGGTACAAGTTACGGGTTATGTTTATGATGGTCAAGGTGATGGTGTCCCAGAGTATGATATGCGTGTTTACGCACCAGTTAATGGCGGATATGAAGTTGTAGAGAGTACTTTTGATACTTACCCGTCAGGTAGATACTCATTTAGTGCTGATACAGCGGATTACAGTGCTGGAACATGGCATGTTGGTACTTACAGGACAGGCACCACTTATAGAATAGATGAAACAGATACTCTAGATATATCTAACTTTATATCATATCACTCATTTGAAGTAGCAACAAAAGATTCTTTAACTGTCAGAGTGGTAAATACGGAAGATATAATATCAGGATTTGATCAAACAATAAATGTGTCAGTATATAACGAGACATGGTTAGACGATGAATGGAAAGATCTTACAGGGGAAAATGAAAAACTTTATTTCCATATAACTGGCCTAAAAGGTTATAATGCAACAAATAATCAAGAATATGAAGATGATGATATAGTACCAATTTCTGCTACTTTCACAAAAGAAACAGAAGATCAATATGCTTATTTTGAATTAGATGATTATCGCTTTAATGAGACAGGGACAGCAACACTGCTAGTAAGTTATCCTGGAAATCAAACAGATTACGCATATAACGACTCGTTTTATAGTGATACTTACGATAATGAAGATTTACTTGCAAATTTTACTGGCTCTGCAACATTTAGTGTTGTATCACCGGGTAATATCAATATGATAATCGATGGTACAATGGTGGAGTCGGTTCCAGTAACTAATCCAAGTGGCGATCTTTATGTTAATGATTCATCTGGTGCAACCTTTACAGTTAACATATATGGTAGTAGCCAGGATGATCCAATGAATGCAACATTGCATGTAGAAGGTTGTGGACTTGACTTCACAATAGATGAAGATGACACAGAGGCAGGAAATGAATATCTAACAGCTAAATCTACTGGACAATATACTGTAAAGATATCTCCAAAAACAGGTGGTACATTAACTATTACTGCAACAAACGGAACATATAGTACAAGTAACGATTACACAATATCAGGTCTTGGAGGATCTGTAACCACGTCGTCAGGTGATGATTTGGAAATATCCGTAACTCAACAAGAAACTATAACACTTACAGTGACAAATGGGCAATATGCTGAAGTGTTTGTAACATTCTATGATGAAAATTGGGAAAACGGTGAAAGTATAAACGACACAACTGGTGATGGTGCAACTGAAGGAAATGGTTTAAATGGAATATATGAGATAATACCTAGTGAAACTGATATTAGTGAAATCGGGTATCTAGTTGTTGTAGCAAAAGTACCTGGTCCTTACTATATGTATGATATAATAGAGATTGCACCAATACATGACATTGTTATAGAAATTACTGATCCTGCTGAAGAACAAAATCAAACATTAACTGCAGGTCTTGATGTAGATGAGCAAACCTTTGAATTTAAGATATATGATCCTGATGGAAACGTAATAGAAGATATAGACGAAGTAACAGGTAAACTAATCGATGAAGATCATGATGAAAACGATCCGCTTCAGGAAATAACATTTACTGAAAGTACTGGTAATGTATGGACCTTTGATAGCAGTGAAACATGTATATGGTTTGATGGCAACCTTGTAATAACTGCAGTAAATAGATCTGGAGAAGATGAGCACGATGGAAATATAACAATTCCTGTAGGCTATGCAGATGTAACATTTACTCCATCAGCTACAACAGCTGCAATAGGAGAAGTAAATCTCACTGTGGAAATATCTGCTGTTGATGCTCTTGGAAATGCCTTACCCGAAAACACTAGATTATATCTTAATGTTGAAGATGCCACAGGTCTTACATTGGATGATACATATGTTGATCTTGATGAAAATGGTGAAGGTGAATTTGATATTACAACAGTTGGTAACAATGAAGGTGCAATTAACTGTACTTTCCAGGCCGCATATGCTGCACATGGTGGAAATATGACAACAGGTGAATTTACAATTAGCTTCCCTAACTTTGAAATAGATCCGGATACAATTTCGACACAAGCTACATCTGTACCGGTAACTGTAACAGTGACAGATAATCAAGGTGAACCAATACCAAATGTCAACCTAACATTTACACCACAGGTAAATTGTATAATTCAACCAGATCCTGTACAAACCGATTCAGATGGTGTAGCAGCATTTGAAGGTATTCAGCCTCAATCAAGTGGTACAGCAAATGTTACAATATGTCAAAATCTTGTTAAAGCTGCAGGTAACTGGTCTTGGACTTCAGTACAAACAGATTCCTATCTGACAGTTACCCGACGTACATTAGAAATAACTCCATCAACTAGTATGGTATATGAAGATTCAACGCTTACACTTACGGTTATAGATCAAGCAAGTAACCCTGTGTCAGGTGCAACTGTTAAATTTGCTGGAAACACTAAACAAACAGAAAGTGATGGAACAGTAACCTTCTCAGCAGATCAAGTACCAGATATTGATATAGAAAACTCAGAATATACAGTATATGCAGATAAATCAGGTTATCCAACAGCAACAGCAACTGTAAAGGTACTTAACAGATATACCATACAGATAGTTCCACCAAATCAAGATCCAGAAGCTGGAGAAGAATTTGATGTAACTATAGTTGCAAAAGGTGCAGGCCTGGCGGGTGCTACAGTAACATTTGAAGGAGATGAATATACTAGTGGCGCACTTGGAAAAGTAACACTTACAGCACCAGACACACCAGATGATTATACAGTTTCAGCATCATATGGTCAATATACACCTGGATCAACTGAGATTACAGTTGTAGAAGCAGGAGATGACGATGAAGATGACGGGGAAGACACCCCTGGATTTGAACTGTTGACACTCATTGCAGCTCTTGGTGTAGCATTTATACTTCTAAGACGTAGACGAAACCACTAAAAAAAACTGCAAAAAACTTTGGGGAATTAAATCCCCATAAATCTCTTTTTTTATTTTAGATTTTTTTTATAGAATATTTTTATATCATTATTTTATACTAGGCTTCTAAGAGGTCTGATAATAATCACAAAAATAACCGTTATTCTTCCAACAATAAATGAGGAACAAGGTATAGGCAAAACAATTGACTCTATAAACCCTGAGAAAATAAAAAAACTAGGGTATGAACTCGAAATACTAGTAATAGACGGAGATTCAAAAGATAAAACACAGCAAATTGCAAAAAAGAAGGGCGCTAAAGTAATAGTTGAAAAACGTAAAGGATATGGTCGTGCATATAAAACAGGTATGCCCAAAGCATCAGGGGATATAATTGTAACAGGTGATGCAGATTGCACATATCCATTCGATGAGATGCATAACTATATCAAGATACTATCAGATGAAAAACTTGATTTTATCACAACCGATCGTTTTGCAAAACTTCATCACGGATCTATGAGTATAAAACACTACTTGGGAAATTTTATTTTATCAACAACTCTTAGAGTGCTTTTTTTTATAAAACTTCGTGATAGTCAGAGTGGTATGTGGATTTTTAAAAAAAATGCACTTGATAAAATTCAACCACTTGAAGAATTTAATGACGGTATGCCCTTCAGCGAAGAAATAAAAATTGAAATGTTTAAAAACAATGATATTAAAACAAAGGAGATACCATCAAAACTTTATGCACGGAAAGGTGAGGTTAAACTTGAAAGTTTTGGTGATGGCTTCAAAAACCTTAAGTTTTTGTTTAAAAAAAGAATTACATCCTAAACAATTTTTTTGATTTCCTGTTTTAACATATCGCTTACAAGTTTTCCATCGGCTTTTCCACGTAGCTCTTTCATAACAAGTCCCATTAATGGCCCTAGAGCATTCATTTTTCGTTCTAACACGAAATCTTTTTTCTCCTTTACAATTTTTTGAACCACTCTTTTAACTTTTTCTTCTGATGCAACGCTAAGACCTAGTGTTTCTACAGCATCATCAACTGATTTATTAGAGTTTTTTGCGATATATTCTAAAATCTTAGGGATTGCCTCTTTTGAAAATTTATTATTTTTTAAAGCCTTTAAAATGTTGTCTAGATGCTTTATATTAATTTTTTGCGTATCTATATTTTCTGCTTGAAGCTCTGAATATGTATTTAAAAAAATTCTAAGGATTATACTTTTCTGATTTGGATGTTTCTTTACTATTTCTTCAAAATTGGTTTCATATCCACTTGTAAGTATCTGTTTTGTCTGCTCTTCGTTTAGCTTATATTCTTTTAGGAATCTTTTATGTTTTTCTTCTGGTTTCTCAGGGAGATTTTCTTTTATTTTCCTTATGTATTCTTTTGTAATTCTTACAGGCTTTATATCAGTTTCCGGGTACATTCTTGCTGCACCCGGCAGTGGTCTTAAATATTGTGTTGTATCATCTGCAAGGGCTCTTCTAACTTCTTCGCATACACCTTCTGTAATTGCTTTTTTAGCCCGATTTATTACAGCATCTATTGCTTTATTTACTATATCTTGCTTGCCTAGTATTATTACAAAAGCATCATTTTTCTGGATGTTTAATTTTTTATTTATCTCATTGATTTTAACCTTGTTTAACCCGTATCCTGGCATTTCATCGCTATGTATTATTCCAGCTATATCTGTTGCTATTTTAACGTATGCTGCTAGTTCACTGCCAAGTCTAAAACCCTCTTTTTTTAGTGTTCCTTTGAACCCTGGTAGTTTTATTGCTTTGGCTTTGCCTTTTTTGAGCTGTTTTTGGATTATTTTCGAATCTGTGTTTTTTAAAATATTTGTTATATCTATTTTTTTATTCTTTTCTATTTCTTCAACATTAGTTCTTTGCCTTAGGATGTCTTTGATTTTGATCATGTTTAGTTGTCTTTGTGTTTCATTTTCTAATACCCTAGATATTGAGCTTAAAGATTGCACTCCTTTAATTTCAACTCGATTCCCATTTAATATTGATATGTTTAAATCCTGTCTTATCGTCCCTAAACCTTTTTTTACTTTACCTGTAGCCTGCAGAAGCATTCCAATTCTTTCTGCTACTTCTCTTGCATGCTGTGGGTTTTTTATATCTGGATCTGTTGCAATTTCTATAAGAGGTATACCAAGTCTGTCAAGTCCATAGTTTACAAGTTTTCCTTTTTCTTTAATTTTTCTAGCGGCATCTTCTTCAAGTGCAATTGTCTGTATCCCTACTTTTTTTACCCTTCCGTTTAAGGCTATAAGCCCTGTTCTTTGAAAACCACTAGTGTTGCTACCATCAATTACTATTTTCCTCATAAAATGTATTTCATCAACTGGTGTAGAGTTTGTTAATACTGCCATTATGAGACATAAATCTATACTTTCTTTGTTGACATCATGAGGTGGTTCTTCATCTGCTTCAACTAGACATGTTGATTTATCTGATGCAGTATAGAGAAAACGACGGTTTTTACCTGCTTCCATAAGCGCTGCACGGTCCACATCACCCATCTCGCTTTGCGTAGGTCGCAGAAATCGTTCAAAAGAGTAATCTGTGTCCTCAGTTATCTGCGAGGGGCAGTTACAAAATAACTTATGTGTATCAAGTTGTTGATGTATTTCAAGACCTGCTTTAAAACCAATTTTTTTATAATCCATATTTTTTATCCAACTACAGACATTTCTTTATCAATTTTTTTACCTTTAAATCTTTCAAGTTTAAGTTTTTTAAGTATCTGAGATTCCTCACCAGTTGAAATATACTTTGAAAGCATCTTTGTAACCATTGGACTAAGCATGAAGCCATGCCCGCTAAAGCCATTGCATTGAATAAAACCTTTGATTTTATTACTTTCACCAAGTATTGGGCGTGCGTCAGGTGTAACGTCATAAAAACCAGTCCAATGCCGAAGCATGTTTACATGTTTTAAAACGGGTGCATAATCTGTTAGCGTTCTGCTCATATGCTCAAGGAAATCTATAGTCGGCATTGTTTTATAACCACTTTTTTCTTGAGGAATTGGTATACCACCTAATATTTGCCCCTCTTGTTGTTGACTGAAATATATTCCATCCTTAAAACTTATAACCATCGCCTCAAATAAAGGTTTTAATCGTTCTGTAGCCATAATCTCTTTTCTATAGGGTGTATTTGGAATAGAGATACCAACCATTTTTGAAATACTCTTAGAATCAACACCAGCTGCATTTACAACATAATCTGTTTTAAAAATGCCTTTCTGTGTTACAACCTCTGAAACTTGCTTATTTTTAGTTTTAACATCTAAAACTTTAGTATGCGTAAAAATATCTGCACCAAACCTTCTTGCTGCCTGCGCATAAGCAAATGTTGTCTTAAACGGGTTTGCATGCCCGTCAGTGGGACAAAAAGTTGCACCTATAGCATTCATACCCTCCACATCTAATATTGATACTACATCGTTAATTTCATCTGGTTGTAATATTTCAACTTTTAAACCCAGTGACTTCTGCATCCGCACATTTTTTTGAGCCTGTTTCATCTCTTCTTTATTGTGAACAATTATTAGATAGCCACCTTGCCGTAGTTCAATGTTTTCTCCCAACTCTTTAGATAATCTTTCAAAAATTTTTACACTATCAATTGCAAGTTTTGTATTCTCACGTGTGGACCATTGCTGGCGTATACCTGCACCGCATGCTCCAGTGTTACCAGATGCAAGATATTTTTTTTCAAAAACTGCTACTTTAAACTTTTTTTTAGCTAGATTATATGCTAAACCACATCCGTTTATACCGCCACCGACAATTACTACATCATATTGTTTATTCATTTTTCATCACTAGCTAGAGAACCTAAACTTACTGGATTTATAGGTGGTCTACATGTTGGATAAGATTTTTTATCAACTTTTTTACCGGTTTGCTGCTCCAAAATTCGCATGACAAGTTTTATACATACACGACCCTGGCATGGCCCCATACCAATTCTTAGTTTTTTCCTGAGTTCTTCTAAATCTGTATAACCTTCATTTATAGCATTTATTACATCTTCTTTGGTTATATCCTCACATCGGCATACAATAACTTTATTTTTTGTTTTTTTCTCTTTCATATAGGCAAACCTGAAATTTTTTCATTTAAATTTTGATATTTCTTGCATTAAAAATAAATTTCCTATCTATCTCTACTGTTATAACACATGTTTTTTTAGATTTTACTACTTTTTTTACAATTCCTTCACCAATGATTTTACCTTCTCTATCAAGAATTTTTACAATATCCTCTTTATTAGGGATAGGTGTAAATTCATATGGAAGGGTAATAAGCGCTTTTTTATCATCAATTGTTTTTAGTACAAAAATCGCAAGCCCTGGACATATTGCAACGCATCTGCCACATCCTATACATTTATCAAAATCAACAACTGGTGGTGCATTTATGTCTTTCATGCCAATGGCATCTACAGGGCATATATCCACACATGGATTACAAGGTATATGTTGAACACATTCAACTATTGCCACCCCTTTTTTTAGCTGTTTATTGTTTGGTAGTGTAATATCTTTTTCTTTGAGAATCCCGTCTTTTTCATAACTATGCATTTTTTTGCCCCTCTTTTTTTTGTCTGTAAAGTTTTTGTATTTTCTTTTTTGCAATCCTTGGTTTTTCACCAAATGGTCCTGCACGCAGACGTTTTAAATCCTCAATAAAATTGTTTTTCAAAGTTTTAGCATTCTTGTCGAATCCTAGGTTTAAGGCAGCAGATACACCTGCTATTTTCCCTTCAATCATCGCGGTACTTGCTTCTTCTATACCTGAGCTGTCACCTGCTACAAATACATTTTTTACAGATGTCATCATATTTTCATTATGAAGTGCCACGTATCCTCCTGCTTCAGCTATAAAATCCATTTTTACATTAACCTGGGATAAAAGACGTGTACTAGGTGTAAGCCCAACAGCTAAACAGATAGTATCACATTCAACAATCTCCTCAGATCCTGTAACGGGTTGCCAGTTATCATCTAATTTTACTACAACTGCACCTGTTACATGTTCATCTCCAAGAACTTCTTTTACTGAGTGGGAAGTATATATTGGTACACCGCAACGACGTAGTTTAGCTGCATGTACATGATATCCACCAATGTAGGGTGCTGCTTCAACAACTCTATCCACCTCAATTCCAGCCTGCAGTAATTGATATGATACAATAAGACCAACATTTCCCGCTCCAACCATTAAAACACGTTTGCCTGGTTTTACACCATATACATTCATAAGTGTTTGAACGCCACCTGCACCATACACTCCTGGCAGATCATTTCCAGGAAATAAAAGCATATTCTCCATTGCACCCATCGCAAAAACTACTGCTTTACAGTCTATCTCATAAAGGCAACCCTGATAATCCCTACGTTTAATAACAGCAAATTTATGTAAATCTTTATCACCTTCATAATAACCTATAACTGTTGAATCAAGTAGAAACTCGACTTTATTGTTTCTTTGTAGATTTTTAATTTCCTCTTCAAGTTTTCGTGCAATATCAATCCCACGGCTGCCTGCATTCTCATTTTTAGACCCAAAAAACTTATGTGTCTGTTTAACAAGTTGCCCACCAGCTTGCTGATTCTCATCTACAAGTAATACACTAGCACCTTGTTTAGCAGCCTCAACAGCTGCTGATAAACCCGCTGGGCCTGCGCCTACAACTAAGATATCAACTTTTTTTGTCGTTTTATATTCTTTCTTAAAATCCGAGTCAGGTAAACTAGCAAGTTTACCTTGCCTTTCAACCTTTATACCCTCTTTTAAAGGTGCAATACAAGTTCTAACATTAGGAATTCCATTAACTCTCATTAGACAAGAAGAACATTTACCAATTCCACAGAAAAACCCTCGAGGATTGTCATATACTAAACTCGTTGAAAATTTTTTTACACCGTTTGCATGTAGAGCCGATGCAATACTATCACCTTCGTATCCCTTCATTTTTTTGTTATCAAATGAAAAAAAGATTTCTTTGCGAGTATCAAAGCTAAGTATAGGATGTTTTTTAATTCTCAAGAGTCTTAACACACTCCCCAGATTAAGGGTAATACAAAACTTATTTAAAAATTATATCACTAAAAAAAAAGATATAGTATAAAAATTATCTGAATTTTTATTTTATTTGAACATCTTTTATATTTTGATGACGATGAGCAAGCTTGCGTATTATCTCTATGTTGCGTCCACCTTTACCAATTATTTTAGATTTATCAGAAGGTTTCACCTGTACTTTTGCAATAGGGTTTTCCTCGTTCCCTTCAAAAGTAACCTTGTTTATATCATAAGGCTTGAAAAGATTGTGAATAAATTTTACTTTATCTTCATCGTTTTCAACAAATTTAATGTTTTTCTTAAACATGTTTTTAAGTTTTTCCAGGTTTTTAGCTTTTCTACCTATAGCTGCACCTAGACATCCTTTACCAACAATGAAAACTAAAAGGTTATCTTTGATAATACAGTCCAGAATTATTGTGTTTGTAACTTTTGCAGCCATGTTTATATACTGCATATTTTTGTTAGAAAGTGAGATATCCGTCATAAGTACCAAAACATTTTTTTCATAAATTAAAAAATCCTTTTTTTTATTTTTTCTTAACAAGATTTAATATATTTGAGCCACCGTCTTCTAATACTGCAAAGGTTGAAACTGCAAAGGCTTTTCCACAGACATATCCAAGATCAATTGAATTAGATGAGTATTTGTATACAGGTGTTTTCTTTTTCTTTGCCATTGTATCTATCTCTTTATCATATGGACAATTATTTGATATCACTACAAGTTTTGCTTTACCTTTGTTTAAAGTTTGCTTGGTTTCTTTTGCACCAATTTTGACTTTTCCTTTTTTTACAGTGTTTTTTAAGACTTTTTCAACATCTACCATTTTTTATTTTTCACCTTATTTTTTCTTATCTCTTTTCATAACTAGTTGTACAGAACCTGTTCCTAATCTTACAGGCTGGCCGACTATAATATTTTCAGCTACACCCTCAAGATTATCTGTTTCACCTCGACGGCTAGCTGACAGAAGATGTTTAACAGTTATTTCAAAAGCTGCACGAGAGAGAACACTCTCTTTTTCTTTACTTACCCCGTGTCTACCTATTGCTCTAATTGAGCCATCAGCAGTCATTATATCTGCAACGCACATAATATGACGTAAATCAACATTTAAACCCTGTTCTGATAATGTGTTATCTGCTTCTTTTATTATCATATTTCGGGCTGCTTCTATACCTAGAACTTCTCCTACAGCTCGTATATCATTTGTTGTAATTCTAGAAGGATCTACTCCTTCTACCTCTAAAACTTTTTGTAGGTTACTTCCTTCACTATATATAACATATCCTTCGTTGGGTTCCTTTCGAATTATAACTCTTTTTATACCATTTATTCCTTTGACTTTTAATTCTTTTAGTTTTTCATTTATATCAAGTAAATTTTTATAACTAGGGTCATCTAGTAAAACTTTAATTTTACCTTTTTCTACTTTTGCATCTATTTTCCTTACTTTTTTTACTTTATCAACAAGGTCATCTACTGTTAAATCTTTATCTTTTAAAGATTTTTTATCTGGAATAATATAAATAACAAGATTAGTAAGATCAGTTTCAATATCTGCTATACTATTGAGATGTGTAATCTCTATTTGATTTGCTACTTTTTTTGCTAAATCTGGATTTATTCTATGTTCATCTTTAAGATAAATATTCATCATCGGTGTTGAAGGTGCACGGCGCGCATCAACTATCTCTATGAGTCTAGGAAGCCCTAATGTAACGTTTATTTCTGCTACACCTGCATAGTGAAAGGTACGCATTGTCATCTGTGTACCCGGCTCACCGATACTTTGAGCACCAATAATCCCACATGCTTCAGCATTATCTATCAAGTTTTCTTCATAGTTATCAACTGAAATATTTACAATTTCTTTAAGTTTCGACTCAAGTTTTTTGTCTTCAATTATATTTAAAATTATTTCATCAACTATTGATTTAGGTAAAATTTTATCTTTTAGGATTTTATGAATTTTCTCACGGATTTTTTTATGTTCTTTGGGTTCTTGGGGTTTTTTGGGTTGTTTTTTTGTTTCCGTCATCGTCCCGTCTCCATTTTTGGTG
>CAZOBL010000022.1:0-22383 GCA_964578185.1 uncultured Thermoplasmatales archaeon
AGTTCGCACAATCCATAAAAAAGTTCGCACAATCCATAAAAAAGTTCGCACAATCCATAAAAAAGTTCGCACAATCCATAAAAAAGTTCGCACAATCAGATGATGAGATACACAAATCATTGAATGTAATTACTGTATTTGAGTTAAAGATTATTTGTCAGTAAAACAGGAGTGGGTGCAGTAAAGGTATCTTTACTGCACAAGGTTTAAAAAGTCCGGCATACTGTTATTGATAAATGGCAGACAATGATTTTCAACAGCACCTCTCTGCAAAAAAATTGAGTGAGAAAACAATTAAGCAATATCTTAAACACATGAGATTGCTTGAAAAGGAGTGCAATGGAATAAGTCAGGGATCAATAAACAAATTTATATCAAACCATCAAACCTTTGTTTGCCGTGCATTTCTAAAAAACCTCTTTGAGTTTTTTGAACAACAAGGGATTGATAAAAAGGATCTCCCTGTAATTCCAAAGATCAAGGGCAGAGATAAGCGACTTGCAAAGAGTGTGACAAAGGATGAGGATCTTGCAATGGTGAGAAAATATCTTTTAGATAATAGGCATTACAAATATGTTTTGATGTTTGATTTATCCTTTCATTGTGGATTAAGGAGGGAGGAAATTGTGTCAATAAAAAAGGATAGTTTTTATTGGGATAGTTGGGAGAATGGAAAGGGATTAAGATTAAAGGTTTATGCAAAGGGAAAGGAGAGGATTGTTGTTGTACCCTCAAAAATTGCAAAGAGAATTGTTATCTATTTTATAAAAAGAGGTGATCAGATAAGGGATGATCAAGGATTTTTTAAGATTAAAATTAGTCGTTGGCATCAGGTTTTTAAGGATGCTGTAAAAAATGTGTGTGATAAAAACATCACTTTACATGATTTAAGAAGAAAAAGGGCGACAAATTGGCTTGATCAAGGCATTGATCTTGATGAGGTGAGGCGACGGCTTGGCCACTCCTCAATATCTACAACTCAAAAATACCTCATAAGAGATGAAGAAGAAAGATTAAAGAAATGGGAGGAGAGGGAATGATCGATCACGGATCTTATACTGCGAGGATTATCTCACTAAAATCATTTAAAGTTGTAAAAAGCATGAATTTTAATGAGGAGGATTACTTGTCAAATGTAATTTGGAGGAAAATTAAACATGATGGGCAACATGCAAAGATTAAAACAAATCAAGATTTTCATTTTATAGATACGGCACAATTCAATTACCTTTGGATTGTATCAAGAATGTTGCCAAATTACACAATTATTGATTGTCAAACAAAATATACTGAAATTGGCCATCCTGATTTTATTGCAGTAAAAAAGGATTTAAAAGATCCATATAAAGATATTTTGTACATTGAGTTTAAATCCATCCATGATGGATTGAGATGTGAGCAAATTGATTGGTTTTTGAAAAATCCTAATAAAAGGAGATATATTTTAAGCATAAGCAATCAATTAAGTGATGATGATCCCTTGAAAGATCTTAATGTTGTACCATCATTTGTGGAGAATTTTATTGATGAAAAAAACAAAGAGCAATCTCTTAAAAAAATCAGTAGTTTATCCAAAGATTTATAAAATAAAATCTCATAAAAAAAGGATCACCTCTTTTTTGGAAATACAAAAGATTTCTATAAAGCAAAAAGGAGTGGATGTCCGTGCCTCGCAATAAGGGAGGAGTACATCCACTCACAATTTAAAAATAATAAAGTAAAGGATTATTTAAATTCTTGGATACATCACTCAACTGATTTTATCCTTAATGTTTCAACTTCTTTTTTTGTTTTCGGTGATGTTACCATTACCTTTCTGAAAACAATCTTTTTACCGATCGCATCTTTTGGTGATTTGATCCCTGCATCGTTAAATGCATTAGAATTTGTAACATTAAGATCAAAGTTGTATGTTGTGTTTTCGCTTTCCAATTCTAATCTTGGCCTTGCATCATCAGACAATCCAACACCCTTACAAATAAAGATTTGGTTATCTGCAACATCTTCGGCCTTTAAAAAATTAGATCCCAAAAAACCATCCCAACTGTCAAGATCTTGCTGTTCTTTTTCTGTCATGTTTCTTTTTACCTCCTTTTTGATTTTGTTTCTGTCCTTGCCTTATGGCATGACTATGTTTTTACACACACTATGTTTATAAATGTTTTGTTTATCCCTGTGGATTAAACCAACCAAATCCATTATTACAGTAACACATCTGTGATGTTTTCTCTGAATAATATTGAATAGGATCTTTGAGGCACATCGCACCCTCGCCTGTCAAATATTTCATTAAAAAGATGCATGTTGCAATTACGACGACAATTAAAACAATGTATAAAAAAGTAAATAATCTTTGTTTTGTTTTAGTTTCCATTTTAATATCTTCCCCCCATTCTTGCCAACTCTTTTCTTTCCTGCATCTTTCTGATTTCTGCACTCTTGATCCGGCCTCTCTCCATCTCTTGCTTATGTCGGATATTATCGCTTTCTCGCATAAATTCCAACTCTCGCATCCTCATCTCGTGCTTTTCTTTATCCCTGTCGTGTTGGAGATCAATCAAGGCCTTTCTTTCTGCAAACTCTTTACTGTTCTTTGTCGGCATTTTCCTCATCCAATAATCGTTTTTTAATTTCAATTAAGGTTTGTGTATTAACCTTATGCACATCAACCAACTCCTTTAAAGTCAAGATTAACTCTCTCCTAAAAACTCCGTCGTTTTGCAAAAGGGCAACCTCACTCTCAATTGGATGTACTTCATCAATTGGCTCTGCATCTTCTTTTGGAGTTTCTTTTTTTGGTTTAACTTCAACTTTCTTTGGCAAAGGTTTTATTTCTTCAACCTCCTCCTGATCTTCTTCTTGATCTTCTTCGTCATCCTCAAAATCCTCCTCATCTTCTGCATCATCCAACTCCTCTGTTTCCTGTGGAGTTTCCTTTTTTGCCTTTTTCTCTGTATTCAATTTCTGCATTAACTTGTCAAGATCACTCATTTTTTATACCTCCTTTCATCTGAATTTTTTTAAGTTCTTTATAGATGTACAATAATTCCATTGCTCTTTGAGGAGATGCTTTGTTTGTGAGAATAATTGCTTTGTACAACTCACCCTCATTTACTCCTGCCTCAATGTCCTCCAAAAGCATTGCAACATCCTCTGTGTTGTGTTTTCTTCTCAACACCTTGTACTTTACCCAAAATTTAAGATTGGGATTTGCTTTAAAAACTGTCCTGATCCAATAACCAACTCCGGCCAAAAGGGATACAAAAACAACAGAGATCCCCAATGCCTTAAAAAAAGTTGCAGGATCAATCATTTTCTCCTCCGAAAAGGTTTTATTAAAAACAATGCCAATGCAGGTACAACCCCTTGCTGTGCAGGGCATTTCATGTCCTCATAAGCAATGATTTTATCCAAAAGCATACCTGTTTTATCAACAATTGTACTCCATTGATAAAAGATGATCACCATGCAAACACAAACAATCAAATAAAAGATCGCCTGTGCAATCATGTTCCCATATTTATCCCAAAAACTTGTTTTTCCTTTAAACCTCTGCTCTAAAAGATTACTTATTGCAATCCTGTTTGATCGCATGTCTTGATGGATGTATTTTACACCGGCCATCTTCATGTCCTGATCAATATCGCCCAAACCGAAATTTATCCACTCCCCATCTTCTCTCTCAAAGTGAGGGTACTCATTTGGTGCTGTCTGAATTGATGCAGGGATGATGTACTTTTTTGCTTTTGGGCAAAACCAAAGTTTATCACCTGCAAATCCGATCTTGA
Source organism: uncultured Thermoplasmatales archaeon (assembly GCA_964578185.1). Taxonomy (GTDB): domain Archaea; phylum Thermoplasmatota; class E2; order DHVEG-1; family DHVEG-1; genus JAZKSG01. The sequence goes on from CAZOBL010000022.1 coordinate 3,789, forward strand.
AATCTTTTGCTTTATAAGTTGCAATTTTTATTGGCCTTGCACCAATCATCTTGTATAAAGGAATTGTATATTTGAGTTGTTTCCTTTGGAGATAATACCAAATACCAAATCCAATCATCCCAACAATTAAAACTGCTAAAAAGAAAATTAACAAACCCAATCCGATTGATCCAATTCCCATTGATTTAAAAAAATTCAAATTGGATAAACTAACCATTTATCCACCCCAACTCAATCATCCTTTTTCTTAAATCATTATAAATCAATTCTCTTTCTTTCTTTATTGGATCGGTTATTTCCTTTATTGAATTATTTAATTTATTATAGTATAACTGCCTTTGTTTTTCTAAACTAACCATTTACTCTCTCTCCTCTTGAAATTGTTTTAAATTATTTATCCTGCCATCTTCATTCATGTGGCAACTTCTACACAACCACTTAAAATCATCAACATCTCTTTTGTACTCTCCGGAGATGTTTGCCAAATCCATTGGCTCTTTTGTTCCACAATTCTCACAAAACTCCGGCTTTACCTTTCTTCTCTCAACCCATCGGTGCAGATTTATCAAACCAACATCAGATCCTTTCCAATTAGGATTTAACTCATTAAGTTTTGCATCAGAAATCTTTTTTTTTGTTTCCTCTGTGTGTGGATGTCCTAATTTTTTACGATCAAAATTAAATTTCTTTCCACAACCACGACATTGCCAAATTTGTTCCCTTATTTTAAAATAATTAAAACCACTATTACAATAAGGGCATCTTATTCTTTCATGCCTTTTGTTTTCTTTTTCTTGTACTTCTTTTTTTTGGTTTTCCATTTTGATCATCTTTTTTTGGCAAAGGAGTAATTGTACCCTCTTTCATTGTTGCAGGATCATCACCCATGAAATCTGCAACCATCTGATTTAAATTGCCATCATTTAAATTTAAATTAGTTCCCAACATATCTTTAATTTTTCCAATGCCTTTTACATTTGCTAATAATCCGGCAATTTGAGGATTTGAAATAAGTTTTTGCACTTGGCCTTGCATTTGTCCGACAGAATTTTTTGCTTTCTCGGATACTTTTTTATTGTACCAACTCACAAAACATTTAAAATGAAAATAACTCTCGTCGTCTGTTTTTTCTCCGGAATAAGTACCCAATAAAACATGTTTATCAATTGAGAGATCAATCTCTTTCTCACATTCCTTACAAATTTTCACACTCTTTTTTACCATGTCTTTTTTACACACACTATGTTTATAAATGTTTTGTTTAAAATTGGAGATTTCCGGATTTTAATTTTTTCAAACATCTTTTATGAAAAACCGTCCTCCTCCCTTGATGATTGATAAATCGTGGGATGCCCTCGTCAATTGGTTTGCCACATGCATTGCAAATAATCTCATTCTCAACAAGAGGTGCTTGTGGATCAATTCCTTTACTTACTGCTTTTTGGATTTTCTCCTCAACCTTTTTCTCCTCCTCTGTTGGTTTCCGAAATATTTTATCTAAAAATCCCATCAGAAGATCAAACCTCCCAATTTCCAAACTCCCAAAATCATTAAAACAACAAGGATCAATTTCTCATACCATGAGTTAAACATCCACCCCGCTGTCAATGGATTAACTTTCTCACCTGCATTATTTTTCACACCCAAAAACTTTTGGATCATCCTTTGCCTTTTTTCTTCTGATCTGCTCATTTTACATCCTTAAACTCCCTCAATTGTGATTTTAAATCTTTAACTTGCAGTTTCAATTTATCTCGCATCTCAACTGCCTCTCTGTAATTCATTAAAAGTTTTTGTGTTGCATCCATAAGATCATCAAGATCATTCATGGAAATAAGTTTTTTCTTTCCTAACTCTTTGTATTTTTCCCAAAGTACCTGTTCTCTAACTGTCATCATGCAATACCTCCAACCAATAACAGAGTAACATAAACGGCCAACAAACAAGGGATAAATGGGATGTGATCATCTTTTGAAATCTTGTATCTCCAAAGAGTTGTATAAACAAATTGCATTATTCCGAAGATAACCACAAATAAAAACATCACATGCGACGATGCAAACATCAATCCAATAACTACAAGGATCTTTAAATCGGCAACTCCAAAGTCCAATCCTGCAACATCATCAATTAAATCTTTGATCATAATTCCAAAAACAAAAAGGATCACTCCAAACAAAAGGTTTTGAGGCCTCATAAGTAAAACAACAAAAATCAATCCTGATAAAAAAACACTTGGTACGGCCTTGTATTTTAAATCAAGATAACTTGCCAAAACTAAAACTCCCAAAACCAACCAAACCAACCAATCTATGATTTTAATTCTCCTCTATGGAGTTTTGCATGGCATAATCTACACATACCAATCAAATGCTTTCTTTCCACAGGCAATTTATAATCTTTATGATGCCATTGAATATCTTTTTTTAATCCACACCACTCACAATACTCTGTCATCTTTTAACCATCTCCTTTAAAGTATTTATGCATCTTTTCCATCCACACATTGCCATGTATCTTGTGATTATAAAAGAAAAAACCCAAAAGAATAATGCAAAAGTAATTGAAATCCCATATAACCATAATCCCAAAAATGCAACAAAAGTCATCAGATCAACAATCAATCCAATCTCCTCTGCATTTTCTTTAAAACTCATCCCTCAATCTCCTGCATAATCTTCTTTAATTCGTTAAGTTGTTTTTGTGCTTTCTCAAATAACTCAATCTTTGCAAACTGCTCTGACAACTTCTCATCCTCCTCCATTTTTTTCATAAACTCCTGCACATACTTCAACCGATCCTCATTTTTCTGTGATTGATACATCCCAATGCCTAAATCACAAAGAGTTACTGCAACACCTCTCCTAAAACACTCCGTCGGAGATAAATTGTACTCTGCCAAAAGTTTTTGAAATTGCTCGGACACACTCACCGATGTAACAACTGTTGATCCACTTCTTTTTTGAAATTTATCCTCTGCCATTATACAACAAACACTCCTATTAAGAAAAACATAAAGTACATGATCGCCGTTAATAATCCCCACGATAAAAGATACCCTTTGAAAAAACTCCAAAAGGATAAATCCTTGTACTCACCATCAATTTTAATTTTCATCTTCTTTCACCCCACCAAAAACTTGATCAAGATCTTTTTTTGTTTCATTATCAACATCATCAATACCTGCAACTTGTTGTCTTAATGCATCAACCTCCAATGCCAAAGCATTTCTGTGCTTAACTGTCTTGTGTAATTTTTCAAGGAGATTTGATTGTGGATAATCAAAACCCTCTTTATCTGAAATTAAAAATTTAACTCCAAACTCCAAAGCATCACACCATGCAATGTTTTCTTTTTTTGCCAAATTCCAAACATCCATGTTTATGCTTGTTGTAATGTTTGTTTTCGTCGGTGATTTCCACTTTGCAGGTGCATCCAACCTGCCGTTTGTTTCTTGATCTTCATTTTCCATGCTTATTCTACGAACACACACTATTTAAACCTTTCTATATGTATGTATGTACATACTACTACTACTACTACTACTACTACTACTTTGTATTACATAATAATAATAATAAGGGTATTACAAATAAGTACATATTGATTGATAAAAAATGTCGTATGTATGTACATACTTATTAAAGAATTATTGAGGCAATCTGCTTAATAAATCGGCAACTGCATCTCTTGGTGCAGGTTTATTCACATATTTTACAACTGTTCTTGTTTTTGTCTTTGATCCTTTCTTTTTCTTTTTTGGAGATCTATTTTGTACGATCCTTTGCACAACTCTTTGTTGTACCGGTGCAGGTGATCCAAATCCTGATCCATAAATAAGGGATCTCGCAACTGCATCTCTTGGTGCAGGTTTATTCACATATTTTACAACTGTTCTTGTTTTTGTCTTTGATCCTTTCTTTTTCTTTTTTGGAGATCTATTTTGTACGATCCTTTGCACAACTCTTTGTTGTACCGGTGCAGGTGATCCAAATCCTGATCCATAAATAAGGGATCTCGCATCTGCACTCATCCCACCCATTCCTGATGATTGAGGTGATGGATTATAAACTTGCTTTGCTTTTAATTTTGCTCGGAGTTGTGCTTGTTTTACTGCCTCTTTTTTAAAGGCCTCTCTCCTTGCTTGTTTCACGGCCTCACTAACCTCTGATTTGTATTTTTTATTATCGGCAGATGTCTTTTTATAATTACCATAAATATCCTTTGCACCCTTTTTTACATTATCAAAAAATCCCATTACATCCTCATTAACTCATCAAATGATGGAGTTTTAAATTTATTTTTAACTTTTTCTTTTAATTTCCTTTTCTTATAATCCTCAAAACTCTCCTCTGTTTCAAAATGCTCTTTACTGCCATACCATTGATTTTCACTCATCATCTTAATATCCTCTCCTTTTGAATTTACCTTTTAAAACTGCTGTGATGTTTGCATCAACTTCTTTTTGGCACATTTCTTTATCCTTTTGTTTTTTCAATTGCTCTGTAACTTTTTTGAGTTTTCCAACAGTTCCATAAGTACTCACAAGATCATCAGAGTATTTGCTCATTTTAATGCATCCTTTATTTTTAATTTGAGGTTTAACTCTCTTGCAATGATCTCGTCATAAGTTTCTCTTTTGTACTTTCTCTTTTTCTTCAAGGCCTCCCTTACTGCCCTGTCAATGTTGATTGTCGTTCTGTCTGCCATTTTATTTATATGCTTGATCCCTCTTCATTCTTTTTTTAATTTCCCTCAAAGCACCTGCCTCTGTTTTGTAATATTTAACAGGCCTTGAAGATCCCCACTCTCCTCCGTAATTTCTAAAAATTGAATATTCTTTTTGGCCAAATCCAACATTCATTGCAACTGTTTTGTATTTGCCAATTTTCTTAATCTCTGCTTTTAATTTTTCAAGATCCTTATTTGCCATGTATAACTCATGTATAATAAGTATATAAACTTTTGCTTACAAAAATGTTTAAAAAGTTTGGATATAATACAATTACATGAAACAGTATGATTATCTTAAATCTCTTCCCTCGTGGGAAAAAACTAAACAACAAAGAAAAGAGGCCAATAAAAAATGGTATCAAAAAAATAAGGAGAGATTGATTAACAAACAAAGAGAATGGGAAAGATCTAACCCTGATAAAACAAAGATCAATAATCAAAGGGCATTAAGGAGATATGTTGCATCAGGCCAAATGGATCAATATATGAAAGAGTATTATAAAAAGAATAAAGATCTTGTTCGTGTGAGAAGATTAACAAATTACTATAAAAAACCCTTAATGATTTATCTTGGATCTAAATGTCAAGAATGTGGATCAACAAGAAAATTGGAATTTCATCACACCTCTTATGAATTAGATAAAGAGAATACTCTTGATCAACTTAAAAAAATAACCACACTCTTATGTAAAATTTGTCATAAGAAAATCCATAATTCTTAAAAAAACCTTTGAGGCCAATTAAGGCCTCAAAAAAAAGAAATAAAATAAAATCTTATTGTTACCTTTATGCACTTTCTCCACCCATCAGGCCTGATCCTCTTATTGCTGTGACTATAATCACAGTTAATAAGATCAATACAACCATTGCACCGATCACAATAAAGATTGGATACCAATCAGTTACTGATGATACACCTCCAATTGTGTCATTCATCACTCCTGTTGCTGTATTCTCTGCATCATAAACATAAGAGTAACTTATGTTTGCATCATTGTATTCACTTGCAACCGGAACGATTGAGGCATTTGTTAAAACACCTGCCGATGACAATGTATAGTTGCTTGAAGGCACAAGGTATGGAGTACCACTCACATTTGCCCAAACTGATGTTGCTGTATAAACTCCGTTTAATGCACCTGCATTATCAACAGTATAACCTGTGATATTGATGTATGCACCACTTTCATTTGTAACTGCAACAGTTGTGGATGTAAATGTGGCATCTCGCAATTCTCCACCCATAAGGGAGAAAATCATTACTAAAAGGCCGATTACAAATAACATTGTTACCAATGACAATAAAATTGTCAAACCTGCAACTCCTTTATCTGCTTTAACTCTTGTTTTCATTGTTTAGAAAACAGAGAAAATCGGCATTTAAGCACTGCCACCTGCCATAAGTCCTGATCCTCTTATTGCTGTTATAATTATAACTGTCAATAAGATCAAAACTACCATAGCACCGATAACAATAAAGATTGGATACCAATCAGTAACCGATGAGATACTTGATGTCGTGTCATTGATTACATCAATGGCAGTATCATCAGTAGTTGCATCTTGTAGTTCTCCTCCCATTAAGGCAAAGATCATAACTAAAAGACCGATTACGAAAAGCATCGTTACAAGAGATAACAAAATTGTTAATCCTGCAACACCTTTATCTTGCTTACCGAATTTCACTTTGTCTTTTTACCTCCTTTCATTTGTATTCAATTAAGAGGATAAACCTCTCTCCTGTGAAATACACACACAAAAATCATTTAAATTTGTTTGGATAGTGTGTATAATTTGTACCCAAAGTTTATAAAGTTTAAATAACTGTGAAATATATGTTTAACAGAAATGAATATAATAAAAAATATTATCAAAAGAATAAAGATAAATATAAGGGGTATGTCAAGAAATATCAACAATCAGATAAAGGAAAAAATAAAATACAAGAATATAAAAAAGAATACGAACAAAGGCCTTATGTAAAACTTAAAAGAAAAGAATACGACAAAAAAAGATATACCGAAGAGAATAAACTTTATAGAACAATCAACAAACAAATAAGGAGATGTATTTTTAATCTCTCAAAAAAACGCAAATACTTCATTCAAGATTTTACAGATTTTAGATACAGAGAGATGTATGGAATTGATCTGCATAAAATTATTGATCATTTAAAACCAATACCAAAAGATATTGAAAATTATGATTTGGATCATATAATCCCAATTATTAAATTTGATTTGTCAAAAAAAGAAGAAATAAGCAAGGCATATAATCCAAAAAATTTAAGACTTATTTTAAAAGAAAAAAATCAAAAAAAATCTTGTTTTTAGTAATCTTTCTTTTGAGATAAAAGAAGTACAGAGGCCACAATTACAACTCCAATAATCACTGCAAAATCTAATCCTGACACAAGGCCAATTACCCAAAAGATTAATCCCAAAACAAAAGTTACATAAGAAGATACTGCCAATGCACCAATAAAATCATCATCCTTTGCTCTCAAATATCCAAATAAGAAGATCACAAAGATTGCAACCATTAACATTCTGCCAAACCAAAAGTTTGTAACCTCCGATAAATAAGGGAGAAAACTATCCAAACCTGCACTTGCATTTATTGTTGTTGGTGAAGTCCATGCCATTTTATGATCCTGCTCTTAACAACCTCCATATTCCCAATATCAACCTGATTGCTAACAATCCCAAAAAGATGTTGATTACTAATGACGGCACATGGAAAACATTTACCAATATCTGTGATAAAAGTTTAAACGGAGTTGTGATCATATTTACAATGTCTGTGGCTATGGAGAAAATCCCTGATGCATCATCAATATCATCAACATTCCCACTCTCAAACCTTGCTCTGTAACTTTGTGCAGATCCCTCAACTCCCTCTGCACTTGTTTGAAAATCAACAATATTCAGAGATCCATCTCCAATCTCCTGTGCATCTCTGCCGTACTCTGCACCAAAATCAATTGCAACTGTTAAGATCAACCATGCAAAAGCAACAAACAAAACCAATGCTGTGATTGTACTGCCAAAACTATCCTCACTCATTATCTTCTCCCCCCTGTGAGTTTCCATAATAAGATCCCACCTGCAATTACAAGATAAACAACAACATTCACTCCTGTTGATAATTCTGTTGTAACCAATCCCAAAAATCCTGATAAGGCAACACCTAAAATCACAAATACAAGAGTTCCAACTCCCTCTGTAACTGCCATCAATCCTAAACTTAAAATTATCAATGCACCAATAAATAAGGCCAAAGTAACACCAAACCGATCTTGTGCCTTACCCTCAAAATCAACCCATTCAGAATTTACAAAAACATCATCCTTTACAACACTTGCAAAAAAGGATACATTCCCTGCACTTTGAGGTACTGTCATTAAAATTGATCCTGATGTGCCGGTGCTTGTACTTGAATTGATTGGAGAATAAGATCCATCAGAATTGTATTTATAAACAGTTAAATTAAAAGTTGATGTTTCATCTGTTGTAAAAGTCAAATTAACCTCTCTTGTACTTGCACTTGATGAGATTTCATAAGCACCACCATCAACAAGATCCCAATCTGTCGGAAATGTTGCAGATCCTCCGGATGCCTCAATTTGAATTGTACAAGGAGTTGCCTGACACAATGCTGTATAAGTTGAGGATGTAAAAAGTACCTCGCCATATTGAGTAATTAAGAAATAATAAATTACATCCTCCTCAACAAGATGCACAATTGTATCACCATTAAGATCTGCCTTTGCTCTTTCAACTTCTCTAAAAGTACCCTCTCCGATGTATTTCCGATAAACATACACCATTGCATCAGTTACCGGCAAACCATCTTGATCAAAATAATTGAATAAAAATGATGTGCTGTCATCTGTCAAAAGATCCATAAGATCAATTGTGTAATCTGTTTGGCCATTAAACACTTTTGTGCTGTTAAGAGTTCCATCATCCAAATAATAAAATTCCCAAACTCTGTTTGTGCTTGAAAACCCAACAGTAAAATCAATCCAATATTGAGAGTTGTTTAAAACATTATTTGGGAGGCAAACTTGTGGATTGTTTTCATTAGTCCATGTATTGCTGTATGTCAATGTGATTGCAGAGTTTGTTTTTGATGTCAAGGTTAAATCAATCTCCACATTTGCACCTGCACTCTCGTTCACCAAAGTGTTTGTTTCCTCATCATTCAAGGAAAAGTTTAAGATCACATCTCCATAACTTGAACAATCATCAATGGCCAACTCATAAACTGTGATGTTGTCTGTTGCTGTGTCTTGATCATTTGCAACCCCCTCAATTGTGTAATTCCAAACCCAATCTTGTGTAATTCCTGTGGCATTACCCCATCCATCAGGGATCTCAATTGTAATCTCAAAATAATATCCATCTGATCCTGCCTCAATTGTTGTTGGAGAGTAAATTGTATTGTTAAGAGTTAAGTTTGCAGTTGTTGTTGGAATGCTTGTCATATTCACAGTTAAATTAAAAGTAACATCAAAACTCTCTGCAACTGTTCTTGGATCTGCATCTTGATCATAATCAATTAAGTAAATATCAAGAGATGTTGTGTTGCATGTTTCATGACTAAAAGTATCATTAGCACAGAATTGTATTGTTTTTGATCCTTGTGTTGTCCAATTTGTTGTTTGAGTGCTGTTGCATGTTATGATCTGCAAAGTTGCATCATCACTTGTGTTGTAATAACATTTATCAAGGTTTTTATCAGTTGCATTGAAATGCCATGTTGAATTGATTGGCAGGGTTAAAGTGATCAGATCTGTGAGATTGTATGCTGATGAAAGGATTGGATTTGTGCTGTCAATTAAAAGAGATCTTGCTGTTGAGTTCCTTGTTTCCGTATCGTCGTTTCCTGTCAAATACCATTCATAAAATCCATCTGAAATAGTTTCGTTTGAAGAGAGAGTCAAATTTGTTGATCCATCTCCAGAAACAGTTTCATAAACAGTTCCATTAATTGTCAAGTTCAATTGATAAAGTCCTGTTTCATCTGTTCCATTTCCTGAAAAAGAAACAATTGAAGAACTTGAATTGAAATAATCTTCTGGAGAAATTGAATTTATTTCCAATAAGTTTGATAATTCTTTTGCTCCAATTGAATATGTTGGCTCTGATGAGGCATAACCCATTATTGTCATTTCTACATCATAGACAGTTGAAATTTGTCCTCCTGTGTCTGTGAATAATTGATATTGCAAAAAGTATAAACCATTTATTGAATTTGGACTTTGAAGATTTGTTGTTGAATAAGTTGTTGCTCCAATTCCTGAAACTCTACAATATGTCACACTATTCCATTGAAAACCTGAACATCCTGTATTTCCAATACTTAATAAATCTGAATTTGCTCCCGGCACTCCCCATTTAAAATAACCACTTGTGGCTCCATTTGGATGAGCAACTTGTGAAGATATTGTTTTATATTTCCAAGGACCAGAGAAATAAACATCTTGAGTAGTGTAATTTGTCCATGTGTTCGTCGTTATTGATTGTGTTCTTGTTTCACTAAAAGATAACCAAAAAGCATCATTTTTGTCTGATTGAGTCGTTGCACTTGCATATCCAAAATACATATAGATTGTGGTTTCTGAACTTGCTGTCAGAGTTGGAATTTTAACCCAAACATAAGCATAATTTGAATCAGATTTATTTTCAATCCAATATCCAAGTTCTTCTGTTCCTGCCTCATTTGAGAATCTCAAATCTGAAAAATCTGAATTCATATCTGCGTCATAAGTGACATAAATCAAAGTTGAATAATTATTTAGAGAACTTCCTGAATTTTCTTGAACATCAATTGGCTTTCTATATTGGAAAGAGGAGTTCAACCATGCCCATTCATCAAAAGTTTTTCCATGTGCCTCAAGAACGAAATCAACAGGTTGATTTGCCTTTCTTTTTGCCTCAAATCTCCATAAATAATCTCCTTCTGGATATTCTTCTCCTTCTTGATAAGGTTTCCAATAAGTTTTATATTTTGTTTCTGTTGTTGATCCTGTCTGAATTGATTCGCATATTTCAGTTTGATTTGTTTCATTAAAAACTTCGTGACAACTTTCTTCATAAATTGGAATTTCCTGCTCATAACTTTCATTTGTCCAGATAAAGAATTTTGTTTCTCTAAATTCTCCGGATTGACCAAGAAGATTCTTAAAATGAATTCCTGTGAATAAATGAGTTGTTTGATGAAGATGAGTTGTTCCTTCTGCCCAAACATTGATTACACTCGCATCAAAATCTCCCAAACGATAATCTGCCTTATTTGAGAGTCCATACCAATCATTTATTTTGATCTCTCCAAAGTTTTCAACATTTGGATTAAATGATTTTGTTTCTAAAACTGCACTTGCCATATTAACAAATAGCAAACAAAACATTAACAAGGAAAAAACCTTTAACGATTGTGTTAATTTAATACCCATACAAATTCTCCTCCTTTTTTCCCATTCTTGAAAACATGATTATTCCTCCGGTGATCCCAATGATTGTGATCCATATTGGCAGGTTTAACATGATCCAATTTGCACCTGTAAATCCTGCAAAGGTACTGCTCAAAGTTGCATCACTCATCAATTGCTCATAGGTATTGCTTAAAGGTACGGATACAACAATTGCAAGTATCACAATGAATAAATAAGGGATAAAGAATATTGGTTTTGTTGTTACAAGATAAGATCCAATAAATATTGAGAGTATCATTCCGGCAATTAAAAATACTGTAATCCAATGCAATGCTTGGATTGATCCATTAAAACCACCATCTCCCATTGTATTCTCAATAACAACAGAGGCATTGTTTCCCTCTGTATCATGGAGATCCATTTGCCCAACAGTTTCTTGCAATCTGTCTTTTGTTATTCCTCCCATGTAAATCCAAAGTACTGACACAAAAACAATCACCAATGCAAAAATCATGAAAATAAAAAGATCTGTAAATCCTCCCCTTTTGTTTTTTATTATTGGCCTGATCATTTTTTTCTCCTGTCAAACTTTATTTTAAGATCAACATTGCCAACCTTTAAAATTTCTCTTTCAAGATCATCAAAGTTTGGCATCTTTGCAACTTTCTCTGTGATCTCTCTTAAACTTAAATTTCTGCCCTGCTTGATCATGATTGCCCTTTGCAAATTCTTTATCCTGCTCTCAAATTCAGGAGATACCTGCATTGGCACTCTTGATTTACTTGCCAAAGTTATTCCCTCCATATTTGCTCGTTGAGAAGTTTTTTACATGTTGGATTGCATGACAATCTTTACAAAGAGTTGCAACCATCAAAGGTTTATCATATCTCCAATGATGTCTTTCAAGGTTTTGTTTATCTCCACAAATCTGACAAGAGGATTTTAAGGGGATATTTCTTGCTTTTCTTCTTGTTGATTTTCTTTCTTTCTTTTCTTCAATGGTTAAATCCAATTTCTTATTTGTTTGATAATCTTTTGGGATTGAGGCATATCTTTCTTTATCTTTTTTTGAAATTGATTTTTTATTTTTCTCATAATATTCTTTCTGATATTTTAAGGCACTTTCTTTATTTTCCAAATATTTCTGTTTCTTTCTCTTGCTTATCTTTTCCTTATTGTTTTTTTGGTATTCTCTCATTTGTTTTAATCTTTTTTCTTTTTCCATTATCTACCTCCAAACCAACCTTTTGTCTTACGGTTGGCCATCCTAAATGCATCCTCTGTGTTTCCACCTTTCTCAATTAGTTTCTCAAAATGCTCATTAAATGTGTGGATGTAAAAGATCCATGCACCTGATAAGATGATCATTGGCAGTACTGCAATTGTTAAGATCCAAAACATGATCCTGAAAACTCCTGTTAAGGCCAAACCTCCCAATAATCCCTCAACTCCAATTTGCCATGCAACAAAAGAGATTATGATCATCAAAACATGAGAAGTCCAATACAATGCAAATTTTCCAATGTACTGATCCACATTAAACAAAGCATACAAACTTATGAAAAGAAGAAAGATAAGAAGAGTTAAAAGGCCAATGATTAAGAATGATCTGCCCTCTGTTGTTTCAACACCACTCTCTGTTACTTCAAAAGAAGATGAATAATAATCAGTATCGCTTGAAAGAAAATAAGTATAAGATCCCCCTGTTAAATTAACAGGATAAAAAAAATATCCGTTTTGTTTTGTTGTGTTTTCATGATCCACAACTTTTTGAAAGTCCTGATTGATCAAAGTAAAATAAATATCTCCGTCTGAACAATTTATTTTTTCACAGGAGAAAGTTAAATTAAGATCTTGGCCACTCTTCAAGGTTTCGGCAGGTATCATTGCCATTAAGAAGATCGCACAAAACATTACAATTCCTAACATATATTTTCGTTTATACATATTTTCCTGCAACATACCTCATGGGATTAAGGATACCCCTTGTTTTTTGCTGTTGGCCATTAATCACAAGGCCTTGTCCTGCCATCCCTTGTTGTTGATAATTTCCTTGAATGTTAATCATCTCTCTTAATGATCTTCTTTCTCCCCCATCTTTTGCTCTTGAATAAGATCCATAAACTAAATTAACAACATTCATCACAATGGATGCATACTCTTGCCTTTTCTCCTCTGTATCCATTCCCATCTCCTCGTACTTCATAAAAATAAGATCTGCAACTTTCTTGCCATAATCTTTCATAATCCTGCTGATGTCATCATCCTCATAATCTCCCAAAATAATATGTCTGTTGATATAATTTTGCAACTCCAACATGATCTTTCTGATGCCCTCATCATTCAAAGGATTTAATTCAGGATGAGGGTTTGCTTTCCAATCCTTTGATCCATTCTCCCAAACAACAATATCACCTTTAAGAATATGCTCGGTTTGTTCTAAAAGATCATTTAACTCCAATTGATACCTTGCAATGTCATCCATCTTGCCTGTTGCAAATGCAGAGGTTTGTGATCCATTCCTTTCTTGTCTTTGAGTTGTACTGCCTTGCAGTTCCTCTTTTTCAATTTCTTGCACGGCCTTTGAGATTTCTTGCTCGGAATATCCCTGCTTTTTTAAATCTGCAATATCTTGTTGTGAGAGTTTAACTGCCATTGATCACCTCAATTGTATCCATTGTATCCAAACAACACACACAATGTTTAAATACTTTTGCCTTTACCATTTAACTTTAACCCCTCTCCTAATTTCAAGGCCGGTTAAAAGTTTTTTAAGTTTCTTTTGTGCTTGTTTCTCTGATACTGTTTCTGCTTTTAATCCCAATGCTCTTGTTGTAAAGTCCGGCAGGTATGCCAACTCATTGAATTGTTTGCTCTTGCCTTTCTTTGATCTCTTGGAGATCTCTGCTTTCAAGAATGGGATTACAAAAGGTTTTGGAATTGGAGGTTTTGGAGTAAATTCTCTCGGAGGTTTAAATGATGGAGTTGTTAAATTCAAAGGAGAGATGCCAACATCTAACAAAGATTTTAATTGTGATTTCAATGCTGTATCTGATTTCAATGCTGTGTCTGTTTTTAGATCTGATTTCAAACCCATGTCAAATTTAAGATCTGATTTCAAAAGATTATCCATTTTAAGATCTGATTTCAATGCAAAGTCCTGTTTCAATCCTGCCTTTGTACCGACGGCCAAAAGAGTACCAATCTTTACATTTGCAAAAGTATCAAGATTTTTCATTTGGATTATACTTTTTAATTGTGAGATCTTAACTTGTGGAGGTGCAACAGGAGATCTCAATAAATTTTGTTGTTGGATCAATTCCTTTGGAGATAATGCACCCATCACATCTGTTCTCTCATACTGCCCTGTACCCCAAAACTTGCTTTGTTGTCTTATTGAATTTGATGCACCACCTGTTGAAAAGTCATCAATCTTATCAATCTTATTCATTATCTGTTTAACTGTTGAGGATGGCTTGTCATCTGTAAAAGTAAATGCCGGAGTGTTTGGATCTGATCCAAATGTTTTTGAAAAAGGAGTTTTCTTGATGTTTGCAGGTTTAACCCAAATGTTTTTTGATTTATCAAGATCAATGATCTTGTCATAAAGGATCTGATTTGATTTCTCTAAATTAACAGTATAAGGATCGTAATTGATATTAACCTTGATGTTTGCTCTTGTCTTTGCAATGTTGATCTTCAAAGCATTTTGTCTTGAAATTGCAAAATATTGTCTGTACAATGCATCAGTATCATAAACATCAACACCTCTTACCTTGCCTAAATATTCAACACCCTTGTTGAGATCTGATACTTTAACTGCTGTTTTCCCTGATGTAAATTCAATCTCTTTCCAATCTTTCCAAATTCCTTTGTTATCAACAAACCCTGATCCTCTTGTGCTTGAAAACTTTGCATAACTCTTGCCGGTTACTGCATCTTTAACCAATTGCCTTTGTACCTTTGTGATGTCTTTAAGAGTTGCACCTCCTCTTGTTTTAATTCCCAAACTTGTATCAACATTGATCACAGGCCTTTTTGTTAATGTTTCAAAGTATGCTGTTGCCTTTTGGCCTTGAATGTTAATAATCCCTTTGTTTAAATACTGCTCATAAACTCTTGGTGCAGAGTATCTTAAAGTTGCCTTTGCTTGATAATCACTCCATCCATATTTTTTCAGAAGATCAAAGGCCTTTTGATAACCACTCTTGCCAACTGTAACTGTGTAATCTCCCCTGATGCTTTTAATATTGTATGTCTTTGCCAATTGTTGTGTTGGCACTCCTCTATAAATTGCATTGCTTTCAATTGTTGTAAATTTGCTCGGCACTCCGATCTCTCTCCAAAACTTGTTTGCCAACAATCTCCCCTTTGTTGTAACAATTGTCCTTTGTCCTGCAACCCCTGTTTGAGATAATTTTTGAGAATTATAAACAACCTTGTTTGTTGTTACCCCATCCTTAATCAACTTGATGTCTTTTCCAATTGTTGTTGTTGATTTAAGATCCATTTTGGGTGCTTTGATCTTAACTGTTTTCACAACAGGAGTTTTCAAATACCTGTACCCCATGTACCCCAATGTACCAAAAGATAATCCTGCCGTAACCAAACCACTCCCTGCCTCAATGTATGTGCTTTCAGGATCAACAAATTTATAAGTTCCGTATGCACCCAATCCTGCCAATCCAACTGCTTGTACTCCCACAGGCACAAGACTTAATGCCTTGACACCGGTTACAACTCCGGCAGTTGTCAAACCCAAATTTAAAGGAGTTCTCACGGCCTTAACACCCAACTCCCCAATTCCCAAACCAAACATTGCCACACCTCCCAATACATCGGCCTTTGCTGTCTTAAAAAATCCATCATCTTTTATTGTAAATGTTTGCAATCCTTTGTACTCTGTCGCATATTCTTTTGCATACCTATCTTGGATTTGTTTTGCCTCTTTGCTCTCTGCAAATTCCTTTGATGCTGTTTCAAAATCTGTTTGATTATAAATAAGATCTTTCATGTACTTTTGCTCAAACTCATATTGATACTGTCCTTGATATTTTGTTTCAAGGTTTTTATCCAATTTCTCAATGTTCTCTTTTCCAACAACCCACTCCTCAACACTTTGTTTGCCTGTATCAATTCCGGTGAGGCCTTTATCAAAAAACTCCTCCGGCTTTGTGTCTTTCTTTCCAAAGGAGATAATGCTTACCTTTGGCATTGTTGGAGATCCTGTCAATTCAAAATCCCAATTCACTCTGTCATTTATCCAACCATACCCTGCCTTAACTCCACCCCAAACATCTTTGATTGGAGATGAGGGAGTATTTTTAATCCGATTATAATCCTCCAACTTCATTATTGCAGTTGCAGGGATCATGTTGCCTTGCATGTCAAATTGTGCTGTGCCTTGTGATCCATAATCAAAAGGCAACTCTTTTCCTGCTGTTAAAACTTTGAATTGAGGGAGATCACTTTGTTTGATATTTCCAAAGGGATTTGGATCAACAGATTGAAAACCACCACTTGCAAAATCAAATCTTGCAGGTGCTTGTTTTGGAGGGTTTTTTTTCTGCCATTCGTTATAAATGTAATCCGGAGATGTAACTTTTTGATAATTTTCAAAACTTAAAGATTGTTTTAATGCACCACTCTCAACGGCAATTGGAGTTAATCCCTTAAAAATAAGTTTCTCGTCTGGGTTTGTTTCCATCCATTTGTCAAGATCAGGGTTTATCTTTTTCTGTGCATAATCAGGGAGTTTATCAAACCCAACTTTCTCACCCCACTTTGCCAAACTTTGTTTGTATGCAACATCTTTGTTATATTCTTTAACTGCTTTGTTAAATTGAGAGTATCCTGCTTTTTCGCTTAACCCTAATTTTTTAAAGGCATCGTCAAGATCTCCTCTTGCTCTTGCATCATCAAAACTTTGTCTTGCTCTATTCCTTGCCTCCTCTTTGCTCTCATAATAATTTGCAACATCCCATGCATAATTTTCAATATCAGAAAAAGCAACATCTTTGTTTGCACCTAACTCTCCCAATCCCTTGCCTAAACCCTCTTTGTATCCTCTCCACCTTGCAACCTCCTCCTCAAAATCATCCTCCAAACTGCTCTCCTTTTCATTCAATCTCTCTCTTAACTTATCTTTTCTCTCATTGGATGCACCTTGTCTGTTTCTGTCATAATATTCTCGTGCCTCTCGCATCTTTCTCTCATACTTCTCCTTTGCCTCTGCAATCTTTTGATCTGCATAAGATAACTTTTCTTGAACAGTTTGCTTTGTAGTTGTGATCCTTTCTGCCTTTTTTTGCAACACAACCTCCGGAGTATCAAAGAATTGTTTTAATTCAGGAGATAATCCCTCATAAACATCTTTATAAGAATAGTCCTGATCTCCTGTATCTTCAAGAGTAAAAGGGATCACTTTATCAACCATCCTTTTACCTGTTGAATGTACAACCAAATTGCCTCTCCTCACATGCTCATCAGGAGAGTACATGTTGTTGTTAAAAAATCCTCTCAATTGATAATCTCTTGCACTTTGCGACATCCGATCCCATTCTCTTGCAGAGATGCTTGATGGCCGATAAGTTTTATATGTTTCCTCAACCTTTACAACCTTATCTTTAAACTTTGTTGCTTGGATTTCTTCTGCTTGTTTTTTTAAGGCCTCAAATCTTTGTTGTTCTAAAATTTGCCTTTGCACCTCTTGTTGCCTTGCAACTCTTTGTGTTCTCGTCGGCCTCCCTTGTTGTTGTAAATTCTGCCTCTCTTTTTCAAACTGTTGAGATAACTTTGCCATGCATAATCAATGCATAATAACTATATAAATTTATGGATAAACAAAATGTTTATAAACTTTACACACACTATTTATACATGGGTTTTAAAAAGAGTGGTGATGCAATTGGAGGAGAGATCAATCTTGGCACAGAGAATTGGAATGTTGCAAAGGGTTATACTCACTTAAAGATCTTGCAGTTGCTTTATGATCTTGATCGCTTTGATCGTGTTGCACAGTTCGGCACAGAGGATTTTGATCAGGATCAAATGCTTTCTGATAATGACATAAACAAAAGGAGAGTTGAGGGATTGCAAAGATTTCATTCAACATTAAAGATCTTAATTGGAAATGTTTTGTTTGCATTAAAATCATCAGATCAACCAACAGTTAAACAGATGCAGGAGAGATTGAAAACCCTCAATGAATTTCTGCCAAAATGTTTTGAGAGTGTTGAGGATCGTGTATCTCACGACATAAACTTTGTAATTGATGAAAAATTGTTTAATAAAATTCTTGAAATATTGCAGGAGATAAAAGATGAATTAAACACACCATTAAACAATGCAAATCTTATTTTCCGTGCATCAGAGGAGATTGATCTTGATAAGATTATGGATGGCATTGTTGAGGGAGGATAA
>CAZOBL010000023.1:0-22145 GCA_964578185.1 uncultured Thermoplasmatales archaeon
TATTAGTAAATCAACTGTTTCCATATTTTATATACCAAACCCTTAAAAGAACAACCTAGATTAAGAATTTACGGTGGAGGCCGCAAGATTATGGATAAAATAGTTGAATGTGTACCAAATTTCAGTGAAGGTAAAGATAAAGCAATAATCGATGCGATATCAGCAGCTATAAACTCTGTTGAAAATGTAAAACTCTTAGATGTAGACCCTGGAGAAGATTTCAACAGAACAGTTTATACTTTTGTAGGAACACCAGATGCAGTTGTAGATGCCGCATTTAACGCTGCAAAAATAGGAACATCACTCATTGATATGAGAAAACACAAAGGCGAACACGCAAGAATGGGTGCACTAGATGTTTGTCCATTTATACCTATTAGAAATACTACTGATAAAGATTGTATAAATCTTTCAAAAAAATTTGGAAAAAAAATGGCAAAAGAACTAGGCATACCAGTTTTTTTATATGCAAAAAGTGCAGCTAAACCCGAGCGAGTAAAACTTCCAGATATAAGAAAAGGAGAATACGAGGCACTGGAAGAAAAATTTAAAGATCCATCGTTTAAACCAGATTTTGGAAAAGCAGAATTTGTACCCAAAAGTGGTGCAACAGCAACAGGCTGCAGAGATATTCTACTAGCATACAACATCAACCTAGACACAGCAGATAAAAAAATCGCATCAAAAATATCAGGTGTGATACGTACAAGCGGACGACTAAAAAAAGACAAAGATGGAAACAAAATTATAGGAAAAAATGGTAAAGCAGAAAGAATACCAGGTATGTTTAAAGGTGTACAAGCAGGCGGCATGATGTACAATGAAAACATCGCACAAGTCTCAATGAACCTGCTAAACTTCAAAGAGGTAAATCTTCATGATGTATACGAAGCCGTTAAAAAAGAAGCAAAAAAACATAATGTAGAAGTTACCGGTAGTGAAATAGTAGGGCTACTACCAAAAGATGCGCTAATAATGGCAGGTAAATTCTATGCAAAACCACAAAAAAAGAAAATAGACGATGAAAAAGAACTTGTAAACCTTGCAATTGAAAAACTAGGTCTATCAGATTTATATCCTTTCAAACCACAAGAGAAAGTAATAGAGTATATTATACAAGAAAAAGGAGAGCTGGAATCAAAAAAAATATATGAGTTTTTAGATGAACTCGCATCCTCCTCTCCAGCACCAGGCGGGGGAAGCGTGGCCGCTCTGTCTGGCGCGCTAGGTGCGGCTTTAAGCTCAATGGTCTGCAATCTAACAACAGGTAAAGAAAAATACAAAGATGTAGAAGAAGACATTAAAAAAACACTAACACATACAGAAGAAATAAGACAAAAACTAACAAATTTAATAGATGAAGATACAAACGCTTTTAATGATGTAATAAAAGCATTTAAAATGCCAAAAGATACAAAAGAACAAAAAGACAAACGAAGCCAGGCAATACAAAAAGGATACAAAAAAGCAGCATCAGTACCCCTTGAAACTGCTGAAATATGTACGCAAATCCTCAAACATGCAAAAACAGTTGCAGAAAAAGGTAACACTAACTCAATAACAGATGCCGCAGTATCTGCTTTAATGGCAAAAGCTGCAGTTCATGGTGCAATACTAAACGTACGCATTAACCTAGGTTCAATAAAAGATGAAAAATTTGTAGGAAAAATAAACAAAAATCTTAAAAAACTAGAAGAAAAAACAAATAGTCAAACTCAAGAGATATTAGATATAGTTGGTAAAAAAATATAAAAAAAATTAGAAAAAAATATTTTTTTCTAATCATCTAATATTTTATATTTGTATGTTATATCTTTTTCTTCACCTGGTTCTAGTGTTACCATCCATTCCATTTTATTTCCAGGTTGCTCCTCAAAAGATGTATCCGATGATAAATCCAGTGCTCTTGAGTTAAAATTGTCAAATATTCTAACTGTTACTTCTTCATCTTTGTAGTTATGTAAATTTAGTGTAATTGTATAGTTGAAATCATCATTGTATCGGTCCTCTGGGTTTATCTTTTTTACTGTAACTTGTTTTTTAACCTCAATGTCAGATGATACTCCTATGGTGACTTTTGCTTCTCGACCTCTAGGAGTCCAGGATATGGTATCTTGACCTATTAACATGTAATCCTGGTAAACATTTACTTTTCCGTTTGGCCATGTTTTATCATTGTTTTTTATCTTGAAAATCTTTTGAACTTTACCTTTTTCTTCCTTTTCCCAAGTTCTATAATAGTTTCTTTGTGGTAAGAGATGTGTTGCATCATATACATAATCTATTTCTATTTCTACGTCATCATTTTTTATCTGTATAAGTTTTGTTTCACCTGTTTTTAGAGAAATTTTTGATGGTAGAACATATACTTCATATTCCTCCATTGAAAAACTTGTAGGAGTTGCAGGTCTGGAAGAACTTGAACCGCTACCACTATAACCTACAGCTTCTGGCATCATCATCTGGGCATGAGTAGCCCAAGCATAATTATTGCCATAGTTACTATGTGTATCAAGTTTTATTTTACCCGCTACTAGTTTAACATTTACATCTGTTAAATCATATCCAAGATTTTTTTTTATTCTAGCCCAATGTTCAAGATTGGGATCTTGTTTTTCACCATCTGATGAGAAAGCATATGTATCCAAAAAATACTCAGAACTCCATGAAACACCACTAGCAAGATAAAGAAGTATTACTTTTCTTTGACTACCGCCACTGTCAGACCAACAGATCCTTGTTTTAGGAGAATTATCAACAGGTTCTACAACAGGCTCCTCTTCCTCATTTTCTTCTGGAAGCTCCGGTTCTTCAAATAAAACAATATTTTGAATATTGTTAGATTTTAAACATATAAAAGAAGCATTTTTACTTACAATCTTATCTGCAAAGATTTTTTGAAAATAAACATCTGACAAAAACACATAACCATTTAAAGTTAGTAATATCTCACCTTCATATATACCATCATCAGTGATGATCTCTACTTTTTTCCCATAATTATCTTTCAGCAAAGTTTGCAAGCTCCAAGAGTTAAGGTTTGGAGCTACAGGTATCATTGAAAATCTATTCCTAACTCCACCACTATACCTAACTGTTATATCCTTGACATATGAGTCTTTTTCTATAACTCTAATCGCTCCTGGATAAACTGACCCTTCAACTTCAGTAAAAAATTTCTCACCAGAGCCGATAGTAGCTTCTTTTGTAACCAAAATTACATCTTCAGGATAAACCGTTATATCTTTAATTTCAAAATCAACTCTTTTATAAGATGGATCCAAATCACTGTTTTCAGATAAGTTATCCATAGACCCATTTGCATTTTCCAAAGCACCAGCTTGCATAAAACTAGATATTAAAAATATCAATACACATATTATTGTCATACCAGTTTTTTTCATATTTCAAAATTCCTCCAGTTTTTTTATTTATTTTGTAGTTGATGCGTATATATAATCTAGGAAAACGTTTGGGAAAAACCAAACAAAAAAAGAAAAGAAAGAAAATAGTACAGAAATACTAGTTGATATTGGTAATACCTGTAGTTGCACTATCAACTGACCATTGACCATCAGCTTTAATATGTTCAAGGGTTCTACCCTCATTTATTATCATACTGCCACTTGCATTATAATAATAGTTTTGATAAGAAGTAATCGATAATGTTACTTTTTTTACTAGTTTATTACTTTCAAATATAAGTATTACTACTTCATAACTACTATCGGCAAATTTTACAGGTATATTGAGTTCTTTTGTCGAATTAGCAGCAATAATACCAAATTCAACTGAACTTTTGTAATTTGCTAAATTGGAATTTTTTTCGCTTACATATGCTGTAGCTTTAATCTCACCAGATTCTTTCTCCCAAATATTAGTCATAAATAATTCACATGACACATTAACTGATTCATTAGTCTCACCTGTTTTCAAAAGAAATGATGCATCAATAAACAAATGATCTACAGGAAATTCTACCTCTGGTTCAGGCGGTTCAACTGCTTTAACTATTTGTACAGATTTATCAAAAAAACCCAGTGAATACACAGCGAACATGCTAACTAATATTATCGATGTTACTACGATTAGTGCACCAGCCTTTTTTACATTTTTACCTAGTTTCATTTTTTATCACTAGAAATATTATTTATCTCTAGTTATATTTAAATGGTCAGAAAATGTTTGGGAAAAACCAAACGGGAAAAAAATCTGTAATTAATCATAAAGTTGGTTTTCGGTAAGTTTATAAATTGAATTGTTTTTGAACTGTCAGGTCACTAATATGAAATCTGACATTGAAATTGCACGGGAGACCAAATTAGAGGATATATATGATGTAGCATCAAAAGCAGGTATTCATAGAGATGAGATTATCCCTTGTGGAGATTTTAAAGCAAAAATATCATCAGATATCTATGAGCGAGTTAAAGATAACAAAAATGGTAAACTAATACTTGTAACAACAATTAACCCCACACCAGAAGGCGAAGGCAAAACCACGCTTACCATAGGTCTTGCACAAGCCCTCTCAAAGCTTGGTAAAAAAACAATGGTTGCCATACGTGAGCCATCTCTTGGTCCTACTATGGGTGTTAAAGGTGGTGGTGCTGGTGGAGGTTATTCACAGGTACTTCCTATGGAGGATATAAACCTTCATTTCACTGGTGATATGCATGCAATAACTAGTGCTCATAATCTTCTTGCTAGTCTGCTGGATAATCATATTTATCATGGCGATCCATTTCACATTGATCAGCGTTATATTGTCTGGCCTAGAGTCATGGATATAAGCGATCGTGCTCTTAGAAATGTTGTAGTAGGACTTGGTGGACCTATAGATGGTGTACCACATTCCAATAGCTTTGCAATAACGCCTGCATCTGAAATAATGGCAGTTTTATGTCTTGCAAAAGATTTGAAAGATTTAAAGAAAAGATTAGGGCGTATAATAGTTGCATATACTTATGATGATAAACCTATTCATGCTCGTGATTTAAAAGCCGTGGGAGCAATGGCAGTTATCTTAAAAGAAGCACTCAAACCTAATCTAGTTCAAACAGTTGAAGGCGTCCCAGCTTTTGTTCATGGTGGACCTTTTGCAAATATAGCTCATGGAACCAATAGTTTAATTGCAACCAAGCTTGCGTTAAAACTTTCAGATTATGTTATAACTGAAGCGGGTTTCGGTTCTGATTTAGGCGCTGAAAAGTTTTTCAATATTGTTTGCAGAACAGGTAAATTGAAACCTGATGGCGTGGTCATGCTTGCCAGCATTCGTGCTCTTAAAAGACATGGTGAAGGGAAAGGATTAGATGCTGTAAAAAAGGGTTTAGAAAATCTTGAAAAGCACCTAGAAAACATATCAACATACGGTGTACCAGTTATTGTTTCACTAAACCGATTTGTGGATGATAAAGAAAAAGAAATAGACATCGTTGAAAAATTCTGCAAATCAAAAAATGTTGCTTTCGCTGTCGCTGACGTATGGTCTCAAGGTGGTGAAGGTGGAATTGAGCTTGCAGGCAAACTGGTAAATCTTATCCATAATCATAAATCAGATTTTAAACATCTTTATAAACTGAATGTAGCTGTTAAAGAAAAAATTGAAACCATTGCAAAAAAAATGTATGGAGCAGATAGAGTAGTATATACTGTCACCGCCGAACGTGATTTAAAACTATGCAAAGAACAAGGCCTTGAAAATCTTCCTATATGCGTTGCAAAAACTCAGTATTCCTTGTCTGATGATTCTAAGCTTCTGGGTAGACCTAAAGATTTTAAGATAACTGTAAGAAAAATTCGTTTTTCTGCAGGAGCAGGATTCCTGGTACCTATGACAGGTAAAATTACCACAATGCCAGGTCTTCCAAAAAAACCATTATCAGAAAAAATCAATATTGACGATAAAGGAAATATTAAAGGTCTTTTTTAAATCATTTTTTTCTTTATTTATAAGAATAAATTGATATACGTAAAACTGTATTCAAATTCTTGGGAGGTTCAGAATATTTATGGCTAATGTGGACCTAAGATCTCATGTAGAGGATATTATAAACATTCTTAATGATGATGCAAAAAACGTTACAGCTGAGGAACTACAGGATGAACTTGAAAAATTTATGGAATATGGAGTACCGATAGAACAGGCTAAACAGACTCTTATCAAAAAATTTGGTGGAGGGGCTAAATTTAACAATTTTGAGCAAGGTTCAGGTGAAAGAAAACTTTTATCAGATTTGAAGGGAAACCAGAGAAATGTAAAAATTCTTGCTCATGTAGTTGCAATTAATCCTAAAGAGGTAAATGTGAAAGGAGATATTAAAAAAATCTTTTACGGAATACTTGGTGATGAAAGTGGTACAATACAGTTTACATCATGGAAAGATGATATCGATATAGAGAAAGGTGATGTCGTTGAAATTTCTAATGCTTATACTAAAGAATGGCGTGGTGAACCTCAGTTAAATTTTGGTGATAGAGTAAATATAAAGAAAGTAGAAAAAAGCAGCCTCCCAGACAGTGCATTCAAGCCACATGAATATAAAGTAGAAGAGCTTAGAGCAGGTTTAGGAAAAGTTGAGGTAACCGCACGTATAGTAGATATTGAAGAGCGTGAAATTGAAGTAGACGGTACAAAGAAAAAAGTTTTCTCAGGGATTATTGCTGATGAAACTGGAAAAGCACAATTTACAAGTTGGCATGATTATAAACTAAAAGAAGATGATGTCCTTAAAATATCTGGGGGATATGTAAAAACATGGAGAGGTATACCACAGCTCACATTTGATGAAAACGCAAAGGTTGAAAAACTTGATAAAAAAAAGATTTCAAAAAAACAAATAGAAACAAAAACACTTCCGCTTCATAGAATAGTAAATAAAAATGGAGCAATTGACGTTGAAACACAAGGCACAATAATCGATATACAACCAGGCTCAGGATTAATAAATAGATGCCCTGAGTGTAATAGAACACTTAGAGATGGAGAATGCAATATACATGGAACTGTAGATGGTATAGCTGATCTTAGAGTTAAAATGATAGTTGATGATGGAACTGGTGCAATTAACGCTATTTTAAACAAAAAATTAACAGAAGAAATACTGGGCAAATCTTTTGAAGAATGTAAAAAAATGGATAACGATGAACTAATAGATGAGATAAATACCACTCTTTTTGGTAAAAATATTAAACTGCAGGGAAACGCAATGAGTGATAATTATGGTACCAAGTTTATTCCAAATACCGCAGAATTATACGAGATAGATATTAAAGATGAAACAGATAAACTTTTAGAAGATTTGGAGGATTTATTATGAAAAGAGAACCAGCATGGCGCGTGTTTGCAGGAGAATACAATGATTCCACATTGGAGATAAAAGGAGAAGAAGAAATGGCACCGTCTTATGTAATAACTCCACTCGGTGCAAAAATTAATCGCCTATTTGTAATAGGCGTACTTACAGACGTTGAGAATATATCAGAGGAAAGCGATATGGTTAGAGCCCATATATCTGATCCAACAGGTGTTTTTACAATATACTCTGGTCAATACCAGCAGAAAGCAACCGATGCGCTCAAAAATATAGAAGTTCCAGCATTTGTTGCAATTATAGGAAAAACTACAACTTACTCGCCTGAGGATGGTACAATGTTTGTTTCAATCCGCCCAGAAAATGTTATGGAAGTAGATTCTATGACAAGAGATAAATGGATACTTGAAACATGTAAAAACACTAAAACAAGAATCGAAGCATTTTTTGAAGCTAAAAAAATGACAGATTACACAACTGAAGGATTTATAAAACTTGGATACAGCAAAGAATTATCAGAGGGCATAAAATCAGCTTTAGATAACTATCCAGACGTAGATCTTGAAAAATATATAGCCATAATACAGGAATCCCTAGAATATCTAACTCCAAAAGAGGAATCTACAAAAGATGAAAAAATTGATAAAAAACCAAAAAAAGAAACCAAAAAAACGAGCACTAAAACTGAAAAAAAACAAGTAGCTAAAGCAGAGAAAAAAGAAGAAGAAAATGCAGATTTTGAAGAGATAGAAAAAAAAGTACTTCAAACTATAAAAAAACTAGAAGGTGACGACGGTGCATCATGGGACAATATAACTGAAAACTGTCAAAAACAAGGGCTCAACAAAGACTCAATAGAGGAATCATTAAACTCTTTAATGGATAAAGGACTAATCTATGAACCAATACTTGGAACAATAAAAACTACATAAGATAACAATTTTGTTAAATGAAGTTACTAAAAGTTATAATATAGTAATATATCAGCCTAAAAAGTTAATATAGACACATATTTGTAACAAAAGATTATAATAACCTATTTAAACTAAAAAAGCATACTTTAGAAGGCGACATAAATGAAACAAAACATCGAAAATAAATTATCATCTTTTGGAGAAACACTTGGCATAAACAGAGAAGAAATAAAAAGTACACTCAAGCGAAGAAGAAGACAAGTAATTTTTGCGGCAATAATACCTATTGCATTCATAGGGATTACAACAGCAGCATTCACCGTACTTGGAGAAAGATACGGAGGAATTAACATCGAAGATTTCAGGATTTTCAGACTGCTAAGATTATTATTTGGGTTTTAAACAACTCTAAAAAATGCCAATTAAGTGAATTTCCAAAAAAAGATATAAAAAACATTTTTCCTTTTTTTATGTTAGAATATGTAATAATGTGAGTTGAGTTAAAAAATGTTTAAAAAAAAATACCACCTGTATTCCGCTCTTTTTGAGCTTACATTAAAATGTAATATGCGCTGTATCCACTGTGGCTCGTCAGCAGGCACACAACGTGAAAAGGAGCTAACAAAAGATGAATGGAAGAGGGTAATAGATGAGCTATCAGATATGGGATGTAACGTAATTACAATCCTTGGAGGAGAACCATTGGTTCACCCAGATTGGTATGAGATATCTAAATATGTAAAAGAATCGGATCTAAAATTAACCCTTATCTCAAATGGTCTTCTTGTTAACGATAAAAATATTTCAAAAATTGAAGAGTTAAATCCAGATACAATGGCAATTAGTTTAGATGGGGGAAAAGCAGAAACACATGACTATATTCGACAGGTTAAAGGTTCACATAAAAAAGCATTAGAAGCTATCGATATGCTCCGTGAAAGAAACATTGACACAACTGCAATAACAACTCTAAGCAGAATTAATTTTGAGGAACTACCACTTATTAGAGATACTCTTTTAAATAAAAATGTTGCATGGCAGATACAGATAGCATCAATAGTAGGTCGTTTCAAAGAAGAACAAATGCTCACAAAAGAAGAATTTTATGCATCAGGTCTCTTTATTGCTAGCAGTAGAGAAAAATATAGCTATAAAGAACTCCCAATCATGGGTGCTCATTGTTTCGGTTACAACTCTAAGGTTCTACCTAATGTAAATATTGCACCCTGGAAAGGATGCCCAGCTGGCATGTATGCCATTGGGATCCAAAGTGATGGTGGTGTTAAAGGCTGCCTTTCTTTAGATGACTCCTTTAAGGAGGGAAACATACGCAAGTCGAGTCTATCTGAGATTTGGAACCATCCAGATTTTGCTGATTATAACAGAAAATTCAAAGTAGAGGATTTAAATGGCGACTGCAAAGATTGTAAATACGGAAAAAAATGTCGTGGTGGATGCCTCTCAGTATCAACTTCTGTAACCGGAAAAAAACATGCAGATCCATATTGCTATCATCTAATAGAAAAAGAAGAAAAAATGAAATAAAAAACACTAGTTTTTTTAACTGAAATATTTTTTTCTCCACCAGTAAGCAATAGGTGCAATAAAAATCAGTCCAACTATCATACCTAATACAAGCATAAAATAAAGATCTTCTTCATCAAAACTTGATACTTCAGACTTATTTGTTTTTTCTGATTGATTTATAGGACTCATCAAAGGAAATAAATCCTGACTGTTCCCATCAGATATATTATAAGGTACATCACCAATCCCGTCACCATTAGCATCTGTTCCGTTGTAATCATCCCAGTAATTTCCTAAATTGATCTCTGCATTATACCAAATATTGCCATCAACATCTTCAGCGTTTTGACTATTGTTAACAAAAATGTTGTTATAAATTAGATTCTCATGCGAGTTCCATACCCAGACACCGTCCTGATTATCCTTAATAATATTGCCAATTATGGTGTTGTTATTACTTAATCCATACAAATTTATCCCAATTTGATTATCCATGACAACATTATCTTTAACTACACAATTACGAACTTTATAAATAGAAATCCCTGAATCGTACCATCCAAATCCACTGTTCTGAACTGTTAAATTAGAAACAGTAACATTATTAGCAGAAATAAAAATTACATTATCACCCTGGCCATCAACAATAACTTTATCTTTATTTGTACCTCTAAGATTTACGGACTTATTTATTATTATATTTTCATAATACACACCTTGCAAGACAAGAATTGTATCTCCATCAGATGCATTGTCTATTGCAGATTGTATACTACTATAATCCGAAGTATTATTTACAAAAAGTCTTTCACCACATACATTTTCAATATGAGTTAAAGAGAAAAATAAAACTGTGACTAGAAAAACTATAATAAATTTTGCTTTCACTATCCTCACACCTAAAAAGAGAAAAGTAACATGTCATCTATTAATTTTTTGTAATAATTACACTTTGATATTTTATCATTTTTATGTTTTTTACAGGATATTTTTAAATAGGGTAAATAACAGAATTACTCCTGTTAAGCTGATGGTAAGGTGAAAAATATTATGAAAAATGAGGAGAAAGGGAAAAAGAATTATCCTTGTCTTTATGAAGCATTTGAACTTGGAGATCGTGTAAAACGTATTTACACGGACAATAATGGTTCTTCGAAAGTGTATAAAGGAATTATATTAGCAATAGAAAAAAACAATATGGAAGTTTACTGGGACACACTGGATGGAAAATATCGCCCAAAAGATATGAATATAGCTTTTACCACATGTACAGTAGAGGAAATATTCAAGGGTAATGAGTATTACTCCCCAATAAAAAGAGATTAGAGAAAAACATCTCAAAAAATCATTCAAAACTAAGCCTTCTAAATATAAATACTATATTAAGCACCATTTACATATTACATACTTGTATGGTGGTGTATTGAACAAAGAATCTTTACCTTTGATAATTGGTATTTTAATACCTGCTTTTTTAGTATTTTTAGTTTTATTGCGTTTTTATGGTTTTGATATAATTGAGTATCTTTTACAATTTGATATAAAATATTACATCATTCTTTTACCAATCGTATTAGGATTTATAGTAGTAATTGTAAAATGGTTAAGACCTGATTAAAGAAAATATATCCTTTTTGAAATCAGATATTTGACAACAGTTGTACAATAATTATTATATATAGTATAAAATAAAAATACTTTTGAACATATATGAAAATTATTGGTCTACTATCAAGTAAAAATGAAGTCAATGAAATAAAAAACATAGCAAAAATATGTGTCCTTGAAGACAGAATCCATTTTCTATGCAGGATGCAAAAAATTAAAAAACTTCTAAAAAAAGAAAAAAACCTTTAATACAACCTACAAATTTGTTCCACAAAAAAACACACATGTGGAGCAATAATATATGACTGTTTTAATAGTATCCTCAAATGAAGACCCGGCAAGCACTAATATCAAAAAAGGGTTATTACAGCAAACAAATTGGGATGAAATAAAAAAAATTTTTAAAAACCCTGTATACCAACATCAAAAAATGAAAAATATATACATGGTTACAATAAATGAGAAGACAATAATACATGAAAACATAGAACAAGAGGTAAAAAACCAGCTAAATATAGAACCAACACAAGCAATATATATATCAAGACATAGAAGTAAATCAAAAAAACCCACACTTACAACACATCCAATCGGTAACTACGGAGAAGCAAAATTTGGTGGGAAAAAAAATACTTTATGCTTATCAGCACCCAGACTGATGACACAACTCCTAAAAACTATGAATAAAAACGCTGAAGAAGACAAATTACCACATCAGTTATGTTACGAAGTCACACATCATGGACCATACATGAGCATACCGACACTTTTTGCCGAAGTAGGCAGCTCACTTGAAGAATGGAAAAAACAAAAACCAGCAGATACAGTAGCCAGATCAATAATAGAACTACTACAAAAATACAATTATGAACATGAACTACCCACAGATATACCAGTCTCAATAGGCATAGGCGGCGGACATTATGCCCCACGTTTTACAGATGTAGCCCTTAACAAAAAAGCAGCATTCGGACATATGATACCAACATATCACATAAAATCCTCAAAAATGCATAAACAAATGATACAAGAAGCAATAAAAAAAACACCAAATGCATCTGGTGCATATATCCACAAAAAATCAATGAAAAAATCCCAAGTTACAAAATTTAAAGAAATGCTAAGAGAACTAAATATATATTCTTATTCAAGCAAAGAATTCGAAAAATTATAACTTTTTTAAAGGATAATCTGTCTTAAAATCATCAAAAAAAACCTGTTTAAAATCAACTATTTTACCGTTTTTAACATCTATACTTTCTTCATTTAAACGACGTATTTTATCATCGATACCACGTCCAAAACCACCAATACTACCATCGCTTTTAACGATTTTAAAACAAGGCATAGAATCAGGATCAGGGTTTTTGTTCATATATTTCCCCACAGCACGAGCATAACCTTTATTTCCAAGGGCTTTTGCAACAGCACCATATGTAGAAACTCGCCCATAAGGAATTTGTTTGACAAGATGGTAACAATAATTAGTAATATTCATATGCAGGAATTAATTTCGCATAATTAAAAACTTACTGATAAAAATGAACAGAATTAAATTTTTAGGGACTGCTGGTGCACGATTTGTTGTAACAAGACAACTAAGAAAATCAGGAGGAATTTGGTTCACAATTGATGATACAAACTTTATTGTGGACCCGGGCCCAGGTTCGCTGGTAGGAATACTTTCAAGTAAACCCAAACTTGAACCCAGAAAACTCAATGCTATTATATTAACACATAGACACATCGATCATTCAAATGATGCAAATATTTTAATTGAAGCGATGACAAATGGCGGACGTACAAAAAAAGGATTATTATTTGCACCAACAGATGCACTTGATGAAGATCCTGTTGTTTTAAAACATTTTAGAGGCCACCTTGAAAAAATTGAAAAACTCAAAGAAGGAAAAGAATACAATATTGAAAATATCCATTTTAAAACACCGGTGAAACACATACATGGTGTTGAAACATATGGTCTGAATATATATGGAGAAAACATATCAATATCATATGTTACAGATGGTAAGTATTTTGAAGGAATTGAAAAACATTATAAATCAGATGTACTCATAATAAACGTTGTTTTAAAAGAGAGTAAACACTATATTCAACATTTTTCAATAAATGACGCTGAAAAAATAATTAAAGAAAATAAACCCAAGCTTACAATACTTACACATTTTGGAATGAATATGATACGAGCAAAACCTTGGGAAATAGCAGAAAAAATGTCAAAAAAACTAAGGCTAAATGTAGTTGCTGCAAACGATGGATTAAATGTTGATCTAGATGAAAAATTGAAAGATTGACAATAAATTATTAGTACTTATTTTTGTTACAAAGTATTGATAAATATAAAAATTTGTCTTAACCTGTAAAATTTAAACGTTTTAAAAGGGTAAGATGGGATGAAAAATCTATGAGGTATAAAAATGTCTAAAATTTGTCCAAATTGTGGAAATGAAAATAGTGATCAATCAGCTTTTTGTTTAAGCTGTGGAAATAAATTAAATGAAATGCAAAATACTGCACCAAATCAACAAAATATGGGTGAAAACACAAACTTTACTCAGCCACCAACTTATTCAAAACCTGTAGGGAATGTAGTAGGAGGATCAAACAAAAAACTTTTATTTGCAGTAATTGCCATTGCTGTTATAGCAGTTGTAGCCTCTGCAGGTATTTTTCTTGTATTGGGGGGTGAGGATGACTCAGAGGGTAACAATGGAGGATCTGGATCTTTAATAACAAGTGAATCATTTCAAACATCTACACAGGGACCAGTTGTAAATCTACAATCTTTAGCAAGTGGAAACCTACAATCTATTCCAGCTGAGGGATATACTGCAGTGTATGGTATGTACTATCAAGATGAAAAAGTAGGTGAAGTTACAGCACAAAACGTTGGCATCCAAAGTTACAATGGTATAACATGCTATAAAATAATTGGCGAATCAGATATGACTTTGACAGTTAGCGGATATGATATGGCAACTACAATGGATTTCACATATTATGTACGTCAGTCAAATATGATGCCTCTTCATATGACAATAGATATAGATTATTCCCAACCATCATATCTTGCAGATTATGACATGTCAATGCAGATAGACTGGGATCATTCAACAGGTGAAATGGTTATATCAACCAGTGTAATGGGAAATTCCTATACAATGACTTCAAATCTACCAATGGATTATTGGGACTTGGTAAATTTGAATTCACTCAGTGTAGGGCAATCTGAAAGTTTTGATTATACAATGTCAATGAACCTACCGGGAATGGATAGTCAAACAGTAGATATAAGCACGACTTTTACAGTAACAGGTATCGAAGATGTAACAGTTGCAGGAACTACCTATCAGAACTGCTATGTTTTAGAAATGGAACAGAACCAACAAACATCATCAACAAGTACAGGTGTTGAAGCAAATATGAAAATCTGGTTAACATCTAATGGTATAGTTCCAAAAGCACAGACAACCTCAGGTTCTGGCGTGTCAACTTTTTCGGTTACACAGATACTAGAAGATTACTACATAGCCTAAAAAACGGTTTATTATCAAATTAAACTCAAAAACCTTTTTTTTTCTATTTTTTATTATTCCAGCCATCTGTTGAAAAACATTCCCTATCATATTTATCAGCAAGTTTTAACTCATAATCAGTAAGCTTTCCGTCTACCAGTTCAACATTAAACTCATCTTCAAAACCTTTTTTCATATCATTTAAAATATCTGTAAAAACTATTTTTTTACCTACAATATGTTTAACAGATGTAACTCTATCCTTAACATTTGAAATGAGTTTATCTTTAATTTTTTCATTAGGGACACGTAAAACAGAAAACATTTTCTCAACATCAACATCTAAAAGAATTGTACCATGCTGCAAAACAGTGTTGTGTTTACGAGTTTGAGCGTTACCTGATAATTTCTTACCATCAGCTAAAATGTCGTTGATAGGATGATATTTGCACTCAATTCCAAAGTTATTTAAACCCCTCATTACAGCACCGCAGATAGAGCCATAACTATCCATAATATTATTAGGCATCTTCTTATGAGACTCAGGTACCACAATACTATATGTTAATTCATTTTCATGAAAAACTGCGCCACCACCAGTAATTCGACGAACATAATCTATACCAAAAGTTTTACACTTTTCAAGATTAACCTCATCTTTGAGACTTTGAAAATAACCAATAGTAATAGCTGCAGGGTCCCAATAATAAAACCTAACAGTTGGTAAAGCAAGTCCTTCACTGTTAGCCTTTAAAATGGCTCTATCTATTGCCATATTCATGTAAGCATTATTTGCATCTGTCACAAGAAAACGCCATTTCTCCGTCATCTTAAACACCTCAATATACCATCAGTTAGCCCTTGACTGCTAAGACCAATAAACTCAAAATCATATGCTTTAATAATTTCCTCAATCTTATCAGATAGGGTTTCCCTTGATAGATAAGTGTTTTTCAACTCTTGTTCTAAAATTTCAATGGACTCAGAGGGATACGCAAAAAAATCTCCCATGATACTAATATTTACTATTTTTTTTGAATTTTCATCATATTCAAGATTTATCTTTACAAGTTTACCATTAGGAATTTTATATACAGATTTTGAAATCATGACAATTCAACAAGGAAAGCAAAACAAGAACAAGATATATAATATTTATTTAACAAAAAGCATCTTTAGCATGATAGGAACTACGAACAAGAGGCGCAGATTCCACATGTTCAAAACCCATATCTAAAGCAATATCCCTAAATTCTTCAAATTCAGAAGGAGTATAATATTTCTTAATTTCAACATGCTCTTTAGCGGGTTGTAGGTATTGCCCTATAGTCAAAAAATCAACATTTGAGTCACTTAAATCCTTAATTGTATTAGTTATTTGATTTTTATTTTCTCCAAAGCCGATCATAAAACCAGATTTTGATTTAATTGAACTGTCTATTTCCTTAATTTTTCCTAGTAAATCAAGGCTGAGGTAATAATCTCCTTTGGGTCTAAAAGATATAAATAAATCTTTAACAACTTCAATATTATGATTAACAACATCAGGTTTTGAATCAATTACCTTCCTTAAATGATTAGAATCACCTTTAAAATCAGGTATTAAAACTTCAACCTTACAATCAGGATTAAGTCTCTTTACCTCCTTAACAGTATCATAAAAAACACCGGCTCCACCATCTGGCAAATCATCACGTGTAACAGAGGTGATGACAACGTAACTAAGACCTAGTTTTTGAACGCTCAATGCTACATCGTGTGGTTCATTAGGATTTAAATCAAGTGGATCGCCGTACTTCACATTACAATATTTACAATTTCTAGTACAAATATCGCCCAGAATTAAAAAAACTGCAGTACCACTTCCAAAACATTCAGCTATATTTGGACATTTTGCCTCTTCACAAATTGTGTGCAGTTTTGCACCTCTTAGAAGTTTCTTCATTTTTACAAATTCTTTTCCACTAGGAATTTTGACCTTTAACCAATCTGGATGACGACGCAAAAAAATTTATACCCCCATCGTAACTCTTAAAAGATCGCGAAGACCTGGTGAAAAACCAAGAATTAAAATACCAATCTTCAGAAGATTCAAAAGTGTTAAATGATCCTTGAACTCCTCTTTATATAATACATCAAAAACGTAAATAACAAAAATAATCAGCAAGAATTTAACAATAGGAAAAAGTGGGCCCCAGACTTCTAAAAGCAGATTAGAAGCAGGATGTTTCTCAGCATAAAAAAGACCCCAATTCAAAGGATCTTTAATGCTAATATAACTTACAGTACCATCAACAAGATGACCGAAAAGCATTGCTAAATTCAAAGGATTTCTATAAACCTTTAAAAAATCCCATTTTTTCTCAAAATATTTTGAAAAAATATAAACTAAACCCACTATAAATAATACCAAAAATGAAACCAACAAAAAAACATCAAAACGAACACCTGTAGTGGAACTCCATTGATCACCGAGAATCCAAATAGCAACAAGATACAAAGAAGGGATTAATAAAACTAAACCTCCAGCAAAAATCACTCTATTAACAGATAAATAATCTTTATCAAGCCTCTCATTGAGATAGTAACCAAGTAATAAGAAAAATATTGCATAAACTGCAATCTGAACATATATAAGAGGAGAGATAAACCAATAAACCCATGGTGGAGAAAAATAACCACTATCCTCAAGTGAACGTGTAACAGGCCCAAACACGATATAAGGAAGCAGGGCAAGAGCGAAATGCCAATCAACAACAATATCTAACTTCTTTAAAAGCCTGTAGATGCCATAAATACCAGAGATAAGAATTAACCCATATGTAATCTCAGATACAATGGTATAACCTTCATTGGCTTCAACACCATTAAAAACAGCTGTTCCACCAGATGCATCAGCAACTACAGGACCCCAATAATATTTCCATATCCAATTATCATAAAATAACTCAGGGAGAAAAACCAGACCAAACATTACAATAACTACAGCAATAATTGCGCTGTAAACGAGTACTTTATCGATATTTTCCATCAATTCATCCAATTTCGACATCTTTTTTCACTCTGGGAAAGGAAAAAATAATATATTAAGCCCATGGTTCACAATTTGAATTATGAAAAGATTCACGAAGTCCAAAACAATGATTTTTCCTAGGGAAATTATTGTTGGGCATAAAACGACTCAACAGATAGCTGAACTATGCAACAGGATAAGTAAAGGAGACTCTGCTCTTGTAGTATCTGACAAAAAAACAAAAAAGATAGCAGGAAATGAGATTAAAAAAATACTTAAAAAAGCAGGCTACAAAGTAGAAGATAAAACAATTAATGCTTCTACTGTACATCAAGTAAACAACGTGATAAAAGTTGCAAAAAAACACGAAGTAGATATGCTCTTAGGGGTTGGTGGTGGAAGTGTAATTGATGTAACAAAGCTTGCCGCCTTTGATTTAAAAAAGACATTTATTAGTGTTCCAACATCCGCTGCACATGATGGAATCGCTTCACCAAGAGCTTCTTTAAAACATAATAAAGGATCTGTATCAAAAACCGCAGTATCGCCTGTGGCAATACTTGCAGATACAGAAATAATTGCAAAAGCACCTTATAGAATGCTAGCTGCAGGATGTGCTGATGTAATATCAAATATACCTGCGGTTATGGATTGGGAACTTGCACATCGTCTCAAAGGAGAAGAATACAGTAGTCACGCAGCAGTCCTTGCTAAAACTGCAGCTGAAATGCTAATTGAAAACGCAGGCGATATAAGACCAGATACAGAAGAATCAGCATGGATTGCAGTAAAAGCAATGATAGTATCCGGGGTGGCTATGAGCGTTGCAGGAAACACCCGGCCGGCGTCTGGTGCAGAACATATGTTTTCCCATATGCTAGATCATCTTGGACCGGGGATAATGCTTAAAAATATGAGACATAAAACACCCTTACACGGAGAACAATGTGGCATAGGAGCAATACTGATGATGTATCTACATGGAGGCGACTGGGAGGAGATTAGAAAAGCACTTAAAAAAATCGGTGCACCAGTAACTGCATATGAACTGGGGGTCTCAAAGAAAAAAATAGTCGAAGCATTAGTAAGAGCTCAGGAAATTAGACCTGAAAGATACACAATTCTTGGTGAAAAAGGTTTAACAGAAGATGCAGCAAAAAAACTCGCGAAAACAACAGGAGTAATATAAATATGGCTTTAGTAACACTTATAGGAGAAAAACTAGCTAAAAAAGGAAATGAATTTGTATATCTTGGACCTCAAAATGATTGCAGAAACTGCAAACTCAAAAATGTATGTTTCAATCTTAAAAAAGGTAGAAGATATGAGATAACAAATGTACGTGACAAAAGACACAGCTGCAGTGTACACGACGCAAGTGTAGCTGTAGTTGAAGTAAAAGAATTGCCTATAACCACAAGTATCGCAAAGAAACTATCCGAAGGAAGCACAGTTAAAATAGAGAAAAAAGAATGTAATAACATCGGATGTGAAAACTACAGTTTATGTTTCTGTGATGAAGAGATAAACGAAGATAAAAAATACAAAATCCTCAAAACATATAAATCAATAGATTGCCCCGCCGGCTACGATCTTCAAAAAGCTGACATTCAAGAATCAGAGTGACATCTTACATTATATATAAGACCATCACCTATTTTAAATTCTTCACCAAAAGTACCCTTGTTATCGCCAACAATTTTTTTCCAATATTCAAAATATAATGAGTTATTTTCTAAATTATCAGAGATCTGTGCAAAACCTATACATATAACAGAAGTTCCACTATTACCACAATTCCAAGTTTCTCCAATAAACATTACATCTTCAGACACATTACCAGAAGAATCATTTCCCTGAAAAACAAAATACATTGTTTTATGCCCATTCTTAAGCTTACGCTCACCAGTTATCTTACTAGACATATTTATAAAAATATCCTGCTCAGATGAACTCTCAACAATAGTATCCAAAACAGTATCTCTAAGATCACTTTCACTCATCATAAACAAGGTCTTAAAAGTAGTAACAGTAAGATAAGCTGGATAACTATCATTATTTACACAATATGTAAAACTATGCCATCCCTCAAAACCAAAAAAACTAGAACCCATTTCTCTTTCAGAAATATCCTCATACCAACCACTATCTAAATAACTCGATGGGACAACTGCAGATGTAAAGTCACGTTCACTAAAAAAAACAGCTAAAACAATTACAACTAGAACAATTAATGCAATAAGTAAATAAAACTTATTTTCCCTCAAACCAACCTTCAAAGACACGATAATAACATTATAAACTAACGTTTACTTTAAACTAACGAAAAAATAATCAAAAGGAAAAAAAAATAGGATTTTTTTATTTTTTCAAACCAGCTTCTTTTCTTAAAACATCAGCCTTGTCAGTTTTCTCCCAAGTAAAATCAGGGTCATCACGACCAAAATGACCATACGCAGCAGTCTTCTTGTAGATAGGACGTCTTAAATCAAGATACTTTAAAATATCACTAGGTGACAATGGGAAAAAATCACGTACAAGCTGCTCAATCTTTTCCAAAGAAATCTTATTGGTACCAAAACAATCAATATTAATAGAAACAGGCTCAGACACACCAATTGCATAAGCAAGCTGAATTTCACAACGCTTCGCAATACCTGCAGCTACAATATTTTTAGCAATATAACGAGCAGCATATGCGGCACTACGATCAACCTTAGTAGGATCCTTACCGCTAAAGGCACCGCCGCCATGACGACCAACACCACCATAAGTATCAACAATTATCTTACGGCCGGTAAGACCTGCATCAGCATAAGGACCACCACGAACAAAAGAACCAGTAGGATTTACATGAAACACAGTATCCTTATCAATCCATTTCTTACAAACCGGTTTTATAACATGTTTAATCATATCATCCTGAATCTTCTTATGAGAAATACCACCCTCATGCTGAGTAGATAAAACAATAGTATCTGCACGAATAGGATTACCATTCTCATCATATTCAATAGACACCTGAGATTTACCATCAGGACGAAGATATGGTACAATCTCTTTTTTACGAATCTCAGCAAGCTTACGGGTAAGTTTATGAGCAAGATCAATCGGCAAGGGCATAAAACTCTTAGTCTCATCACAAGCAAAACCATACATCATACCCTGATCACCAGCACCCTGCTTTTTATGCAGACCATCACCTTCAGATACACCCATATCAATATCAGGACTCTGCTCAGTAATCTGAACCCAAACAGAACATGTAGACCACTCAATTCCATACTCAGACTTTGTGTAACCAATATCCTTAATAGTATTTCTAACAACACGAGGAAGATCAATATACGCAGAAGTGGTCATCTCACCAAAAACCATAACACCGCCATTTTTAGTACCAGTCTCAATAGCTACACGAGAATTCTCATCCTGATTTAAAGCCTCATCCAAAATAGAATCTGAAATAAGATCACACATTTTATCAGGATGACCCTCAGTAACAGATTCAGAACTTACAATTATTTTTCTCTTCGACATAGACATACACCTAATTTAACAATATTTCTCATAATAAATTTTTACAACTGAGAAAATAATGAAACTAGGGGTTATTTATTAATTTTTTTGAAAAAAAATGTAAAAAATAAAAAAAATATATTTTATTCTTCAAATTTTCTAGTGACCCATGCTTGATCTTCAAGTGAGTCATAAATTGCTTCATCTGATATATCTTCAATTGTTTGTTTATCAGATAGCACAGTACCAGATCTTTTATTTTTATCTTTAGCGTATTTAAGGATTATATCTTTTCTTATAATCCAGTAGTGAGTTCGCCATTCACGACCATCATAAAGTGTAGTTTCTTCACGCTCAGTTGTAAGCATTCCCTCTTCCTCAAGGATGTAGAAAAGTTGACGATCTTCAGGGTCTAAAACATTATCAATTACTCTATCCTGGAAACCAAAAACATCCATTACAAAACCAGCGTCTCTACGTGCTTCTTCTAAATCTATACCAACTCTATTTGATATTGCTCTAGATAAATCTTCAAGTGTTATAATATTCATTATTATACAACCTCTTCTTGCATCAAATATTTTACAAATTTTTAATAAACATAATTGTTTTTTTCTTCTTGGAATATTATTGTGTTAGTTCTACTATTTATAGTTTTCTAATGGTATTTGTTATTTATTTGAAAATTGTAGACAAAATCTGCTTAATTGGCTAA
>CAZOBL010000024.1:0-3106 GCA_964578185.1 uncultured Thermoplasmatales archaeon
TATGAGTTATATCCGGTGAATGAATCTTCATAACCACTGGATAACCAATATCCTCTGAGATTTTTACTACTTCATCTTCGTTTTTTGCAATCTTTGGTTTTGTAGTTTTTATACCATAAAGCTCTATTACTTCCTTTGCTTCGTTTTCATTTAAAATTGTCCGTCCTTCATCAAGTGCATTTTGTATGATTTTTTTGATTTTTTCTTGGTCTTCTTCTGTGTTTTTTATATGTCTCTCTTCAGGTGTTTCATATAAAAGTTCAAGATGTCGAGCGTAATGATAAAGATACATGTATGATTTTACTGCTTCTTCAGGAGTGGAATATGTTGGCACGTCATTTCTGTTAAGTAGTTGACGAGCATATTGAACACTTTCTTCGCCTACAAAGGAAGTAAGAATTGGTTTTGTCGATTTTTTTGAAAGGTCAATTATATGATCTGCTAACTCTTTTGGATTTGCCATAACTTGAGGGACGGATATTACCAATATGCCATCTATGTTTTTATCCTCAAGGCATACATCAATTGTTTTTCTATATACTTCCTCATCGCTATCGCCTATTATATCTATTGGATTTGATTTACTCCAATGGGCAGGTAAAAAGGAATTAAGTTTTTCCATGGTTTCATCTGAGAGTTTTGCCAGTTTACCTCCTTGTTCAACAACTGCATCAGTTGCCAACACTCCAGGTCCGCCAGCGTTTGTAATAATCGCAAGATTTGGCCCCGTAGGCCTGGGTTGTTTTGCAAGAATTGCTGCGCAATTAAATAGATCTCCAATTTCTTTTACACGTACCATCCCCGCTCTTTTAAATGCAGCATCATAAATATAATCTTCACCAGCCATTGCGCCAGTATGTGAACTAGCTGCTTTTGCGCCCTCTTTGAATCGTCCTGATTTAATTACGATAATTGGTTTTACACGTGCAAAACTTCTAGCTGCACTCATAAATTTTCGTGCATTTGTTATATTTTCTGCATAAATAACAATACTTCTTGTATGAGAATCTCGTCCAAAATAATCTATTAGATCACCAAAATCAACATCCATCATTGAACCAACGGAAACAAATGAACTAAAACCTACCTTCGCACTTGCAGCCCAGTCGAGAATTGAACCACAAATTGCACCACTCTGGGAGAATAAGGCAATGTTTCCTTCCTCTGGCATAGCCCCTGCGAATGTAGCATTCATTTTAAGGTAAGGTAAAATAATTCCAACACAGTTAGGCCCAACAATTCTAATGTCGTGTTTCTCAGCAATTTTTTTAAGTTCCTTTTCCTTTTCCCGTCCTTCTTTACCTATTTCTTTGAAACCTGCAGATATTATCAGAACTCCTTTAATTCCTTTTTTCCCGCATTCCTTAACGACATCTATTACAACTTTTGCAGGTGTAACAATTATTGCCAGATCTGGTGTTTTTGGTAGTTCCTCAATCTTTTTGTAAGCCTGCACTCCTTGGATGCTTTCATATTTTGGATTTACAGGAAATACCACGCCTTCATATCCTGAGCCAATAAGGTTCCTAAAAATTCGATAACCAGCAGAACCAACTTTATTACTAGCTCCAATTACTGCTATTCCTTCGGGTTTGAATATTTTTTCAAGATTTACAACGCTCGTTTTAACCGCCTCCCATATGATATAAATGTTGCGGCGTGACCGCATATCCTAGACTTGTTAATAAAATTATCGACGATTTGAAATTTTTTCAATCAAAATCCCAATAGGGTTTTAACAGTATTTTTAGTTTTTTAACTCTTTTTTTAACCTCGTCGATTTGCTCATTTTCAAATTTGTCGTCTTCAACTATAAAATCTTTATTTTTAACTATACCACTCACAATATTGTAATAAGCAAATATACTAGATTGACTATTGTATCCTCCCCCCATAGGGACAAATAGTTTATTACAGGTCTTTGCAGAAAGATTTTTGATTTTTTTTGCGAGATGATAAAATATTTGATACGTGGTTTTTAAGTCTGCAAGAGGATCAGAGTAATGAGTATCTACTCCTGATTGATAAATTATCATCTGGGGGTTGAATTGATTTATTAAAATAGGTATTGTTTCGGTGAAGGCATACATATAAGCTTTATTGCCAGTTCCTGGTGGTAATGGTAGGTTAATATTGTATCCCCTTGCTTTTTCTTTTCCTATTTTTTCAATTGCTCCTGTGCCAGGATATAGTGTACTTCCATCTTGGTGAACAGAAATATTTAAAACATCAGGGTCTGCAAAATATATATCTTGTGTTCCATTTGCATGATGGACATCTAAATCTATTATGGCAAATTTTTTCAGAGCATATTTTTCTTTCAAGTATTCAATAGCAACTGCAATATCATTGAAAAAACAAAAACCTGAAGAGTAACTTTTACTGGCATGGTGGAATCCGCCAAGAGGGTTAATCATAACCCTATAATTTTCCATGAGTTTTTTACCACATAAGATGCTACCCCCTGTTGGTATTGTCGCATATTTGTATATTCCTTTTGGAGCAGGGGTATCATGAGAGAGTATTCCCCCATTTTCGCTAAGCTTTTTTACTAGGTCAACATAATTTTTACTATGCACTCTTATTAAATCTTCATAATTTGCAGCTTTAGGTTCAAAGATTTCAATATTATCAAGTAAATTCTTTTTTTTTAGGTATTCTATGGTTTTTTTTGGTTTATCT
Source organism: uncultured Thermoplasmatales archaeon (assembly GCA_964578185.1). Taxonomy (GTDB): domain Archaea; phylum Thermoplasmatota; class E2; order DHVEG-1; family DHVEG-1; genus JAZKSG01. The sequence goes on from CAZOBL010000024.1 coordinate 2,683, forward strand.
CCAATTAAAGGATGATCCAATCCAAGGTCGTATTTGCTATAATCTTTATGATAAGTGATTCCTATCATTGTGTTTTCCTCCAATTTTTACAAAGCTTTTAAAATTATTGGTTGGAAGCAAAGGGTTTATTATATGAATATAACCAATAGTTATATGTTAATTACCAATAAATATTTATACTTTTAAAACATACTTTTTTTGGTGATAAAAATTGCAGGACGAATATTTGGATATGGATGAAATAGGCCATATTGCCAAGTTGATAGATACAGAAATGACGATGTTTCAAAGAATGAAAATTAAAAAAAGTTCAATTTTTAAAATAATCACTGCTTTATTATTCTATGCCGTTGTAATGATATTTTTCTTAATATTTCTATAAAAATTCAGCTGGGTTTAAAATGGAATTAATTTTATTGGTAAT
>CAZOBL010000024.1:3116-21926 GCA_964578185.1 uncultured Thermoplasmatales archaeon
AACAACCCCGTGTTGCACTTCTCAATATTGGTGAAGAAGAAGAAAAAGGGAACCTTCTTTATAACAATGCTTATAAATTGATGAAAAAAGCCAATAGCTTTAATTTTATTGGTAATATTGCTTGCATTTCTATTTGAAACCATGGATTCCTCTGCAGGTATGGGTTTTGGAACAGGTTTAACGCCACTGTTATTAATAATGGGATACAACCCTTTACAAGTAGTACCAATACTATTATTATCAGAAGGAATAACAGGTTTAACATCAGCAGCCTTTCATCATGAATTCGAAAATGTTAAATTCAGATTCAAAAGACCATTAAACCCTGAGACGAAAATAATGTTTATGATTGCAGCAATAGGATGTTTATCAATAATATTCTCAGTTCTTTTAACGTATCTTGCCTTTGAAATAACAATAGATTTTATTAAAACATATGTAGCAATACTTGTTCTATTCATGGGAATAATAGGTATGATGAAACTAAAAACTAATAACCAAAAATATCGACCAAAACTCCTAACATTTTTCTCAGGACTAGCGGGATTCAACAAAGGAATAGGCGCTGGAGGATACGGACCAGTTGTTATGATGGGACAAATATTCTCCGGAATCTATGAAAAAACAGCAACAGCAATAGTATCACTCTCAGAAGGAATAGTATCTATAGTAGGAGTACTAACATTTGTTTTCATAACATCATATGGTATAACAATAGATCTTGTTCTACTCCCCTCTGTTTTCACAGGTGGTTTTATAGCAGCAATGGTTTCACCATACATAGTAAGAGTACTTCCAAATAAAATGTGGAGAATAGTAATACCCATATATGCATTAGGGATAGGAACCTTTCTTCTCTATAAAATATACTTGATGTAAAAAAAGGGATCTAATTCTTCTTTTTTTATAGGGCAAATTATTTTATTAAGAATGCAATTCTAATAAAAAAAGGAGACTTACTTTAACATGAAAGTTGACTTAGATGAAGTTAAATGTATAACTGAAACAGCCATTACTATTAGAAGCTCTAGAAGAAGAATCACTGTTCCATCTGAGGTGGTAGATATACTAGATCTTAAGGATGGTGATCGGCTTAGATGGGTAGTTTTCAAAGATGGAACTGTACATTTACATAAAGTCAAATAAAAATTAACATTTTGTTATTTTTTACATTTTTTGACAAAAGTATTATATAATACTATATACTAAATCTAGTTGAATTTCTGGGGGAAGGTAATGAGTATAAATAATAGAAATTTGGTTTTTTTTACAATTTTTTTATTAATATTTGGCGTTTTATCTGCTGAAGCTCTAATCATAAAAAATAACAGTATTTCTCAAAATCCGAAATTTAATGATAATATTTATTTGTTAAATGATTGGGATATTTTGGTTGATGATGATGGTGGTGTCGATTATGAATGCATTCAAGATGCAATTGACAATGCATCTGAGGATGATAGAATATATGTTTTTAATGGTACATACAACGAAAATATTGAAATAAATAAAAAAATCACATTAGTTGGTGAAAACAGGGATAATACAATAATAAGTGCAATTACTGATGATTCTGTAGTAAGCATCTTTGAAGATCATGTGAACTTATCGAGTTTTACAATTACAGATTCAGATTCATTGTGGGGTTATAAACTATCAGGTGTGTATATTTCATCAAATAACACAAAAATCATCAATAATAAAATCAATTGCAGTAGCTATTACGGTTTATTTTTAGATAATAAAAATAACACTCTTATTGAAAATAATTCTTTTTTCAATTATGAACATTTTGGTCTCTTAGTTGGTAGTGGTTCCTATAATATTATGATTATCAATAATTTCCTTCAGGGTACTTTAGCTACCACTGGAATACATGTATCTGAAAATTGTAATAATTGTTTAATTAAGGGAAACGAAATATTTTATAATTTTGAGGGGTTAAGTGTATTTTCAACTGGTTTAACTATCTGTATGAATGATTTTACTAAAAACACAGGATTTGGTTGTTACATTGAGAGTTCGTACAATGAGATATATAATAATAATTTCTACGATGATGGGATATTTTTTTTCCGATCTAAAAACAATATTGTATATGGTAATTATGTAAACGATAAACCGCTTGTTTATTATGAAAAAAGATCTAATAAATTAATCAATAATGCAGGTCAGGTTGTTCTTATTGATTGTAAAAATATTGCATTAAAAAACTTAAATCTGTCCAATACGCCTGTAGGGGTGGCACTTATCAACTGTAGCGATTGTGAGATATCAAGCAGTAAATTCAATTTTGATATAATTGGCGTTTTTCTTATTAATTCCTCTAATACACTTGTTTTTAATAATTTTTTCGCTTCTCAAAAATTGGAATATTTCGGAACAATTGAGCTTTGGAATTCAAAAAATAATTATATTTCATGTAATTCCATATCAGATAATTTCATAGGCGTTCATCTATACAATTCTAAAAGTAATAATATATTTAATAACAATATACAAACCTGTAAATTAGGAATATATATTGATAGCTCAAGTGATAACATAATACAGAGAAATTGTATTGAAAATACTGAATTATTTGGTTTATATTTTACTGATGATGTCACTTCACTTACAACATCTAAATGTAGCGATAATCTAGTAATTGAAAACACAATTAAAAACACGCTAGATACAGGTATTAAAATACATCCATCTCCTTTGAGCCCTGCTCCTTTTAATAATACTTTTTACCATAACAATCTTATAAACAATACAAACCAAGCCTTAGACCTAGGGGCTAATATTTGGAATTCTGATTATAATGAAGGAAACTACTGGGATGACTACGATGGAACAGATACAAACAGGGACGGTATTGGTGATACCTCATATGATATAGCAGATAACTCAAAGGATTTTTTTCCTCTAATGGAAAAATATCAAATAGTGGATATTTCAATGAAAATAGCATTTATTGATTTTGGGAAAGTAAGTGTTTATGTTACAAATATTGGAAATCAAGCAATATCTGATTTTCAGTGGAGTTTAATCGTGGAAGGTGGGATATTTGGCGGTGTAAACATATCTAGCAATGGAACAATTGACGCTTTAGAAGTTGATAAATTAACTAAGATTTCAACCCCTGAAAAATCTTTGATGTATAGACTGGGTTTGTTAACCGTTGAAGCAACAGTGAAAGCTGGTATATCAGAGTACAAAAAAACTTTCTATGGTTTTGTTTTAGGTCGAATTTTTATAGATCAAACCTACAGTATATTAAGATGTAATGCGGCTACTAATACAAAATAATATAGATAATTGATGTTATTACCAAAGATATTATACTTCCATTAATTAACTGAAGAGTAGTATGTGCATTCAATTTTTTTCTAGCCCAAAAAACAAGTGGATACAAAAAAAGTAATGGTATTACATAGAATCCATACATAAACGCTATAGCCGTTAGAGGGCCTACCAAACCGCCGGTATGGCTACTAACCTTTGATATTTGGTTTACTATTACTATTGTTATTGTTACGAATAAATATGCCAGCGATAGAACAAACATATTTTGATAATTTATCTGATAGAATATCAAAGAAGCTAAAATATAACCTATGATGGCAACAATATAGAAAGGGGTGCGTTTTTTCTGCTCTGAAACCCATATATCAACAACTCCTCGTTTATAGTATATTAAAACTATAAAAACTGGGAAAATACATAATAATAATATTCCTAAAATTATGCTTAATAAAGGGTTGAATTCGTCTGTAGGGCTTATTGGAAAAAGTGATATAATAAGTATTGTAATGAATGCTATTGAAACTGGTGATAATAATTTTGAGATTAATATCGCATGTTGTTTTTCTTTTTCCATAAAATAGTATTTTCTCCTATTATATTATTTTTTTAGATTTTTGGTAACCTATTATTTTTTATATAGTTAGTTATTTTGGGGGTTTACTCGGTTTAAAATGATAGTTATAAAAAATTTGACAAAAAAATATTTTAATACTCTAGCTTTGGATGGGGTTTCATTTGATTTCAAGGATTCTAATGTTACAGCTATTATGGGTGAAAATGGTGCTGGTAAAAGTACTTTATTAAAAATCTGTGCTGGTGTTTTAAATTTTGATGAAGGTACTGTCTCTATTGATGATTATTCTATTGTTCATGACTCATTAAATGCACGTATAAATATTGGTTATCTTCCTGAAATGCCTTATATGTATGAACGATTAACTGGTAGAGAATTCCTTTATTATGTTGCATCTCTTAGGAGTTTAAAAAACGCTGAAGATGAAATAGATAAACTCTCAGAATTATTAGGTGTTGGTCAGTTTCTGGATAACGAATTAGGTTCTTATTCAAAGGGTATGAAACAGAAAATATCCTTAATTTCAGCAATTATGCATAAACCCAATAATCTTTTGTTAGATGAACCTGTATGGGGTCTAGATCCTCTGACATCAAAAACATTGAAAAATTTTATCAGCAAAAGAAAAGGTACGACAGTTATAGCTACTCATTCACCTTCTCTAGTTGAAGATGTAGCTGATGAAGTATATTTTCTCATAAAAGGCCGAGTAGTTTCACATGGTCCAGTGAAAACATTTATAAAAAAACATGGAAACATTGAAAAATCATATTTTGAGGAAGCAAAAATAAGTTGATATAAAAAATGCTTGAAACCTATAATTTAATGTTGACAAATGCCTATAGAAATCTAAAAAAAAATATAGAGCAGTCCCCAGGTTTATATTTTATTTTTTCTTTGATGATGGTATTCTCGGTTGTAATGATGACTGGGTTATCAATGTTTTTTTTAAACTCAGAAATTTATGTAAATCTAGATGATTTATTTTTTATGGTTTTTTTTGTTTTTATGATAAAGGCAGTATATGATTTTTACCGATACTTTACAAATTCCCCTGAGATTGTGTATAGTTTATCATCACCAGTAAATCATGTAAAAACAGGTTTTGAAATTTTTTTAACAGTTTTTTGGATACAACTTGGTTTATGGGCTCTTTTTTCAATACTTTACACTGTTTTTCTACTCATGGCGGGTGCTCGTTCTTATGATTTTGTGAATTATGTCTATCTACAGTATACATTAGGAATCGTTCTTTCATCAATATTGGGTGTAATAATATGTCTTCATTTTTTTAGTAGAAAAAAATATCGTTTAATCCCAGTATCTGTTTTTATTGGTTTGTTGTGGTTGAATAATGAGATATTTATGATAATAGTTTTATGTTTTATTTCCTTGATTTATTTGTATTTTAGTTTAAATAAAATGCTTGAGTCATTTTTATATGTCCCTAGAAAAAATAGAGTCAAAGAAAAAAACCAGGTAAAAATTCAAAAGCCAATTCTTTCAATTTTTTACAAAGAAGTAACAATTTTATGGCGTGAGAAACTTTTGATTAGTATTATAGTTTCATCTGTTATTCTTGGAGCATCATCTGGTTATCTAGCTGAAGATGAAGATGCAATTGATTTACCTGAGAGTATAGATGCTATCACCTCAAAGATTCCTGATTCAACTTATGCTTTTCTAGGGGTTTATGTTTTAACAATTTATTCATCAGTATTTATTGCTCTTAGTTTATTTTTAAATGAAGAAAATACTCTATGGTTCTTGAGGAATATACCTATTTCTAGCAAAACTATTGTTAAAGGTAAAATGTTTTCTCTTTTGGTCCCCCTATTTTGTTCTATTCCATTTGTTGCATATTTTACAGTTTTTACAGGTTTGGATTCTTTGTTATTTTTGATTTGGTTTCTAGTTTTTTCGTTTCTAGCAGGGGCCATTATTTCTTTTCCTTTAGGAGCAAAATATGTGGGGAAAAAATCTGATATTTTACTGCTCTATAGTGTATCAATTTTTATTTTTGTTTTTGTAGCAGCAGCAAATGGTCTTTATAACTTTTTTAGAATATTCAATTTCCCACTTATTCCTTTTTACTTATTGAGTATTTTTCTTGAACTCATTTTTCTTTGGATTTCAATTGAGATATCCTCGTATATTGTTCAATTAAGATATACTAAGTTATTGCGTATCTAATTTTCTTGTAAATTTTATACAAAAGCCATAAATATTGAATAAGCTTTTACCTTTTAGGAGCGTGTTTTTAAAATGGTTGAGGAAAAAAAAGTAAAATTTGTTTTTTTAAAAAAATTTAATGCTGTTATGGGAACGTTTCATTTGATTCAAGGCTTACTAATGCTTTATTTGAGTAGTTTTGAATCTTGGAAGATAACAACAACATATTTAGCGTTTAAACCAGCAACACAATCTTTGGAATCTGAAGTTGCAACTGTTTTTGAAATACCGCTAGCACCATTAGTAGCATTATTTCTTTTCATGTCAGCAACAGCACATTTCCTACTTGCAACAGTACTATATGACTGGTATGTTAAAAACCTTAAAAAACATATGAATAAAGCAAGATGGATAGAATATGCCTTTAGCGCATCTCTTATGATCTGGATAATTGCTATGCTTACAGGTATCTATGATATTGGGACTTTGATTGCATTATTTACTCTCACAATGGTAATGAACCTTATGGGTCTCGTGATGGAGGTACATAATCAAACAACTAAAAATACCGATTGGACATCTTATATTATAGGATGTATAGCAGGATTTGTCCCATGGGTTGTAATATTTATACAATTAATAGCTTCATCTACCTATGGTAGTGGTGAAATACCTGATTTTGTAATAGGTATCTTTGTGTCAATTGCGGTATTCTTTAATTTGTTTGCAATAAATATGGTACTTCAATACAAAAAAATCGGCAAATGGAAAGATTATCTATATGGAGAAAAAATGTATATAGTACTAAGCTTGGTTGCAAAATCTGCTCTTGCTTGGCAGGTATTTGCTGGAACATTGCGACCATAATTTTTTCTTTTTTTTTTATAATTTCCATATGAGAGTACGAAAATTATATATTTATCTTTTAATAATGTTTATTAATAATAATCTCATACGAGATTTCCTATTACATTTTAACGGAGAAATTGATAATAAATGCGTTCATATAAAAAAACGGTAGTTATTCTTGAAATAATCCTTATATTTGCATCTTCTTTAATACCCGTTTTAAACGCAAATTTGTTACCAAATGAGTCAAATAACAAAAATCAGATAGAGGGTTCATTGATTTTCAAATCAGTTGAAAACAGTGATTTAAAAAAGATGGATAAAAGTAGTGAAAATGATTTTTCATCCATCTGTTTTGAGTCCAATCATAATAGCAGGGATAAAATTGTTATTTCATCGGACAATGAAGATGAAACCAGTCAGGTTAATATAAAATCGATAAAGGGTGGATTTGGAAAAATTAAACTTTTTGTAACAAATGACGGTGATGAATTACCAAAAATTGCTGAATGTAAAATTGAAGTTGATGGCGGCTATTTTGATAAAATTCATTTTGAAACAATTCACAATTTAACAGATCTAGAGGCAGGTGAAACAAGAAAGATTACAACTGATCAGTTTATTTTTGGAATTGGTTATATAGATATAAATATTACAATGTATTTAGAACACGGTGCTAATTGTTCTCCTAGTAGAGCTTTAGTTATTGGTCCGTTTGTTATTATGAATGATTAATATGAATATATTTTGAAATTATTAGAAAGAAATAAATAATGCTTTTCAAAATTTTATTAAATAAAGTATTAGAAACAATTGAGGAATTATAGGAGGTTCTGTCTTAAATGTTGAATATTTCGAATTTGTTGCTATGGTTGGAGTTTTTTTTGATATCGGTAGAGTTAATTGTAATTATTTTATTGATTACTCATCTTAGAAAGATGGATATTCACTCTGTTAAACTTGAAAAACATGTTGGGCAGTTGGATAATCATATCAAAAAGATGGATCAGCATATAACGCATCTTGATGAGAATACGGAAAAAGTTGAGAAAAATATTTTACGTATGTCTACTGATATAAAGTTTCGTAAAAAAGAGGATTCAAACCAATAAATTTTTTTTATTCGTTTATTTTTTGTTTAAGTTTTTTTATTTTATCACGTATAACTATTGCTTTTTCAAAATCTAGCTCATCTGCGGCCTGGTTCATTTCTTCCTGAAGTTTGTTTATCATTTTTGGTATGTCTTTTTTTGGTATGTGTTTTACATCTTTTATTTCAACTTTTTTTTCCTGTATTGGTTTTATTATGGTTTTGGGTGTGATGTAGTGTTTTTTGTTGTATTCTAGTTGTATTTCTCGACGTCTGTTGGTTTCCTCTATTGCTTTTTTTATTGAATTTGTTACTTTATCGGCGTATAGAACTACATGGCTTGTAACGTTTCGTGCTGCTCTTCCGATTATCTGAATGAGGCTTCTTTGGTCACGTAGGAATCCTTCTTTGTCTGCATCTAGTATTCCGATGAATCCCACTTCAGGTATGTCAAGTCCTTCGCGTAGTAGGTTTATTCCTACTAGTACGTCGAATTCTCCTAATCTTAGTTGTCTTATTATCTCTGATCTCTCTAAGGTATCGATTTCTGCATGTAGATATCTTGTTTTTATGCCTTGTGCGGCAAGATATTCTGTTAGTTCTTCAGCTAGTCGTTTTGTAAGTGTTGTTACAAGAACTCGGTTTTTTTGTTTAATTGTTTTATTGATTTCTTGTATTAAATCTGGTATTTGACCGTCAATTCCACGGATTTCAACTTTTGGGTCTACAAGTCCTGTTGGTCTGATTATTTGCTCTACAATCTGTCCTGATATACTTAGTTCATAATCTCCGGGTGTTGCGGATACAAAAACTACGTTTTTCATATAGTCTTTGAATTCATTAAAGTTTAAAGGCCGGTTGTCATATGCGCTGGGTAGTCGGAATCCATATTCTATTAGTGCTTTTTTACGTGAATAATCTCCACTGTGCATTCCATGAATCTGTGGTATTGTACGGTGGCTTTCATCTATAAACATTAAAAAGTCATTTGGGAAATAATCAAGAAGGCAGAAGGGTTTTTCACCCGGTGCTCGCCCGTCCATATGTCTTGAGTAGTTTTCTATTCCTTTGCAGAAACCTGTTTCTTCGATCATCACCAAATCATATAATGTTCTTTGTTTTAGGCGGTGTGCTTCAAACATTTCAAGGTTGGGTAGCCAGTCTTCAAGTTCTTCTTTTATAGAACTTATTGCTTTTTTTTGTTTATCTTCAGGTATAACAAAATGTCGTGCTGGATACATATAAAAATATTTGTATTCATCTAGGACTTTACCTGTTATCTTGTCTAGTTCTACGATTCTATCTATTTCATCTCCAAATAATTCAAAACGAATTATGTTGTCGTAGTAACCTGGGATTATATCTATTGTATCTCCTTTTACTCTAAAACGTCCTTGTTGTAGGTCGAAATCATTTCTTTCATATTGCATGTTTACTAGTTTATCTAGTATTCTTCTGCGGGTGATTTCACGTCCTACTTCAAATTCATATCCTAGTTTTGAATAATCTTTTGGATTACCAACATTGTATATGCAGGATACCGATGCTACAACTATTACATCTTTTCTGGAGAGAAGTGATGCAGTGGCTGATAGTCTCATTTGTTCAATTTTAGGGTTTACATCTGCATCTTTTTCAATATACAGATCTCTTTCAGGAATATATGATTCTGGTTGATAATAATCATAATAGGAAACAAAATATTCAACACGATTTTCAGGAAAAAGCTCTTTAAATTCACTATAAAGTTGAGCTGCAAGTGTTTTGTTATGAGCAATTATAATTGTCGGTTTCTGTATTTTTTCTATCACATGAGCCATGGTAAATGTTTTCCCACTACCTGTAACTCCTAATAGAGTCTGATGGTTTTCTCCTTTTTTGAAACCTTTAACTAGTTTCTCTATTGCTTTAGGTTGTGAGCCATCTGGTTTATATTTTGAAATAAGTTTGAATTTATTCATTTTGAAACCAACTTTTTACTCCTAAGCAATCGATTATACTTTATTGCAAACCGGTGCGCTTCATCACGAACTTCCTGCAGAAAATGAAGACCCTTATTACGTTTATTTAAACACAATACTTCTTCTTCTCCAGGGATGTATATCTCTTCGAGTTGTTTTGCAATACTTATGATTGGAATATTTACATTTAGTTTTTTCAACTCAGATAACGCAGCATTAAGTTGACCACGTCCTCCATCTATTACAACTAAATCGGGCATATCTTTGTTTTCAATTTTAAGTCGTTTATATCTACGATGGACAACCTCAGATATTGCCGCAAAATCATCAACTCCTTCAACTGTGCGTATTTTAAATCGGCGGTAATTTTGTTTGTCAGGCCGCCCGTTACGGAATTGAACCATACTACCTACAGTACTAGTACCACTAAGATGGGATATGTCAAAACATTCTATTACAACAGGGCGTTCATTTAAATTTAGACTATTTTTTAGAGCATCAACTTTTTTTGAGTCAGCAAAGAACATACTTTCAATATTTTTCAAAACTAGATTTAAAAGCTGTTTTTTTTCACCACGCTTTGGTATCTTTACATGTATGCTGCTTCCTTTTTTTTCTTTTAAAAAATCTATAATCGCTGGATCAATTTTTTCTGGTAAAATAAGCTCTTTTGGTACAGAATTTTCTGAGTAAAACTGAACTAAAAACTCTTCTAAAAAACGCCCGCTGGATTTTTCAAATATAAACTCGTTTTTATTTGTTAATGTACCCTTATATATATTGAAGATCATGAGATATACACATTGATCTTTTTCAATGTAATTTAGTATATCTTCATCATATTTTTTTTCACGTTGCATGTTTTGCCGTTCATCTAGATATTCAAGTGCTAAAATTTGATTACGTAGTCGCAATGCCTTTTCATATTCTTGATTTTTTGAATGTTTATCCATTTCATCATGTAGTTTTTTAATTGCATTTTTAACATGTCCAGAGAGTACCATTTTAACATTGTCAATTTTTTTGCTGTAGTCCTCTTGGCTGATATTACCAACACAAGGCGCTTCACATAGTCCTATATGGTGTCTTAAACATGCTTTTTTTGGCATACGTTTACATGTTCGCACTAAAAAGTTTTTTTTGATAAAACGCAGGATATAATCCCGCTCGGCTGCTGTTACAAAAGGGCCATAAAAAAAACATTCCCCTTTTTTCCAATGAGCAATCATTACCCGTGGATATTTTTCTTTTGTAACTTTTATGTAGCTATGGCTTTTTGCGTCTTTGAGTCTTACATTGTATTTTGGTTGATGATTTTTAATCAATGTATTTTCTAAAACTAGTGCTTCGACTTCATTGTCAGTTACAACGAAATCTATATCTTCAACTCGGCTAATCATCACCTGTGTTTTTGGATCTAAGTGGTTTTTTGAAAAATAAGAGCCTACACGTTTCCGGATATTTTTTGCTTTACCTATGTAAATAACTCTGTTTTTTTTATCTTTGAATAAGTAACAACCAGGATTTTTAGGTAGACTTTCTATGTTATACATTTTTCCAATATTTCATTTTTTGAGAACATTTTCTTTAAAACTTCACCAGTGTAACTTTTTTCGTTTTGTGATATCTCTTCAGGTGGACCCTGCGCGACGATTTCACCACCCATATCTCCTCCTTCGGGGCCTAGATCTATTATGTTATCTGCAGATTTTACAACCTCCATGTTATGTTCAATTACAACTACAGTGTTGCCTTTGTCAACAAGACTATTTAAAACCTCAATTAGTTTTTTAACATCATGAAAATGAAGACCTGTAGTCGGTTCATCAAGTAAATATAGGGTATTTCCAGTGCTGCGTTTAGATAGTTCACGAGTAAGTTTAATGCGCTGTGCTTCACCGCCAGAAAGTGTTGTACTACTTTGACCCAGCTTTATATACCCAAGGCCAACTCTATTTAATGTGTCTAGTTTTCGTTTAATCCTTGGTATATTTTCAAAAAGATTTTGTGCTTCTTCAACTGTCATATCCAGTACATCAGCTATATTTTTATCTTTATATTTTACCTCAAGTGTTTCCTGATTGTATCTTGCTCCTTTGCATTCCTCACATTCAATATAGATATCTGGCAAAAAATTCATCTCAATTTTTATAAGTCCATCTCCTCGGCAGGATTCACAACGTCCACCTTTAACATTGAAGCTGAAACGGCCTGGTTTATATCCACGTCTACGCGCCTCTGGTGTTTTAGAAAAAAGCTTTCTTATCTCATCAAAAACCTTCGTATATGTCGCAGGATTACTTCTTGGTGTTTTACCGATTGGTGATTGATCGATTACTACAACTTTATCTACATTTTTATCAAAGGTTATATCATCATGATCGCCAGGTTTTACTCTTGATTTATGTAGTTTCTTTTTAAGACCTTTATACAAAATATCATAAATAAGTGTTGATTTACCACTTCCAGAAACACCTGTGACCAGGTTTAAGACACCTATAGGTATGTTTACATCAATGTTTTTAAGGTTATGCTCACGACATCCTTTTATATTTATGAAGTTACCCGAGTTTCGTCTTTTTTCTGGCATCTCAATTTCAAGTTTACCAGATAGATATTTACCTGTAAGAGAAGCGGGGTTTTTCTCTATTTCTTTGGGTGTGCCATAAGCAACTATCTTTCCACCATGCACACCAGCACCTGGACCCATGTCAATAACATGATCGGCATGAAGAATAGTTTCCTCATCATGCTCAACAACAATTAAGGTATTTCCCAAATCTCTCAGGCTATGCAAAGTATCAATAAGTTTTTTATTATCTCGCTGATGAAGACCGATACTTGGCTCATCAAGAATATAAACAACACCCATTAAGTTTGAACCAATCTGGGTGGCAAGACGTATACGTTGCGCTTCACCACCACTGAGTGTACCCGCACTTCTTGAAAGTGTAAGATAATTTAACCCTACTTTATCTAAAAATTCAAGACGTTCCTTGATTTCTTTTAAAATTCTCCAAGCAATTTTCTCCTGTTTTTTTGTAAGAATAAGGGTTTTAAAAAAAACAATACATTCTTTAATTGATAAATCTGTAATATCAATAATTGATTTATCTCCTACTTTAACAGATAAAACTTTTTCTTTCAGACGTTTACCGCTACATGAGGGACATGGGCTAACTCTCATAAATTTCTCAAGAGTTCTACGTCTATAATCTGATTCGGTTTGTTTATGAAGTCTTTCAGATTGAGGAATCAATCCCTCCCATTTTTTTGTTCCTGACCATCTACTCTTACCTCGTCTCATGGAAAAATCAAAACTGATTTTTTCAGATGAACCATACATAAGAGCATTGTATTGTCTCTCTGTTAGATCTTTAATTGGTGTAAAGATATCAAAACCAAAATGTCTAGCTACGGCTCCTAGATATTTTATTCTCCAACGGTCATGAATTCCTCTATATAGCTTTATTGCATTATCTGCAATAGATTTTGACTTGTCAGGTATAATTAAATCCGGATCAAAATCCATTTTAATTCCAAGACCATGACAGTCTGGACATGCTCCAAAAGGACTGTTAAATGAAAACATACGTGGTTGAAGCTCTTCAAAAACCATGCCACATACCGGACATGCCATCTTCGATGAATAAAGCCGTTCATTATTTTTTTCATCAAGCACTACCAATAATCCATCAGATTTTTTAAGGGCATTTTCACATGCTTCAGCCAATCGTGATTCATCACTTGTTTTAAGCCGGTCGATTACAACTTCAATATCGTGTTTTTTGTAACGCTCAAGTTTTATTTCCTCATCGGTTCTATACAGCGCTTTGTCTACACGAACTCGAGTGTATCCTTCTTTATGTAAATCTTTAAAGAGTTGTTCATAGGTGCCTTTTTTTTGACGTATTATAGGTGAAAGAATTATGATTTTTTCTGTGAAATCTTTACTTATTGATTTTGATATTTTTTGAGGGGATTGCGATTCAATTTTTTTATTATGAATTGGGCAATATGGGGTTCCCACACGTGCAAAAAGCAGCCGGAGGTAATCATATATCTCAGTTACTGTCCCAACAGTGCTACGAGGATTTTTACTAGTTGTTTTCTGCTCAATAGATATAGCGGGAGACAACCCCTCGATTGTGTCTATATCAGGTTTACTCATAAGTCCCAAGAATTGCCGAGCGTATGCTGAAAGAGATTCAACATAACGACGTTGCCCTTCTGCATATATTGTATCAAAAGCAAGTGTAGATTTTCCACTACCCGACAAACCTGTTATTACTACAAATTTATCACGCGGAATCTCAACATTGATATTTTTTAGATTATGTTCTCTAGCACCCTTGATTTTAATATTTTTCAATATAAACCCCCATAAGAATATCTACAATATGAATAGGATTTTTCCACATGAAGTAATGGTATTCAAAGTTTTTGCTTAAATAACTTATAAAAGGATGATTAAAAGTATTCTAAATTAATTATTTCAGATATTTTTTCAAAGATTATATTTTTTTGTTGTTCATTTAAGTTTTCATCAAGTTTTGGATAAATTAGTTTTTCTTCATATTTTTGATGACCAATTAGAAGATCCCTTATTTCTAAAACATTTGGTTTTATTTTGTTTTTAATGTCTTTTTCAACTTCTTTTAGCTGATTTTTAATTCTTGTATGTTGCTTTGCAAGTTCTATGTAAAGGTTTTCTTCTCGAACTGTAGAAATATTTGGTGTTAGATATAGAAAAATTACTTTCTCTTCAATAAAGAAATGTTTTTCCAGATTCCACTCTAAATCTTTGAATTTACTATATTTCAAATCAAGGTTTTCAATATCTTCTCTTTCAAATTGTGTTAAAAGTGTAAGTAACCGAAGATGGTCTTTAAGCATTACATCTAAGACTTTGTTCATTTCAAAACTCTTTTTTTTGTTTAATGAATTATTTCAGCAAATTCCTCATATGGAAAAATACAGATATGTGGCATTATTTCTTTGAAACCTTGCATGATTTCAGGTAATTGATGGAACTTTTCATGTACTTCTCTGTTGGACCAATATGTTAGCATAATATATTTTGTTGGTTTAATGTCAATTTTTTCGTATTCTCCTGCAAGCATAGCCCCTCCAAAAGAGATATTGGTAGCTCTTACTACTTTAGTTCCAATGAAACCTTCTTTATCCATGGTTTTTGTACAAAGTTCTTCTACTTTTTCTTCAAACTCTTTTTCTTGACCTGGTTTAACTGATAGATAATTTATTGCTACAACCATTGGTTTACCTGTCATTTCATAGTTTTTAAGCTCAGATTTTGGTATTTCTTCAGCATTAATGTGGTTTTTCTTTAGATATTCTAATGCCATCTTAGATCTTTTACCTCTAGGTCCACAGTATACTTTCACTTTTTTATCTTTGAGGAAATCTAGATAAAATTCAAGATCCCATACAGGAATATTTAAAGCACCTTTTATATGATTTAAATAGTATTCTTCGCGTGTTTTTACATCTATTATAATATCCATATTTTAAAAACTCCCCAATATCTTTAGACTTGTTAATCAGGTTAAATATATATACTTTTTTAGTAAGCAATAAATGTATTAAGATTTATATTTGATAAATTGGTATCAAATTTTAAAAAAAATGTGTGAGAACTGTTTAATTATGAACTGGTTTTTGATGCTTGATTGGTCGCCATATATAGTGGGTTTAGGAATTGGGTTTTTAGTGTGGCTTAGTTTTTTGCTTTCAAATAAGCCCCTTGGTTGTTCAACTGCTTATGCAAGATCAGTTGGTATGATTGAAAAACTCTTTCATGGGAAAAAAGTTCATAATAAAGAGTATTATAAAAAATTTGAGCCGGTAATTGATTGGGAATGGATGCTTGTTATCGGAATTGTACTGGGTGCTTTTATTTCTTCTTTTATCTCTGGTAGTTTTAAATTTGAAGTTATTCCTTTTTTGTGGGAAAAAATTTTTGATTCTAATGTTTTTTTACGTTTAGCTGTAGCCGTTTTAGGCGGGATTTTTGTAGGTTTTGGTGCTAGGATGGCTGGTGGTTGTACTAGTGGTCATGGTATTAGTGGAACACTTCAGCTTTCTTTGAGTAGTTGGATTGCAATAATCTGCTTTTTTATTGGAGGCATTCTTACTGCTTTTTTCATCTATGATATTTTAGGGGGAATGTTATAGTGCTTAAAAATCTTCATTCAAAGAATAATTTACAGCTTATAATTGGTTTTATAATAGGGATTGCTTTTGGGTTTCTTTTAAATAAAGGTGGTGTAACCGAGTATAGTGTAATTTTAAATCAGTTGCTTTTAAAGGATTTTACCGTCTTAAAGATAATGCTTACAGCAGTAGTTTTCGGGATGATTCTTGTATATTTAACTAAAAGATTGGGTTTTGCTAAACTTCATCCTAAAACATGTTATACCTCCTCAATTATATTAGGCGGCTTAATTTTCGGTGCAGGTTTTGCAATTTTAGGTTATTGCCCGGGAACAGCTGCTGGTGCTGTTGGTACAGGTTCTATTGATGCAATTTTTGGGGTAATCGGATTTCTTATAGGTGCAGGAATTTTTGCAAAATTTTATCCTTTAATGAAGCAGAAATTTATGAAAAAAAGTTTAGGTGATATTACTATCCCTCAACTTTTAGAGATTAACCCTTGGTATGTAATTACTTTTTTTAGTATTTTGATAGTGTTATTTCTTTATATTTTAGAGATAAATGGGTTTTAAAAAAAAGTTTTTTATTGTGGATGTTGAAGATTGCCAAAAGCTCTGAGTATAAGCTCTGGTAGAGCGGGATGTATATGCATTCCATGTGCTAGATATGCTATTTGTCCACCAAGGGCTATAGCATTTATTACTTCCTGTATTAAAATTGGTGCATATGGTCCAATTATATGAAAACCTAGGATTTTTGAGCTGTCATGATCTACTATTGCTTTTACAAAACCATCATTTTCAACCATTGCCTCGCCCTTTGCTACATCATTGTATTTTGCTGTGCCAACCAATATTTTATGGTCTTTTTTGGCTTGTTCTTCAGTAAGACCTACTGATGCTATTTGAGGATAAGTAAAAACTGCATAAGGAATTATATTGTAATTTAGTTTATACTTGTTGTTGGGGTTTATTGCGTTATTCCAGGCGATATCTGCTTCTTCATTTGCTACATGTTTAAACATAGCACGTCCTGTTGCATCACCAAGTGCCCATATATTTTTCTTACTCGTTTCAAGGTATTCATTTACTTTTATATAACCTCGGCTGTCTGTATCCACACCTGTTTTTCCAACTTCTAGCAGGTCAGCATTTGATTTGCGCCCTGCTGCAATCATAACCTTTTCAGCTAAATACGACTTTACTTCATCAGTATTTTTATTTTTACCAAATACTTCAACACCATCTTTTTGGTTTTTCAACTCAACCACTTCTGTATTTAACTCAACATTCATTCGCTCTTTCATTTTTTTATAAAGCAAATCCGAAATATCTGGCTCAGAGTTATTTACTAGTTTGTTACTACGTTGCAGAATCGTAACTTTTGTACCTATCGCAGAAAAAAAATGTGCAAACTCTACTGCTATATATCCTCCGCCAACAATGACTAGGCTTTTAGGTCGCTTTTTTAAGTCAAAAACGTTTTCATTTGTAAGAAAATCAACATCTTCCACACCTTTAATAGGTGGGATTAGGGGACGAGCACCTGTTCCAATGAATACTTTCTCACCATGCAATATTTTGTCTTTTACTTCAACAGTATAATCATCAATAAAATGACCTTCACCATTATAATAATCTAAACCTTCGATCTTATCAATGCCTTTCATATGTTCATGACTTTCATTTATAACACTACGCATACGAGACATTATATTTTCAAAATCAACTTTTTGGATACTAGCTTTAACTCCAAGTTTTTCTGCATCTTTGATTTCCATAATGCGATCTGCTGGATACATTAACATCTTTGATGGAATGCAACCATAATTAAGGCAAGTACCACCTAAAACTCCCTTGTCAACTAATGCAACCTTTAAATTTTTCATAATCGCATTCTGGACAATACTGCCTGCAGAGCCATCACCTAAAACTAAGATATCATATTTTTGCAAAAAACAAATTCACCTACCCCTTAATTTTATTTCAATACTAATCTGATAAAATCAAACACTATTATAATATTTAAACTCGACTAATATTTTTTTTAATCATCACTCATTTTAATTACTTCACTTTTCTTTTTATCCTTCTTTTTTCCAAAAGGAAGTTTGAATTTTTTCCCATCGCTTTTCTCTTTACGTTCTTTACCTTTCTCATCTATTTTTGAAGAAAGTAAATCTTCTATTTCCTTGTTTACTACCATCCAATCTGAACTTTTTACTCTATCTTCTTTTTTATCTACTTTTTTAGCTACTTTATCATGATCACTAAATAGCGATTCTTCTTTTTCTTCGGTTGTTTTTATTTCTGATTTTATTTTTGTTTCTTCTTTTTCTAACTCAGGTGAGATTTGTTCTTGTTCAGTTGGTTCTTCTCTACTTTCAATTTCTTCTTCCGCATCATCCTGTTCAACATCTTCTGTTTTTTCAATTTCTGGTTCAATTTTTTCGGTTTTTTTCTCAATTATCTCTTCTTGTTTTATTTCTTTATCTGCAGGCTGCCTTTTTTCTTCATTGGGACCTTTTTCTTTACATATTCCAAATTTCTTCAATTTCAATAAAGAATCAAAAACTTCCTCTTTGGTTATATTGAGTTCTTCTGCTAAGAAATCAGCATTCCCTGAACCAGATTCTTTGAGTTTTTTGAATACTCTAATATCCCGGGGGCTTAAATTTATAGCTGCTTTTTCAACTTCCT
>CAZOBL010000025.1:0-12564 GCA_964578185.1 uncultured Thermoplasmatales archaeon
AAAAAGAAACTAAAATTATTTGGCACTAAAAAAGAAAACAAAAAAAAGGATAAAAAAGAACAAATCAAAGAAAAAAAACACACTGAAAAGAAAAAGAAATCAAAAACTGAAAAACCTAAAAAAACAAATGATAAAACCAAAAAAGAAAAAAAGACAGATAAGAAGAAATTAAACAAAAATAAAAAATCATTTAATTTGTTTGGATCCAAAAAGGATAATAAAACTCCAAAAGATGCAGACACAAAAATGTTTGACAGCCTTATTTTTAACAAAAATAAATCAGATAAAAAAGATATGGTTTTTGATGAAGATGTTAAAGATATTTTACCGATACTTGATGACCTATTAGGAAAGCTTCCTGAAGAGGTAATAGAAGATTTTGCACAATCAAAAGATTTCAAGCTCTATGAAAAAGTCATGAGTAAATATAAAGATGAATAAGTGGTGGTTATGGGTCTTTTAGAAAAAGCTAAAGAAAAACAAGAACATTTGGATGATACAAAGGAACAAAAAAAGAAAGAAAATAAATCGATACAATACATAAAATCACCTAAAAAAGTTCAGGAAACTGAAAAAACACAAAAGAAAAAAGACCACGAAAAAACATCAAATAATAAAGAAAACGCTGGTTTGCTTGAAAAAGCAAAAGGCAATAAGGAACAAAAATTTAAAGGCAAAATTAAAAAAGTTGAAAAAAAACCATTCAAGAAAGGCAGTTATTCAGGTGTCAAAACATCTGAAGGACGAGAGATAATAGATCAAAAAACTGGTTTTGGATATAAAGGCTTAGGCACCCGTAGAATTGTTTTTGATCATAGTATAAATGAGTATATTTACGAAGTAGAGGAACCTGTTTTATCAGAGTTTCAAGAAGAAGTAAAAAAAGAGTTGTCTCATCTTTTCAAAATGCTTGCAGATGTTGATGTATGGAGTATTGATAAAGAAGAGAAAGAAAAATATTTAAAAGATACACTTGAAAAAATTGTTAAAGATAACAATATTCATTTTTTACCTAAGGAAAAAACCAGCCCTATTAATCTTAAAAACTTAAGGCAAAAAAAGGATAAAACACTCAAGGATCATTCAAAAAGCGAAGGAAAAAAATCATTACTTAATCTTTCATCAAAAAATGAACTTACTGAAGAAGAAAAAAAGGCAAAAGATAAGATTTTTTATCATTTATTTAGAGAGTTCATTGGATACGGTCGAATAGATATAGTAATGAAAGATGAAGGAATTGAAGATATCAGCTGCGATGGTTATCATGTACCTATTTTTCTATATCATAAAAAATATGATGAGATTACAACAAATATTCAGTTTGAAGGCGATAAAGAACTAAATTCTTTTGTTGTTCGTCTCGCTCAGATTTGTGGCAAACAGATAAGTATTTTCTCACCGATTGTTGATGGTAAACTCCCTGATGGTAGCCGTCTGCAGACCACTCTTGCAAAAACTGTTACACATGGTTCAACTTTTACTATTCGTCGTTTTAAAGAAAATCCTTTGACACCCATTGATTTAATTGGTTTTCAATCATTTTCACTTGAAATGGGTGCATATTTCTGGCTTGCCATTGAAAATGGTGCAAGCATATTATTCTGTGGTGGTACTGCTGCGGGTAAAACTAGTGCACTTAATGCACTCAGCTTGTTTGTACCTGCTCAACATAAAATAGTAAGTATTGAAGATACTCGTGAAGTGAACTTGCCACACAAAAACTGGATCGCGGGAACTACCCGTCAGGGTTTTAGTGCAGCTGATGATAAAACTGGTAAAGATATTGATATGTTTGATCTTATCCGTGCGGCACTACGTCAGCGTCCAAAAGTTGTGATGGTAGGCGAGGTTCGAGGTAAAGAAGCCTATTCACTCTTTCAAGCAATGTCCACGGGGCATACTGCGTATGCTACAGTTCACGCTAGCAGCATTCACACTCTTATTCAGCGTCTTGAAAACCCGCCTATCGAGCTTCCAAGAGCACTTCTAACATCACTTGATATTATCATTTTCCAAAACGCAATTAGTATGGGAGAAAAATATGTTCGAAGGATGACTAGTGTAACAGAGGTCATCAAACTCGACCCTGACACAAACCAACTTATTTTCATGGAACCATATCGATGGATATCAAAAACCGACGATCGCTTTGAAAGCAGCGGCACAAGTAAAATCTTAAACAATATACGACTTCAAAATGATTGGTCTGAAGAACGTCTCCAGCAGGAACTAGAGAATAGAAAAACTGTTCTTGAATGGATGATTAAAGAAAACATCCGAGATTACAAAGACGTAGGGCGTATTGTTGCAGATTACAGTAAATACCCAGAAAAAGTATTAGAGATTGCAGAAAGGAAGGTGAAAAATTGAAATCAACTAAATATTCACGTTTCTGCAAAAAATTATTCTCAAAAGTTTTTGAAAGATTTGATTTCAAAGAAGATGCAAAAAACAGAATGCTTGAAAAAGCAGATATAGCAATGATGTACAAAGAATACTACTCGATGGTAATCATGAATATAATACTTGGTTTTATCTCAGCATTTCTATCAACTGTAGTTTTCTATACAATAGTACCAAATGATATCACAGCTCTTCTAATATTAATCGTATCATCTATTGTACCAGTAGGAATCGCTGGATATTATATAGGTCTTCCAACTTCAAAAGCAAAAGCACGCAGTAAAGAAATCGATAGATACATGCCCTATGCAGCAAACTTCATAAACACTATGTCCGTAGCAGGAATCTCACCTGCTGAAATCTTTGCAGCACTTGCTCAAGCTGAACTCTATGGGGAACTACAAAAAGAAGCAAAAAAAATCACAACAGAAATTGAGATGATGGGCAAAGATACAATTACAGCATTAAAAAACGCAATTAATATTACCCCCTCAGAAAAATTTAAAGAATTTATACAGGGCATACTTGCAACAATCCAAGCAGGTAGCGAACTAGGCCCTTATTTTGAACGATGTGTAGATGAATATATGAAAGATGATTTAATAGAACGTAAAAGAAACTTAGAATCTCTTGCAATAATGGCAGAGTCATTTGTTGTAACAGTTATAGCATTTCCACTGTTTCTAGTAATAATTTTATCAATCATGGGTCTTACAAGTGGTGGCATAGATTTTGTATTTCTATATCTTATAGCACTTTTCATTCTTCCTTTATCATATTTTGGTTTTTATTTTATGATGAGCTCGGGCATGGGTAAACAGGTATGAAAAAAAAATTACTAAACTTTGAACGAAAATACAATGCTAAAAAATACTATGGAAAGGACACACTAATATATGTTGTACTAGGTGTTTCCATAGGATTTACATGTCTTTTAGTATTTCTTTCATTACTTGCATTCTCTGGCACTCATATATTTCCAGAAAATGTTATTTCTGCAGTAGATCTATTAGTTTTTGGAGTGCTTTCAGCAATTGGCCCCATTGGATTTTACAACCATCTCAAGATAAAAAAGAAAAAAGATATTGAAGATGAACTACCAGATTTCTTACGCGAGATTAGTAGTTCAACATCATCAGGTATGACAGTTTTTGATGCAATTAAAACATCTTCAAAAGGTGATCATGGTAGACTTACTCCTGAACTAGAACAGATGTCAGCCCAGTTATCATGGGGTATACCCGTTGAGGAAGCACTCGAAAACTTTGCTAAAAGAATTAATACCCCCTCAATAAAAAGAATTGTAATAACCATAAATAAAGCATTAAAAATTGGTGGTAACACATCAGCTGTTTTTGAAGCAGCAGCAAAAGAGATAGATCAAAGCAAGCTAGTTGAACAACAAAGAAAAGCTGAAATGTCAATGTATAGTGTGGTTATTTTCATAAGTTTCTTCGTATTTCTTGCAGTTATCTTGATAATAAATGGAACAATATTTCAGGCAATCTTTGATCTACAATCTCAAATGAGTGGTGAAAAGATTGGTAATATGCAGATAGCACAAGTAGACCCAGGTCAACTCAAAACTGCGTTTTTAGCATTTGTAATGGTCCAAAGTGTTGGAGGGGGGCTTCTGGGTGGTTTTATGATGGATGGCAATCTTTCTAGTGGTGTACGCTATGGATTTATTTTAGTGCTTGTTTCATTTTTTGTTTTCCGTTTTATGTTCTAACGTTAAAATTATGTTATTTAAATATTCTCTAGGAGAAATAACGTTTTGAAAAAATTGCACAGAAACTCTATATATAATAAAACATAAAAAATGATTAGTAGAGGTTGGAGAAGGGAGAGATGAAAGGCAACCAGCTAGTTAGAAATAAGTATGCAGTAAATGAAGTATTAGGGGGGATACTTTTAGTCATAGTAGCTATGCTTGCTTTCTCCATCATCTACTTTAATGTGACATCACAAGAAGTAGATGTTTACAATAAAAATGTAAAGATCATGGGATATGTCACCGATGAAGGCATAGCGGTTTTAGAACACATCGGTGGAAAAGAAATTACAAGTTATGAAATTCAAATAAGATATGTCAACGACACTCTAATCAATAAAACAGCATATACTACGAAATGGGAAATGGGAGAATGCATCTATCCTCTAGATGAAATAGGTTATCAACGTCTAATGGACGAAGATCAAAGTGTTAAAATTATTGTCTTGGCAGATAATGAAGATGGAGATCATGAAGAAATTTTCAACAGTATACTATCAGGAAAAAAGAATTATGTTTATTATGGGGAAGAACAAGAAAATGAAAGTGTAATAAACCTAGATATCCCCTTTTTAGTTTCATCCTTAAAAAATAATTCAGTTGATGAAGATTTAATATGTTTTGTACGAAATACAAGTGTAAATATTACACCAAGTCCAGAATTTTTTGATTATGATATTGATATGAACTGGCAAATAGATAGCGATGATGTTGAACTGGTTGAAGAAGTGTTAGGATCATCCGGTAGCCCTGGTTGGATCCGTGAAGATGTAGACGATGATGGCGATGTCGATTCAAATGATGTAAATATTGTAACAAGTCATCTGGGTGAAAAACAACTTTGTTATATTTACAACTGGACAGTCAATGGTGCACCAATTAATCGTTTGATTCTACCGTTTAACACTCAAAATAATGTTACTACAACCGATTATTCGGGTTTCGATAAACACGGTTCAGTAAATGGACCTGTTTGGACAAGTAATGGATTAATCGGCGGATGTTATCAATTCAACACCAATGGTTACATCAACAGCCCTTATTGTTTTTCAAGCAGCTATATTGCTGATTTAACTGTAGAAACATGGATTAAAACAAATGCTGATGACCAAACAATTTGTAGTATTGATCCAGATAATTATTTTGCTCTTGAATTAAAAAATAGTGTTATAAGATTTTCAACTACATCCAATGGTAATACTGAATACACAGATGGTTCAACAATTGTAAACGATAACAACTGGCATCATATAGCAGCAAGATATGAAGCATCAACAGGTGAAACAAGTATATTTGTTGATGGAATAAATGATGCATCTGAAAATAAACACGGTCCAGGTGATCTTCTAGGAGATGGAAATACACCAGCTTTTAATATTGGAAAAGGTACAGGTACTGTCGAAGAAGAAGTAATATTTTCAACTAGTTTTGAAACAGAAGAAGAAAAAAACAAATGGTCTAGAAACGAGGATAGAAGTAACGACTGGGCATATAATGGAGTTTTTGAAAGATTTGGTTCAGAGTCAATTACGCCTAACTCTGGTAGCTATTCAGCTGGTGGCACTGGAGATATGTATTATTGGTATACCCGCCATCATGTAGGCTTTGATAGAGAAAGCATCGATATCTCAGGATTTTCAAATGTTACTTTATCAATTTATTATAGTTATCATAGTACAGAAAATGATGATGAATTTGGTTTTTATTACTGGGATGGTAGCAACTGGCAGGCAATTTTTGAAGAGTTCAGCCCTGGTGTAGGAGAAGGAAATCAGGCTAGTTGGACATATTCAGAAGTCGATATCCCTGATTCTATTAACACATTGAATTTGGAATTTTGGTGGTCAACATCTTCATCAAGAGAATATGTAGCAATAGATGACCTAAACATAACTGGAATACCTACATCTGGAAGTAATAATTTCACAGGTTTAATCGACGAATTCAAAGTATATGACCGTGTTTTATCAAATGAACAAATATATCAAAATTACATTTCTAGAAAAAATGGTTTCTCAGATTTTAGTGTTATATCATCAAGTGAAACTAATTTAGGAGAAATATGGAATTGTTATGTAACTCCAAATGATGGAGCTATCAATGGAGAGATGATAGCTTCTGATAGTATAGTTATTGTTGATTATGAGGGAGGTAGTTAAAAAATGGGTAGAGAAAAAAATTGTAAAAAAATTGTTATCACAATGACTACATTTTTGTTAATCTCAAACATTTTGATAATAATGCCATCTGAAAATGTGAGTGCAAATTCTTATAACGGTGAAGATCTAGCTTTAGCCATACTTGCTAACAACTCATGGCTTGTTAGTTCATCATACACCGATACCGATCAATCAGGTTGTAGACAAGCAACTGTTTTAACATCTTTAGGTACAATGACACCTACAAATGGCAATAATTTTGCTCTTTTAAGTACAGGTATAGCTGGAGCCAGTATTATTACAACAGATGGGGAAAATCCTGGTGATGAACGAGGTAGCTGGTTTTCAGGTGGACAATATGGATATCCAAGAGATGAAGCCACATTAACTATGACATTAAATGTTCCTATGTATATGCATTATCTTTATTATGATGTACAGTTTTTCAGCTCAGAATATCCAGAATATGTGGGAACTCAATATAACGATAAATTAACAGTAACAGTTAACTCACCATCTCAAGGTACATCTAATTATGTCTTTGATGTTAACAGTGGTTATTTTATTTTAGACTCAAATGATATACCCGAGACAGGTTTTGATATCTTCGCAAGAAGTGGTTATCCTGGTGGTGTAGATTGGGTAGACAGATCACCCAGAAGTCGCGGAGCTGATGCAGGTGCATCAGATCTTATACCAATCGGAGGAGTTAACCATCCCGTGTCACCAAACGAACAGATAACTGTTACATTCAACATTAAAGATTCAGGCGATAATATGTTTGACAGTGCAGCTTTTATCGATAATTTAATGTTTACAGGTTACGCTAGAACTGATATTCTCGCTAGAAAAAATATAGAAGATATCAATGGAGGAGAAGTTGAATCAGGCGATATACTAAAATATACAGTTACAATTAGTAATACAGGTAGCGCAGATCAAAATAATAATCCTGGAAATGAATTTGAAGATAATATACCCGAAAATACACAATATATATCAGGTAGTATAAGCTCCACTTCGGGCAGTATAAATTATGATGCGGATAACGAAAAAATAACTTGGAATGGTGAGATTCCTGGTGAAAGCTCTGTTTCATTGTCTTTTAAGGTAACGGTTGATAGCGGTCTTTCAAATGGAACTGTTATCTCAAATCAGGGAACTGTATATTGGGATAGTACAGAAGATGGAATAAATGATGCAACTGAGCTTACTGATAACCCACATATAGACGATGGAATAGATCAAGATGGAGACGGAGATACAGAAGATGATGACCCTACAAATGTATCAGTTATATCTTTTGAAGCACCCTCTTCTGTAACTGAAGATTTTTCTGATGATAGTCAAGGCGGCATTGCAACTCAGAATTACCGTGGAAGACAATGGTTTGAAACAACGGGCAACAAACCTGGAAGCAAATTTTCAGTTTCATCAGGATATTATTACTCAACAGACAAATCTTATAAAACTCAAATAAGAGCAGATAGTGGCCCAATGTTTTGGAATTACAGTTTTACAAACATTGAAAGTACACCAAAATCATGGGAAGTATGGTTTAAATGCGGAGATGCAAGTGAAACACATACAACCTATTTAAAACTGAAAAACAGTTTAGGTGAAGATATAACAAAAATCAAATTAGAGTATACACATGATGGAGACGAGTTTCCATTTGACTGGTTATTAAAATTGTATATATGGGATCCAGATATTAGTAGTTGGACACAGCTTTATTCAGATTACACAGGCGGTTTTCTAAGAAATAACTGGTATAAAATTCATATAAAAAATAATGATGTACTTGGATATTTGGACTGTAGTTTAAATAAAACAGGTGTGGGCATGCTAGATTCAACAACAGTTTTAGATATTAACGCTTTATTCTCTGATTTGTCATATGTAGAATTTACTAGTAATACAAATAGTGTAGTTTGTCCAATGTTCTTCTGGGATGAACACAAAATAACATTTGAATAAAAAAAGAAATAAAAAAAAAAATTTTTTTTATTTTATCTAATTGGACTAAATCCTTCTATATCATATTCTTTTATTTCATCTTGTAATTCGTTATAAACTTCATTTAACTCTAATAGGTAAGCCATTTCAGTTTGATTAAACAAGTTTTGGACCTCTGAAACATTTGAAACATAAGTTACTGACTCATTAACATAAGTAAGATTTGATACAAGATAACTAAGATACAGACTTGCATTGTATCTGAGTTTTGTCAGTCTTGCTCCAGATTCAGATAATTGAATATAAAGATCGAGTAAAGAAAGATAACTTTCATAATCTGTGAAATTTTTTGTTTCTTCAAAATAGTCTTTCGATAGTAAAAAATTGTTATAAGACCAGGTATAGTTGAGCATCGCCTTTTCAGATTTATCTAAAGAGTTAGCTTTATAAAAATTCAACTTAGACTCATTTTTCTCAGAGAGAGCTGTGGTGTAAAACAAAAACGATACATCAAAATTATAATTACCATTCGCACGATTTTCTCTAGCAGTATCTAATATTCCAGATGATTTAAGAAAATGATTTGTAAAATTCACATTTTTCGCTTTTACATCAACAATTTCATTTTCTTTGCTTTCAATCTCAGAAGCTAGTGAACTAATATGTTTTTCCTGCTCAATATTTTCTTGTTGTCTTTTAATATCTGCTGCAAAATAGGTAACTAAAATAACTCCCACCATTATGGATACAAGCATTATAATCATATTTTTATTAAGTTCTCTTCCCATAAATTACCACCTTCCAAACAAATAATGGACTTTTTAATTCAATCTCTCCCAATCCACTACTTAGTAATTCTAACTGTTAATAATATAAATACTCTTTGTGCAATTTTTCCAGTTTGATAAATTAATGATATAAAGAGATAATTATACTTAAAATGATTTACCCTGATTTTTGTAATATTTATGAATTTTATGCAAAAAATTAAAGAAGGGTATATATTTACCCCTTAAGAAAAAAGTAATAAACATATGCCCTGGTAGTGTAGTGGCCTATCATCCTAGCCTGTCGAGCTAGGGACTCGGATTCAAATTCCGGCCGGGGCGCTCTTTATTTTATCAATGTGTAATTTTTACTCAACAAGTATAAGTATTAAATAACACTAAACATTATACCGGGCTTGGATGGAGAGAGGTTAAAATGAAAAAATATTTTACAATTATTACATTTTTTTTAATAATTTTAGGAATATTTTGCTTATTTGCTTTTTTTGAAAATTGTCAAGCTGCTGATATTAATGTTGATGATTCGGGTGGTGCAGATTATACAAGCATCCAAGCTGCAATAAACGCAGCTAATGCTAGTGATACGATAAATGTTGCAAGTGGCACATATAATGAAAATATCGTTGTTAACAAATCTTTAACTATTATTGGTGCAGGTAATGCTAACACGAAAATTATTGGGGTAAATAACAATGAAAATACAGTTGAAATCACCTCAAATGATGTGTACATTACAGGTTTTAGAATTGACAATACAAACGGTAGAACAAATCAATTTCATTGCGTTATTTTAAACTCAGTTTCAAGTTGTACAGTTACAAACTGTATAATTGAAAATGGAGAAAACGGGTTATATTTGATAAGCTCAGATAGTAACACGATATCCAGCAACACTATTCAGATTAACAACCAGAAAGGTATCCGATTATCAAACTGTGATGGAAATACAATAAATGGTAATACAATACAAAATAACGGAGATGGACTATGGCTTACTTCATCAAATTCAAATGATATATATCAAAATGATATTCTAAACAATGGATATGGAGTTTATATTTCATCGTCTTCTAGTAATGAGATTTATAAAAACGATTTTGATGATAACACTGCTGGAAATGCATATGATACATCTACAAACAGTTGGAGTAAAAATCAACAAGGTAACTACTGGGATGACTACGATGATTATGACTCAGATAATGATGATATTGGAGATTCTGCCTACGATATTGCTGGTGGGAGTAACCAGGATAACTATCCTCTAGGTGATTTTCTAACAGCAAACCAGCAACCCATCGCTAACATACTTTCAATAAGTCCTACGAGTATATCATTAGGTGAAACAGTTTCTTTTCAGGGTTTAGGAACAGATCACGATGGATCAATAATTGATTATTATTGGGGTTCAAGTATTGACGGGGAATTAAGTGATGAGGAATCTTTTAGCACATCATCTCTGTCATCGGGTAGCCACACAATCACTTTTAAAGTTAAAGATAACGATAACGAATGGTCATCAGTAAAAACCTATTCAAGTCAAATAGTTGTCAGCAGCCCAAGTCAAAAACCTACTGCATCTATTACACTACCTATAACATCCACTTTTACATATGGAGATGAAATTGAATTTTATGGTTTTGGAAACGACCCTGATGGAGGGCAAATACAGGGATATCAATGGCGCTCCAGTCTAGACGGGATAATAGGTGGAAGTAAGTCCTTTAAAAAAAGTGATCTAAGAGTAGGTCAACATACCATATACTTTAAAGTACGTGATGATGAAGGGGAATGGTCAAATGAAGTTACAAAAACTCTGACCATAGAAGCAGATCAATCACCTGAAAACAACAATCCTATCGCAGATGCATCAGGCCCTTACAGCGGATATGTAAATGAAAGTATAACCTTTGATGGATCAGATAGTTTTGACCCAGATGATGATACGTTAACTTTTCATTGGAGTTTTGGAGATGAAGAAGAAGGTGTTGGTGAAACAACAACACATGTTTATACAACCCAGGGAACATATGATATAACACTTATTGTAACTGATTCACAAGGAGCCCAAAATACTAGTACAACTTTTGCAAGTATCACAATTGAAGATGAAAATGACGATGATGATCCCTCAAATGGCGATACAAATGGGGGGGAAAATAATACCAGCCAACAAGATGATGGAGAAGATGATGAAGTGGTTATACCTGGTTTTACAATTCTCGTATTTCTATTATCAACTATAATTATTGTATATTTTATTAGAAAAAAATAAAAAATTAAATCATCCAATTCTCATAGATGGATCACCAATCAAAGCCCATTGTTGAACAGTTTTAGAATGAAGCTCATTATCCTGCATATCAAAATTTTCTATGTAATCACCAATAGTCGTAGAATGAATATCACCTAGAATTGGTTTTTCAGCCGAGTTATTTACGTGATCTGCATAAACTTTAAAGAAACGAGTTGAAATCCATCCATCTGTAGCATCCACTGTATCATATCCTTCCTCACCATAACCAATAGCTGTATTTCCAATGCATGCTATTGCGCCGCCACCACGTTTATTTACCAGCCTCCAACTCCAACATTCACGAATAAAAGAACCATAAATAAGTGAACCCAGTGGATTTCTTAAAAGATTTCTAACTGTTACATC
Organism: uncultured Thermoplasmatales archaeon; assembly: GCA_964578185.1. GTDB lineage: Archaea > Thermoplasmatota > E2 > DHVEG-1 > DHVEG-1 > JAZKSG01. Next base: position 11,746 of record CAZOBL010000025.1, read on the forward strand.
AAATTGACTATTATGACAACCACCAATGATACATATAGGTAGTCTTTCTTTATTACTAAGTTTTTTCATATCCCACACAAAAAGACCATTTATAAGCTCATCATCACTGTCAGCTGGATATGTAGACCAAGCAGCGGGGTTTCCATGACCAGTTAAATAAAAAAAACCAGCACCCTCATTTACGGCGTCAATAACATCTTGCCTACCATTAAAATCTGATGTGTTAACCCATAATTTCTTAAAAGAAAAACCAAGTGGTTTCATATAAGATAAAGCAAGCATTGTCTCAAGTATTCCTTCATATATACCCGCTGTTCCATCTGGTGGAGGTACTGTATCACCGCCAACAAGAATCATATTTTTAAACCAATCACCTTTCTGATTAACAGTTTCATAGCTTATTATTTTCTTTGTGACACTTATTACTTCAAATATGTTTCTACATGGTAGACGACCCACACTTACATCAGGTGTTAAATCTATTTCATCCTTGTTTTTTAGAATATCATATTCACCAGATGATTGATTATAACTCCAAGTCCATTCACTAAACACTCCATTGTTGTTGCTATCCCAATCCTCAAAGGATGTTTTATCCTCTTTGTAGATATCTGAAAAATATAAATCGCTAAGAAAACTGGTTTCATTGTAAAGTCCTTCTTCATCATGATGATAGTCAATATTGGAGTAGCGCACTGGCACATGCCATCTAAAAGATTGTCTAACCCTTCCGCCTACTAGTAAAACATAGGATATATTCCAATTGTTTTTAGCCCAATAAATAAATTTTTTTACTTTCTCTGCTTTATCTACTCCGCC
>CAZOBL010000025.1:12574-21835 GCA_964578185.1 uncultured Thermoplasmatales archaeon
TTCTTTGTATATTTGATTTGTTGATTTTAAAATTGTTTTAATATCCATTTTATTGTTTTTATGATTTATAAATGGTTGAAGAAAAAAAGTAAATCGAGAAGGAGCAATTATTAAAAGATCATAAATTGTTGAGTTTGATATGTGTTTGTTAATAGTATTTTTTGAATTATTTTCTAGTTTTGACTCTTTAGTTATTGTATAGTTTTTGTTTATTTGACTTGTGTTTTCTGCTAGAATTGGTGAAGAAGATAAAAGTATTGAAAAAACGATTATGATTGATAATAATTTTTTTCCCATAATTTTCTATCCAGATTTTTATATAATTAAATATGTTATATATATAAGTTTTATGATTAAGAAACAAGTCTTGATATTATCTAAAAAAAGAAAAAAGAGTTTATAGATTTTAGATTTTTTTGTCTACATCATGTAGTAAAGATTGTATAGTATTTGTCTTAGCAGTGGAAAATCTCTTAGGAAAAAGTCTAACAACGGCAAATATTTACCCTTGCTTTTTTCAACGGTTAAACTAAACTCTGTTTCTTCACTTAATACATCATGTTGATCTTTTACTTGAGCGCGTATAACATAGTTATCTTTCTGTGTATATGTATGCTTAAGAGTTATTGTCTCAAAGTTATCATATGGCCCTATCCAGTCTTCTATATCTCCATCACCCCAGTCAACATATAGCCATAATTGATCACCGGCATTTGTATCCCGAAGTTCAAATGTAAAATTATTTTCCTCGTTTACTTTGGTTTTATGCAAGCCCTCTATTCTTGGTGCATTTGGTGGGAAATCTATGAGTATGTTAAAGTCTCTTTCAACTGTATTTCCAGCGTTGTCTGTGGCAATACATTGTATATAATGAGCGCCTCCTTCAGTGATCGTTATAGGTCCAGTGTAATCTGTCCAGTCATCAGAATAGATTTTATTTATTTTGTATTGAATAGAGTCCACACCGGACAGACTATCTTGTGCACTCATTGTTATTTCTACAGGTGGCAGATATAGATTATCTATTTGTTCTTCAGGGTTTATTGTAACATCCAGGGTTGGGAGTGTTTTATCTATACCAAAAGTGTCTACAACAGGAATTTCTTCATTGTTGTAGTAATCAACAGAGTATGCTTCAACAGTATGCATTCCTTCACTGCTAACTGGGAAATGTTGGTTTTCCTGAGGTATATATCTAATCCAAGCTCCTCCATCTATACGATAATAGGTATAAATTACCCGCGTCCAATCTGTTGCTGTTAAAGATATTCTTTGCGTTTCACTATACCATGTTGAGCCATCATCTCCAAAACCATGATTTATTGTTGTTTCTGGTGGTACAGTTTTATCAATTTTTACAATACATGTATCTGTTCCAACCCCTCCATCATCATCTGTTAATGTAAGAGTTACTTCATAGATTTCATCATAATCTGGAAATTCATGGTTTAAATAAACTTCATCACTAGTGGTTCCATCACCAAAATCCCAGTGATAGTCAACTATATTTCCTCCATCAGGATCTGTAGAATAACGGGCATCAAAATGTATTATTAGATCATTTTTTGGACGCTCTGGATCTGGGTATTGATCAGGCTCAATTACTGCAATAGGTGGCCATACTTCGTAAACACCAACAATGCGGGTTATATTGCTGGTAAGTCCCCATTCACTAGTAACCTGCAATGTTACCTCATAGTCTCCTTCTTGATTATATGTCCAGGTTGGTCTATTTTCGTTGTTTCCACTTACATCAAAAATACCATCACCATCAAAATCCCAATCATAAGTAGCTACATTACCTTCAGATGTATCGGTAAACTCTACCTCTTCACCAAGATGAGGACACTGAGATCCATCCTCTGTTTCATAATCAAAATCTGCAAAAACACGCATTTCAACATCTGGTATACCTGGATGATCAGGATCTAAAGGCCAAGCGGGAGCTGTAACCCAAGTTACATCTCTATCTCCAAGGCTAATGGTACCATATGCAACATTTGTAAAACCACCATATCCAAAACCGGTACCCCAACTATTTTTTATTATAAAGTATCCACCATTCTTAATATCAGGGTCATCAACCCATCCACAAAGGACCTGGGCATGATCTGTCATACCTGAATCAGAACCAGATGGTTCATATACATCAGTAGGACTGTGATGACTCCAGCCAAAGTTTCTCCAACCGGATGAAGCATATATATCAATCGAAAGTGGACCATAAGTGTAAATCCAGCTTTTTAAAAGATCCCAGTCACTTGGACTTGTCGGATTTATTTGAGTTACACCATAATTAAGAACTTCCCATAGTTTGTTATCCTCTTGAGGCGGATCTGTTTTGTAATCCCAATCAGCACATTTATCACTACATGGGACAGTATCAGTTGCTGTATAAGGCATACAACTCTCCACTGTAACACCATTTACCCCATTACCAGTTGAACCCATATTTGTACTCTGAATGTATTCTATTGCATCACTCATCCATCCTCCACTGCAGGAACCTGCAGCTGATAAACAAGAGAGTACATACTGTTCAGATAAATCTTTATTTGTATTTGGGTTGCCAGAAGCAATATCTATTGCCCCCTCTAGTGCTCCAAGAGCACCAAAAGCCCAACAACTACCACAATTACCTTGATCTTTTGCACCTGTTGTCCAGTCGCCTCCGAAATCCATCCAGCTAAATTGCGGTGGAAGTTGATTAGATGCAACTGTCATCTGCGGATCTTCAATCATCTTGTCGAGCTGTTCCTGGGTTTTTGCAGGGAAAGGTTTAGTAGGATATTCTCTAAAATTATCATCTTTAAGATTGCTTTTTATTTGTGTTTTATATTGATATTTTTCGTAAATCGGTTCTTCATCTGCTTCAATATTTTCTTCTGTTTTTTGTGTTGTTGTGACAGCTGCTACGCTAGTTGCTATCAAAACAAGCATCAAAAAAATTGCAATTATTTTTTTCATGTTCCTGGTACCTCCACCCCATAATTAACAAGAATCTTGTTAACAATGGTTAATAAACACATTGTCCAGGGTATTATAAAACTTTCGTTGTATATTTCTTTATAGAAATAAATACATAAAAGAAAGAAAGATATCAGTTAAATAACATGAGTTTATAGAGTGTTTAAGATTATTGCTCTCAAAAGAGGATATCTAGAAAGGAAATTGTTAAGAAGCTCATAAAATATCGTTGCTCTAAGTTTTTCCATAGTACTTGTCTCACCTTCATTGTAATCTATAGTATTTTCCCAGTTAGTAATATGCACCCATACTTGATGTTTCCATGTTTGCCCTGATTCGTCATATACTTGAGCGCGGACCATAACACTTACCCCTGTTTCAAGAGTTTCTATATCATCTTCTGTTTCGTCAGATAATAATAAGAAACCTCTTGCTTTGTTTCTACTGTTATCTTTTTGTTCTACATCACATTCCCACCAATATTCACCTGTTACAGGGTCATATCCATCTGAGGGATAAGGAGCACCTTCTCTTTCACCAAAAGGCTCTATGTCAAACTCCACATGATCTATACCAACATTATCAGATGGTGCTGCTCTAACTATAAATGGTGTTTCAACTTGTTGTTCATCTGCAGGACTTGTTATATTCACAAAAGGTTTGTCAGCATCAATTTTAATATTTATTGAGTTTTGTGGTTTTGTTTTATCCTCTTCATTACCCTTGTTGTCTACTGCCCAAAAGTTTACATTCCAACTTCCCCACCAACTAGACGCTTGAGAAACTGAGAGTATCAAACCAGTTTCAGGTATGTATTCTTGTGGTGAACCAGAATTTAGAGTATAATATATTTTATCTATTCCACTACCTGTATCTTCAGGGAAGTCTTCTGCGCTTATCCATAATTTGACTCCTTCACTAATATACCACTCATTTAGGCCTTTTATACCATCGATATTACTTATTGAGCTAGAAGGAGGCAACTCATCCAGCCCTACATAGCTTAATGACCATTTATCAAGAGTAGGTGTAGAAGATGGATTATCCCTTGAAAAAGAGGCTTTTAAACGAATTGAATCCTGAGTTATATCTTCAATACTAGTGCCCGATGAAATATCTTCTTTTATAACATCTAATGTATTTGCATCAAGTATATCAAATGTGACATCACCTTCTTTAATAGCAGCAAACTGATGCCAGTTCTCTAAATTTATTGGCGCAATTGGTTTTGAGGTTATATGTGCGTTTAAAACTAGGCTTTCTTCCTCACCAAAATCTACAGATACATCTGAACTGCTAGGTGTATTAAAAGACCATACATTTGAGTATACATCAGGCATTCCGTTAAATGGACTTTGATATTCAACTCGGGTGTCTTCCCATACAACAAATATTTTTTCACCACTTGAGGCTATGTTTGCCCAGTCAGCAGGAGAGGATTCCCCATCAGATAGTTGTAATGTATAAGGGTTAATATCACCTTCTGATGACACTAGTTTACCCCAGATATCTCCACCACCATCATAGACTACGAAAAACGAGGAGCTTAGATGTTGCACAATATTTGTTCGCTCAAAATTACCATAAGCTACTTGAAATATATCAACAGTTGTATCTCCATCTTCATCAAGTATTATACCCCAAATATCTCCATACCAATCCTGATCACTTATATCATCTTCCTGCCATGTAATAAAATATCTCTCTGTAAGCGGACAAAAAGCTACACATGGGAAATTATAATCTGTATCCTCACTTGAAGGCAGGGAAAGCATCTTATCACCACCAAGAAGACCCCCTGTTTCATCTAAAAGCTGACAATGTATATCAAAAGGACCATCTTTTGGGTCTAAGCCTTCCTCCCAAACAACCATATAATGATTGTTTACCGAATCAAAACAAACCCATGGTTCAACCTGTGAATTAGGATCAGTACATATTGCAAAACTATCACCCATAGCGTCACCATTATAATCATAAAATCTACCATAAACGTTGTAATTGCTATAACCTTCTCTAGCATCTTCCCATACTACTAAAAATCGACCTTCACCGTTGTTATAATTTGGATCCCAAGTTACACATGGATCAGCCTGATAATATGCAGCATCACTTATTGTAAATCTTGTGCTCACACCATCCTGAGCTACATCAACAATCGCGCCTTCTACATCAATATTTAAAAATTTACCCTGTATTGCATTCCAGTTGGTATACCTATTGTAGGCAACAAAATATTTACCATTTTTACCGTAACAACCAGATGGATTCTCATATCTATATGGTACAGTTTCATCAGGTTCATCGACTATATCAAATCTAGCTGATGTAGGATTTCCATCTTTATCATAGTAACATGCTCTTATTTGTTGTTGAAAAGTTGTAAATTCCTTTGGCCAATATGCAGTTCCTTCCTCCCAGGTAACTAAAAATTCATTGTCACCCCAGCATACATCTGGATCCCATGCCCCTTCCTTATACCAGTGATTTGTTATTCTATGATCATGGACATGTTCTTTCTGCCAACTATCTTTATCAAACACAGACCAGTAATCACTTTGATCGGTTGCTGAAGGATTACCATAAAACATGTAAACAAAATTTTCACCAGATGGAAGATAATCTATTTCTATCCAAACAATAGCATAGGGATTATTAGGCTCAGGATTTATCTCCTCTATCCAATAATCAAGCCACCAATCCTCATCATTGAACTTAAAACGAAGATCACCATAGTCAGATCTCATATCTGTATCAGATTCAACTATTAGTTTGATTGCACAGTCCTCTAAAGCGTCTGTACTATCCATTGTTATCACCTTCATACGAGTCCAATCAGAATCATCCCATTGAGGAAAAGTGGAAACCATCTTAACTTCACCTACTGAATTATCTACAATATAATTCTCAGAGAGACTTGGATCTATTTTCTGAGCGTTGTCAAAATTATCAACCCATGTATAATAATCACCATCCTGGGTTATAAAAATATTTTTAGTTCTATCATTTTGTGTGTTATTCAAAACTATTGCTTGAGCAGCTGAAGTCATCAAAAAAAAGAAAAAAACAGACACAGCAAAAAATTTTATCTTAGAATTTTTTTTACTATCCATTTTTATATCACCTCTATCCAGTAATGTTCACCATAAGTATCACTATTAGGCCATAGATCAGTCCATAAAAGTTTTACATCTTTTACGTCAGCATAAAACTCTGAATCAAGCCAATAATAAATATACGGCGGCCAGATATCATCTAAATCAAAATACCATTCTAAATCAAGATAAATCTGTGGATTTTTAAAGTATATATCAAAACCAAAGGCTTCTTCCCCTTCGCTATTTTTAAGTGTGAAATAAACATCGAAATCTTTGATATTTGAATTATCGTTATATTTGTTGATCCTAATATAACCTGGATTTGCAGCACTCTCACCCATATCAAGTTTCCATTCCATATCAAAAACTAAATTATTAGATAGAGTAATCCCTCCATCCATAACATATGAATCAGTTTCTTCGGGGAATAAATCATTAAAATCTAATGTTAAATCATTTGCTTGATTGACTTCAATAGCAAAATTACCCTGATCTGCAAGAACCCAATCAAGATTTAAATCAGCGGTTTTACCCTGCAAATTAAGATTTAACTCCAAATCATTTAAAGTATCAATTATACCACTAAACTTTAAATCATTTATCTGAAGTTGCCCACCAGAAGTACTTATATCCCACTCAGTCTCAAGGTTATCTGCAGAAACCTCATCAACATTTAAAAATAATGAATCTTGACCAGGCGTTGTCAAATCTAAAGTATTAGCAAACATTCTATCAGAAGTATCAAAATCAAAATAGCCGTCAGTGGCTGCCTTAAAACGAGTATCTATATGACCATTACGGATTTCTAAATGATCATAAATCTTAAATCCTGCATATTCAAGATTCACCTCAATTGGATCTTTAGGCCCACTTGAACTACGCCACATATAAGCATTACCTTTAAGTTGATTCCAATACAGCTTACCACTTGCTTCAGAATAAGAAGGAATTTCTGTTACTTTCACAATTGGAATATCCTCTTCAGGTAAAAAAGCCTCAATACACTCAAAATTACTACTACAATCATGAGAAATCATACCTGAAAAAAAACTATTTTGATCACTGAAACCATCATCCCCAAAGCTTAATGTAGCAGCAGCATCAATTCTAGAACTACGAGGTACACCACCCGGCACATCAATAAAAATCACATCTTCTGCATAAGGATCATTTTTAGGATAATAAATATTAATCCCATCTAAATTTGAGCTCATTGAAAGATCAACAAAACCATCAGCATGACCATACACTGGAGAAATACCCACATTAAAATCAAGATCCCATTCAACATCAACACTTTTTGGTATCCCAACAAATTCAATTTTTTCTTCAAAAGACGGAGAATCTATTACAACACCAACTGTAAACTTTTCACTGGCCTCATAAGAAAATTTACCAGCCAGTAGGTCATTATCACCAATAGCTTCTATATCAAAACTCATCCATCTGCCAGTTTGACCAAGGCTATCATCGATTTCATCAAATATCAAGGATAGCTGAGCTCCTTCATCATTTGGACCCGCGCCACTTAATATATCTGCAGCAAAAGAAACTTTAGTTTCCTGGGAAATCTTACTTTCGTCTTCATAATAATAGTAAATATAGCCATCTAAGGGAATGAACTTTGTTTTTAGATAAACGCAGGGGTCAAACTCAACGGAGAACGCAATATCATAAGATGGAGTAGTACTACCACCTTGGTAAGCTTGGAAACCATAAAGAGTTTCAAAAGGACCTTTACCTTTTGAACTTCCAGGATCCATCATATGTTGGAAGATAGTTGGACTAAAAATACTTTCACGAGCAAAAGCATAACGTTTCTCAGTATATCTAGGTACATCTTCACCAGCAGGAGATCTATAACCCGAGCCCACAGAAATATAATCACTATTATCTACACTTGTCATCACACTTTTATTTTCATCAATATAGGTATATTTAGCTAGATTAGACTCAATATTTTCAACTAAAGTATCTAGTTTATTTAAGAGTAGATTAATAATTCTAAACCTAGTCGATATTCTATTCTCAATTCTTTCTCTAATTTCTTTGTATTTTAAAATAAGTGGATTTGAAACAGATTTCTCACGATTAGATGCTTTTTTAAAAAGGCCATAATTTATGTGAAGTTCAGACCACACTTCAAGTTCAGCATCTTGATCATCTATATAGTTACCTGTTTCTAATTGTCTAACTCTAAATCTTTTCTCAAGTGATTTGACTTCTGAGCCATCTGGTTGTTTTATAATAGACCAATAAAATCCTACAATTACTTGTATATCATTTTCAGGGTCATCATCTACATCAAAATAGATTATTTCACCATATTCTGGATGTTTCAAAAATTTTTCTTTAAAATCTGTAATATCTACAGGCACTTCCTCTTGAAATGTTACCCCATTATATTTTAGTCTGATCCACCATTCAAGTAGATTTGAATTTTCATCTATCCAAGGTAGATCAATTTCTTTTGTATTAGTCTGAGTTATTATTTTTTCTTTATTTGTAGCATATTTACTGAATGTTTGATATATTTCTTGGTCATTAGTATTAATGTTATTTACTGGATTTATATTATTTTGATTTTCTCGTGTTTTTGAAAAACTTAACGAGCCAACAGCCCCTGACATGCTAACACATAGCATGCTAATTGTTATTAAAAATATTTTTACTAATTTATGCATAAATACCTAACACCTCTTCCAGCCCAAATTTAGCCATATATATTTATAACTAGTACTATAAATTTCTTTCGGGAAAAATATAATATATTGCCTTAAAACAATAAAAAAAAATTTTTAAGAAGGTTTGACAGCGTACCATGATACAACTGGATTTCAAGCAGTGAAGTTTACCTCATAAGAGCTCCGAAGAGCTCAAACAAGGCTCTCCACCTAGTCCAGAAGATCAAGCCCTCTCAAGAGGGTAATCTTCCCATGAGCTCTCGCATCATGGTTAAGAGGATTACGCAGGTGGGCTTAACTTCCGGGTTCGGGATGAGACCGGGTGTTTCCCCGCCGCTTTGGCCGTCAAACCTTCATTAATAGAACCTATTTTTTTTGAATTTGTATATGCAACCTGTCTAACGATTGAGCCAGAAAACGAACGATTAGTAGCCAACAAGCTAAACACGTCGCCGAAGCTTCGTGATTACACTCTGACCCTATCAAACGAATCTTTTATTCGAGTTCTATGA
>CAZOBL010000026.1:0-17503 GCA_964578185.1 uncultured Thermoplasmatales archaeon
ATGGGCAAATAAATGGGCAAGAGGTAACCCTGATAGGAAAGCTGTAATACTCTCAGGTAAACCAGGTATCGGTAAAACTAGTGCAGCTATAGCTCTTGCAAAAGAATTCGGTTGGACTTTAATTGAACTTAATACGTCAGATGCAAGAAATGCAAATAAAATAAAAAATGTTGCAACTATGGGTTCACAATATGAAACATTTGATGATCAAGGTAATTTTATCTCCAGTCAACAAGGTGGTCGAAAACTAATTTTGTTGGATGAAGCAGATAATCTATATGAGAGAATCAGCAGAGATGATTCTAGCAATAATTCAGATATGAGTGATAAGGGTGGTAAAAAAGCAATAGTTGATACTATAAAAATGACAAATCAACCAATTATCCTGGTTGTAAATGATTACTATGGCCTTATCAAAGGAAGTGGGGATATATTAAAAAAACTATGTAGCCATCTTAAATTTTTTAACCCATACCCAAGTCAGGTTTTTAATCTACTTAAAAAAATATGTATCAATGAAAAAATAACTGTAAACCAAAAAATCTTGAAAACTATAGCTGATCGCTCAAAAGGAGATATAAGATCAGCTGTTAATGATTTACAATCGATATCTCTTGATAAAGAATATGTCGATTTAAAAGATGTAAATGTTTTAGGATACAGAGATCGCGATAAGATAATTTTTGAAACCTTAAGAGAATTATTTAAAACAAAAAATATACAAAGTATCAAAGAAAACACTCTACACCTTGATTCAGATCCCAGAACTATGCTTTTTTGGGTAAATGAAAACCTTCCTCGCGAATACAAAGATTTTGATGATTTATCAAGAGGATACAATGCATTATCACAGGCAGATATTTTTTTAGGGAGAACTTTTAGAAGACAAAATTATGGAATGTGGTCATATGCATGTGATTTAATGAACGGTGGTGTTGCAGTAGCAAAAACTCGTACATATCCCAATGATCGATATAATTTTCCAACTTGGCTTCGTCAAAAAAAAAGTAGTAAGAACAATAGATTAACGAAACTTTCAATACTTAATAAAATAAGTAAATATTCGCATACCTCTAGAAACAAAAGTAATTCTTTTTTGATGGACTATTTTACTAAAATGTTTAGAAATGATACATATTTTGCAATAAAAATGAAGAATAAATATGATTTGAATGAATCTGAAATAAAATTTTTATTAGGTGAAAAAAATTCTCATAGATTAAAAGATATAATTAATGCCCCAAATAAAATTAAAGAAAAACCAATTAGAGAAACTATTGAGAAAAAACCAAAAAAAGAAGAAAATAAAAAAGAAATAGAAAAACAACCAAGTCTACTCGATTTCTGATTTAATATCCTCTATTTTTTTCATTGTTTCAACTGCGTCTTGTTTAAAATGATTTTTAAGTTTATGATAAGTATCATCAGATATTTTCTTAGCTCTATGTTGTTTTTCAATGTCTTTTAAAGTTGTCATCAGTAGTTGTTTTTTTGTTGTTAAAAATTCTTCAGATCCACCAGATATATCTCTTTTTTTAGTTTTCTTTTGTTTTCTGTAAGAGTAAATTATGAAAACAGCTAGTAAAATAATTAGCAATATAACAAATATCATAATATACCATGTCAGAGGAGATTCAGCAGGTTCATAAAGCTTGAATTTAAAAAATTCATCTTGCTTTAAATCTTCAGCAGTAACAATTTCTTCATCTTCAAATTCAATAAAGAATTTTGATGTTGGTCTAATAATTTTTTTATTGAAAAATAAATCTTGTGTTACCTCATCAAAACTATAAGTCAAAACGGCGTTTATTGTTTCATTTGAGATATTCATACTTGAAACATTACAATTATAGATATTATTGCCAATTGAGTCATATTCAAGTTGTTGATCATCTATTTTGATTTTAATTTTATCTGCCTGGTTTTGTATCCAAAATTCAATATTACTTAAGGATTCATTTCCAGATACGTCAATTTTTATTGTCTCTGTAACGGATATTTCATTTTCTTCTCTAGCTAATTTTACATAATGATTAGAAGATTCTACTGTGGTTTCACTTATTGCGTTTATAGGGACTGTAATTGTTAGTGTAACTATGGCAATTGCAATTATTAATAATTTTTTTTTCATTTTTTTATTACTCCCCATTTGAAGTACGGTCATGTTATTTGTTCTTTATTTATTTTTCTGAAATATTGAATTTTTATAGTTTTTTGAACGAAAGTTCTAAAAACATGGTATTCTTTTACATCTCTACTGAGACTATGAAAATTAGCAATATTCAGCTGAAATCAATTGAGGCTAGACGTTATATAAATCGAGATGAAAGACCAAGAAAAGTCAGAATAGATCATAACAGTACTGTTAATCAGATAAATGTTATTGAAAAGGGTAAAGCGATAGTTGATTTCCAGTATACTTCAAGTTATGGGGCAGTAGGTATCGTAAAATTGGAAGGCTCTTTAGTATATATCAATGAGGATGCAGATAAATTAGCCTCTGGGTGGAAGGATACAAGAAAGATGCCTAATGAAATAGCAAGTAAAATTCATACAGCTGTCATGCATGCATGTGTTCCCGAGGCAGTAGGTATAGCAAAAGATTTAGGTCTGCCCCCTCCAATTCCGCTTCCTCAAGTAAGAATTGGTCAAAATCCAAAGAAAGGACAAGCACAAGCTGGCCCTGAGGTAACATAAATTAATTTTTTTTATTTTTTTATAACATTTTTAGGTTAAAATTTTAAATAACAAACATAGTTTACTTTTTTGGTTAAACATGGAATCAATTGTTATATCACTTGGTGGATCTGTGATTCTATCTGAAGGTGCTGATAGATCTTTCTTTGAAAATTTAGTAGAAATTATTAAAAAAGCTAGTGATAGATATAAAATTTTTATAGTGGTAGGTGGAGGTAAAACTGCTAGGATTTATATTAAACAAGGTAGAGAATTAAATCTTGATGAGAAAACTCTTGATCAAATTGGGATTGAAGCTACTAGACTAAACGCATATTTTTTATCAAATATCTTTGAATTATCAAATAAAAATATTCCAAAAGATACAAATGAGGCTAAAAATCTTGATTCGACTATAGTTATAATGGGTGGAACTACCCCGGGCCATAGTACAGATATGGTGGGGGCTGAACTTGCAGAAAAAGTAAATGCTTCAAAGTTTATTATTGCTACAAACGTAGATGGAGTTTATGATAAAGACCCCAATAAATATTCTGATGCCCAAAAATATGATAAAATCCATATAGATAATTTAATCAAAGAATATGGGACTAGTTGGAGTAGTGCGGGTAAAAATACAGTAATTGATGGTCCTGCTTTGAAACTTATTAAAGAAGCAAAGATACCAACGTTTGTTTTAAACGGTAAAAAAATATCTGAACTTAAAAAAGTTTTTAACAATAATTCTTTTGAAGGAACGAAAATAATTATAAAATAAAAAAAGAGATTTTGTATATTTTTTTATCTTACAAAATCTATGTCAAATCTGCTGCTACCTGCTGGTTTTGCAACAGCTCGAGTTTCTTTTGCCGCAAATGTGTTTGGCCCTAGTAGATTTGGTGATTGTACACCGGTCATAATTGCCATGACACGGCATTTATCTTCGAATTCTGGTAGTACTCTTGCACCAAGTATAACATTTGAGTAGCAGTCAAGATCATTTGTTAATGATTTCGCTACATCTTGCACATATTTTAGGCTCATTTTTGGTCCACCAGTTATATGTACAAGTGCTCCTTTTGCGCCTTTGTAATCAACGTTTAACAATGGATGATTGAGTGCTTCTTTGACAATTTCTTCAACGCCTGCGGTTTCATCTGCTTCACCCCAAAGCATTACACTCAAACCGCCTGAGTCCATTATTGTTTTCATATCTGCATAATCCAAGTTTATCAAAGATGGAACTGTAATTGTCTCAGATATACCTTTAACTGTTTCAGCTATGAGTTGATCCATAACTGAGAATGCTTGATTTATCGGCAGATTTGGAACAAACTCAAGAAGTCTGTTGTTATCAAGTACTACTGTGCTATCTGCTTTTATACGTAGTTGATCAAGACCTTCATCTGCTTTTATAAGCCTTGCTCTTTCTACGTTGAAAGGTGTTGATACCATACATGTTACAACTGCATTGTGTTTCTTAGCTATTTCTGCAACGACTGGTGCAGAACCAGTACCAGTTCCACCACCCATTCCAGCGGTTATAAATACTAAATCTGCGTCTTTCACTACTTCTTCTATTTCATGAAGTGATTCACGGGCTGCTCTTTCAGCTATTTCTGGGAACCCTCCGGCACCAAGACCTCTTGTTAGGGAAGATCCTATTAAGAACTTTTTATCTGCTTCTACAAGATCTAGGGCTTGTTTGTCTGTGTTTATTGCTATGGTTTCAGCACCCTTTACACCTAATTTATTTAGACGTGTTACTGTGTTTCCACCAGCTCCTCCACAACCTACAATTACTATGCGTGGAGTTCCAAACATATCATCTTTATTTAATTTTAATCTTGTTTCTTCTTCAACTTTATTTTCAACTGCGTCCGTAATAAAAGATTCCATACTTTTACCTTTACTCATACCATTCCTCCTATACAAATTTTGCTGGTAGTTTGAAGGACGCCCCCTCCTAAAAAGGCGCCCTTCTGTAAGGGGTGCATCCCATCCCCTCTCCAAATATTCCTTACCAATTTTTTATTTAAACATTATTTTTTCATGTAAGGTTCCATTTCCTCTAATGCAAGCTCCATTTCCTGGACCTTTTTAATCTTATTAGCCTTCTCTATTAGGCTATCTGCATATTTGGTTATGAACTCATTTACCGCACGACGAATTACCTCAGAGCGTGTTCCAAACTCTCCTGCTTTAACAAAAAGGTCGAGAGAATGAATATCCTGCTGTGGTAATCTTATTGTTATGCGTTGTTTGTTCATATTTCTCCTCACATGTTTGGCGTCATAATGACTACTTAATGACATCATTTGTATGTCGTCTGTACATAATAATTCAGACGAACGACATCATTTGTCTGACACCAAAATTGAATGGATTATATACTTTAAATAACTTTCGATAAAAATCTTTTATTCTACAATATCTCCAAAGGCAACAGTACCGGAAATCTTTTTAATCTTGACTTTAACGGTAGAACCTTTCATCGCTCCGTTAACATAAATTGTGTAGTTATCGTAAAATGCGACACCGTCACCTTTTCGACCAATATCCTTAATGGTTAAATCATAAACATTTCCTTCTTTCAAACCGGTATCCTGTGTAGTAGTTGTTTTCTTTTTACGTGATTTAACTGATCTAAATGCACCACATGCATCACATCGAATAAGTGTGGTTCTGCCTTTTTTAACTAAATGAGTATCAGGGCGGCCACATTCTGAACAGATCACAAATGATTCAACATATTCATTTATTTTATCTTTGATTTGTCTAGCAGGGATTTTCCCTTGAAAAACAACTCTGCTTCCATCAAGTTCACCAGCAGTTCCTACACCGCCTAGAAGAAATTTTAAAATAACGTCGGGATCGCGATTTATTGAATTTGAAATTTTATCAAAATTTCTAATAACTGTAGTATTTCCCTCATAGAAAATATCAACATCAGGTAGTTTAAAACGTTCATCAGAAATTTTTTTATTTGCAGAACTTTTCAATGCTTTCTTTAATAATTTGCTATAATCTAAATTTGACATAATAATAGGGGCTAATAAGATAACCTGCTAAAAAACTTACGTCTATTAAAAAATATGTTAAACCCCCTCTAAATCACCAAAATAAAGGTCTATTAAAACTTAATTATATCTGGTCTTGCTCGCATACCCATTACAAGCATACCATTTCTCATTGCTTTTTCAGCCACATCAGTTTTTTTCGTATAGACTTTTTTATTTCCATCTGTCCAATACCATATGAAATCAGACATATCTTTCTCTCCCCCAAATGATATATTTGTAAAACTTCTCAATAAAACCATTATATTTATAGTTTTTTAAATTTATTTTATAGGAGAAAAAAATCTTGAATTAAGGAGAAGACGGTAATATTAGTTCTTCAGTAGTTTATTAAATATATAATAATATCTTATTTTGTTAATCAAAAAGCTATTAATATAGTACTATTATTACCAGGAAAAAGTATCAAGCTCAAAAAAGTTAAGATTACATTTAATAGAGGTAAAAAAGTATGGCAGAATTCAAAGTTGTAATAAACGACACAAAAAAAGGAAAATCTTATAACGTGGAAGTAAGTGGACATCATGCTAACTCCCTAATAGGAAAGAAAATTGGTGATGAAGTAGATGGAATATTTGTTTCTCTACCAGGTTATAAACTAGAGATATCTGGTGGCACAGATAAAGATGGTTTCCCGATGAGAAAAGATTTCCCAGGTATGGGTAGAAGAAGATTATTATTAAGTGAAAGTCTTGGTTTTCATCACCAGGAGCAAGGTATCCGTAAAAAAAGATCTGTAAGAGGAAATACAGTCAATCAAAATATAGTTCAAATTAATATGAAGGTTACTAAACATAGTAATAAACCAATAGAAAAAATTCTCAATGTTGATGAGAAAAAACAAGAATCCGAAAAGAAAGAAGAGAAAGAAAGCAAAGAGGAATAAATTAAATGAGTTTGCCTAAACCTCCAGAAGTAAATATTGGGATGATAGGTCATGTCGACCATGGGAAAACAACATTAACTCAAAGGCTAACAGGAAAATGGGCTGATGAACACTCTGAAGAAATGAAGAGAGGTATTACTATAAAACTTGGTTATGCCGATGCCGCATTCTATAAATGTCCTAACTGTGATGAGCCAAAATGTTATTGTGTAAATAACAAATGTCCCAGTTGCGGAGGGTCAGCAGAACTACTTCGTTCTGTTTCTTTTGTTGATGCACCAGGTCATGAAACCTTAATGGCAATTATGTTGTCTGGTGCGGCAATTATGGATGGAGCAATCCTAGTCATAGCTGCAAATGAGACTTGTCCTCAACCTCAAACAAGGGAGCATTTAACGGCTTTAGATATATCAGGTATTAAAAACATTGTAATAGTTCAGAATAAAATAGACTTAGTATCTGAGGAAGATGCTAAAAAAAATTATGAAGAAATACAAAAATTTATAAAAGGAACAGTTGCAGAAGAAGCTCCGATTATACCAATTAGCTCTCATCATGATGTAAACATCGATGTTTTAATCAAAACTTTAGAAGATTTTATTCCAACACCGGATCATGATTTAGAAAAACCTCCTTTGATGTATCCTGCTCGTAGTTTTGATATAAATAAACCTGGTCTGCGTCCTGATCAGCTAAGAGGTGGAGTTATAGGTGGTTCTTTACTTCAAGGCGTATTAAAGAAAGGAGATGTAATTGAGATATCACCTGGTAGAACAGTAGAAGTTGAGGGTAGAGAAAGACTTGAGCCTATAACGACAAAAGTGGAGTCGTTAATTACCGGTGGTAAAATGGTTGAGCAGGCAACCCCGGGTGGTCTTATTGCTATAGGTACTAAACTTGATCCTTCTCGTACTAAATCAGATTCCTTTGCAGGTAAAGTTATAGGTATACATGGTCAACTACCACCGACAATTGAAAATTTCGAGATAAAAATACATCTTCTTAAAAGAGTAGTAGGTACAATTGATGAAAAGAATGTAGATCCGATAAAAACAAACGAACCTCTCATGTTAACCATTGGTACAGCTACAACTGTTGGAATTGTAAATAGTGCACATAATGATACAATAAGTGTAAAATCAAAAATACCGGTATGTGCTGAAGAAAATCAAAGAATAGCTATTAGCAGAAGGATTGAAGGAAGATGGCATTTGATAGGCTACGGGGAGATACATTTAACTCCGCAAGAGGAAAAATAGTATTTCTTGATACAAGTGCAATTCTTATGCTTTTTGAATTTTCAATAAATCTAGAAGATGAACTAAACCGTCTTGTTGGAAAACACCAGATTTTTATTCCAAGGTCAATAAAAGATGAGTTATTACAATTATCCTCTAAAGGTAATGGGGGTAAAAGAAATAAAGCAAAAGCTTCTCTGAAACTTATAGAAAAATATGAAATCTTTGATGATAATACAACTCTAGATGGGGATAATGCGTTAGTAAAAATATGTAAAAATCTAGACTGTATTGTTTTGACAAATGATAAAGAACTTAGAAGAAGATTGAAAAAAATTGGATGTAAGATAATTTTTCTTAGAGGAAAAAACAGACTAGAGATGGAATAAAACCTAGTTTTTTCATGAAAGTTTTTATAAAATGGTTTCTATTCTGGATGAAATAAAATATAGATATTTGTCGGGGTGGCTCAGCCTGGTTAGAGCGCCTGACTCATAAGCATCAAAGCTAAGGGTTCGAAAAAAATTTTGTTGTTTTGTGGGTGCTAAGATATCAGGAGGTCGCGGGTTCAGATCCCGCCCCCGACATACAAATTTATCTTTTTAAAAATTGAAGATATGATTCTTATATCATATCTCCTATCTCTACTTCGTCCTCTTCATCAACTAAATCATCATCAAGTTCATCCATTAAATCATCTAAAGATGCTTCACCGCTAACAGTAGAAGTTTCTTTTTGTAACTTTTCTTCTGTAAAAACGTTAATTACTAAAACAGCAGAACAGATTAAAATCAAAGCAAAAATTACACTAAGAATAATTTTTTTCATATTTACTGTCCTCCTTGTCCACCTTTATTGCCTTTGTTACCCGAATTACCAGGATTATCTGAATTACCTTTACCTTTTAGTTCCTCTATTTTTTGTGACATATGATTCTGCATTTGTTGTTTAACCAAACCATTTGCAAAACCTTGAGTGTTATTCAATCTTTGTTGTATTCTGTCTTGTTTTCTTTGAAGGAAACCATTTGTAACATTAGCTATCTGATTTTGAGCCCGTGTATTTTTTTGAATTTTCGATTGTTTCATCTCTAAGATTATCTGATGTATTCTACTTTTATTCATATTCTCAAGTTTTTTACTAATGTTATGTTTAATCTGATTTATTGTATAGTTACCATGTTTGTAAGCATTAATTATTGAGTCATTTATTCCTATCATATGTTTAGAAATTTTCTTTATCTGATTTCCATTATATTCTCTTATACAGTTACGGATTCTCTGACCTAGATTCTTAAATGAATTGTTCCCAAGATTTTTTGTTTGGTTTTTCAATAATCCAAGTGTTTCATTACCCAATAAACTATGTAAAGTATCACGGAAATCCTTAGTTGTATTTATAGCATCACTTTTCAAATCAACAAAAATTTGCACTGCTTCAGATGAATTAGGATCAGCGTTGGATACTTCATCTTTTAATAATTCTAATTCAGTTAAAATAGCTTCTAAAAGAGTGCTATTAAGATCTGACTCGTTAAGATATGATAAAACATATTCACCTTTAACTATATTTTTAGCAATACTTTTTTCAAGTTGAAGCAGCCTAATCTTAGCGCCAACACTATTATTCATAATTTTAACTTCTTCTTGTGTTTCATTATCTAACTCAAAAGGCTCCTCCGATACTTCATCTTCTGCAAAAGCAAATGATGTTGCAGAAAAAACTAGCATTAAAACCAATATCACACAACTCATTTTTTTCATATTATTCAAATTCTCCATTTTCATATTTCTTTAATATCTCTATTTGTATGAAACAACATATATATTCTAGCCGGAACACACCGGAACAACATGGAAAAAATACACAAAAAAACTATTTTTTTAGCTTTATGATGTTTGACATACCAGCTTTTTCTTTCTCAATTAAACCCTTAAGTTCAAGTCTTTTAATGTTTCTTGAAATTGAAGCTTTAGGTATACCCACTTCATCCTGAATGTCCTTCTGCGTCATAGGAGAATTATTTTCAATTAAAATTTTCATAATCTTTTTCTGACGACTATTCAAACCCTTCAAATATTTTTCATCAAATTTGTTGATAGGTGCTTTTTTCCCATCTGGATACTTGTAATATATTAATATAAATAAGATACACAAGAAGAATATAATAAAAATTAAAAACAGATTGAAATCTAAATCATTAGAAGAAGTTTCTACCTGATTTTTTTCTAACTTATATTGAATAATTATAGATAAATTACTATCTTCGCCGAATCCATTTACAAGAAGACGACTATTTTTTTCACTGATAGTAAAAAAACCTGAAGAACCAATATGATTAACAAGAGCACCCTCGGGTAGACTTACAGTATATACATAATCAGAAAAGTTTTCCTCAATTGAGATATTTAATAACCAAAAACTCTTATCTTTAAATGTATAAATCTGTGTATCTGCAACAATTAAATCTTCATAATTAGTGTCACCTGAAATTGTTACAAAACCAGATCTATCAACACTAATATCAATATCTGCATAATACTCCTGAGCTGAAAATACTGGAGATATTATAATAGAAGATAAAAAAACTAAAGAAAATATTAGATAATAGTTAAATTTCAATCTCAATTCCTCAAATATAAGAAATAAAAACTCTCATTTAAAATTTTATTGACAATGCTCATCAACGTTTTTAATCAAATCTCTTGGGTCAAAAGGCTTTGTGATATATCCTTTAACATATTTTTTAAGATCTTCATATCTCTCATCAGGCATATGTCTGGCGGTAAGCATTATAATGGTATTATTCTCATGTAGATTGTTGTCAACCATCTCCTGAATTGTATCCCAGCCGTCCATTCTTGGCATCATAATATCCATTAAAATAACGCCACGGTACCCTTTTTTTAGCTCATCTATACAATCTTCGCCACTGGAAACAGTATAAACCTCGTAACCAATGTTTTCAAATATCTCTCGAACTGCAATTAGTATCGAAGCGTCGTCGTCCACTACCATTACTTTTTTGCTCATAAAAAAACAACCAATTAAAAAATCTTTATCATATTTTTTTTATTTTTTTACTAATTTATCAATTCTATTTTTTAAATCCCTTAAATCAAAGGGTTTTTCTATGTATCCATCGCCTAAAAAATTCCCTGCATTTTCCGCTATTTTATCGGTTCTAGCCGTTAAAAAAACTACAGGGATATTCTTCCATTTTTCATTTTCTTTAATTTTATCATAAGTCTCCCAGCCGCTTATACCTGGCATCATAATGTCAAGGATTATAATATCTGGAATTTTATTGTCGTTTAAATACTCTAAACATTTCTCCCCACTTTCTGCAGCTATAATCTCATACTCTCCACCAATTTCCTCAAGACCATTTTTAACAGAATAAATTATATCAGGACTATCATCAACCACCATCACAGTTTTTTTCATATAAATCCCACTCTCAGCTTTTATTATAAATACGAATCATGTTAATTACATTTTTGATAAACCTATTTTTATAGTTTACTGAAATTGTTTTTCGCCTCCCGTGCTTTCATAACAACTACTGGATTGTTGGAAATTTCTGATATGGTATCTAGAATTCTTTCAAAGTCCTCCTCAGTGTTTAAATCAAAATCTCCAAGGCTTTTGCCTGTGCCGTCTACAATTTTTATACTTTCCTCTTTGAAATCTTTATTGGGCTTTTCTTTGAACATAATTGTTTCATCAGATATATTAACTGATTTTTTTCCTTGAATTAATTGATTATTCAATAAATCTGTTATAAAATCTGATCTATCTCCTATAACATTCTGCCGGTCGATTTCCTCAACAATTTCTGCTGGCAGCTTTAAAAAAATAGTTTTTCTTTCCATTAACATTATGAAATGTTCTATCAACTTTTATTCTTTATGCAACCATTGGATCGTTTCTATTTTTTTGATTTTCTTTAAATTCGTTGATTTTCTTTAGTATTATTCCAATGAAGCTCTCCTCGATTATTTTTATTTGCTCTTTTGTTAAGCTACTTTTTTTAAGTATTAACTTTCCTTTTTCATTGTATACTTTAATTGTTCCTTTTTTTGCATTTGATACTAATTTAAGGACGTTTTCTTTTGTTTTGATTAATGATAATGGATTTATACTCACATTAAAACCTTCTAAATTTTTATTTGCAATTTTATTTTAATTTAACCAGTATTTATATTTTATTGAGAAAATTAAAAAATTTTTGTATTTTTAATCCTATTTTCTTTAAAAAATTATTTTAATCTCGCCGATACCACCAAAAATCGTCAAAACTGCAAAACCCATTGAAAAGAAAATATATTCAACATACATCAAAGACCATGCATGTACATTTTCCAATGTTTCACTTTCTTCCTCTCTTAGCATAAAATAAAATACTATTATGCTTAATAGCATAGCAAAACTCAACGGCCAAAGATAACTATCCAACATTCCTATATCAACAAAAAAGGGTATAGTTGTAAAGGGCAGTAACATAAAAGGAAAACTAATCAAAGCTGTTTTTTTTGTTCCAAATGTATTGATTAATGTACGTGTACCTGTCATTTTATCTGCTACACTGTCAACTATATCTTTTGTAGACATACCACCAATTAAAAATATGGTTGCAATAGAACCAATTATTATAGGTGTGGTATCAAATGGATTACCGAAAACACTCCAAGACGCTAAAATTCCCAGCATACCTCTTGGTATAGCAATCCAAACCTGATTAATGAATAGATATTTTTTCATCCTTGGTGGAAGCGAATACATAACAGTGAAAACCATTATCATAAATATAAAAAATCCAAACCATACATTAATCGTTATAGCCCTTAGAAGTGCAAAAAGATAAAAAATATATGCAATACTTTGAGCTTCATCAGGTCTTATTAAACCTGCGGGAATGGGTCTGTAAGGCTTTGAAATTTTATCTGCTTTTAAATCTGTAGCTTGATTAAGAGAGTTTGATGCAGCATTAACAATAGCAATCGTAAGACTTGCTTGACCAATTGTCACCCACCAATCACTAGGGACATTTGATCTGCTATAAACGAGACTTGCAGCCATAATAGACATAGAAACAATAAAAGGCGCAGCTAGAGTAAAAGGTCTGAAAAGATCAATTGCAGCTCTAATTCTTTTTGGAAAGAACCTTGTTTTACTATAAGGCTCTTTCATAGTAAGCTTGCCAAGTTTATCTTTTATATCTTTAGAGACTGCTTTGTCCATTGGTATTTTGTATCATTTTTATTGTTAATATTTTTTTATGTTTTATAAGAAAAAAATAATTTAGCCTTTATTACTTTATTATATCTCTCAATTTTCTAGCTGAATTAAGTGCACAATTAAAACCTATACCTGGTGCTTTTACACAGTCTCCCACTAGATACAAATTTTTGATTGGAGTTTTTATCTCTGGTTTGTCATTCTCAATAGTTTTTGCAACTCCATCAAGATGCCAAATCGCTGGATAAATTGCCCATTTCAGATTTGATTTATAATCTCCAATAAGATTTTTTAGGTTTTCATCAAGCATTTTTTTAAGTTTTTTTAACGTTTTTTCATCTCGTGCTTCATTTGGTGTACAAATAACATAAGACTGTACAAGATAATCAGAAGAAGCAGACAAACCAGACTTGGGTGATGCAGACATAAAATCAATCATTCCTACAACATCTCTACCTTCAAGACCAACATTTCTTTCTATAAAATGAAATGTTTTACCTATCAATTCAGGGTTCATTTTATCCAGAGAATAATATGCACAAAGACTACCAGTACCATTTAATGATTTAATGTAATCTACATATTTTTTTGGAAAATATTTCTCTTTAACTATTTTAAAAAGGTCTTGTACAATAACATTTGAAATAACGATATCTGCAGAATAATTTTTACCTGATGACAAAACACCAACTGCTTTTTCATCCTCAATAATAATCTTTTCAACAGCAGATTCTAAATTAACCTTTCCTCCTTTATCACATATAAAATCTGATAACTTATTGTTTATACTCTGCAATCCACCTATGGGGTATCCCACTGGTTTTGACCCTTTGTAAAGATTTCTTTGTGCTCTAAACATTTCACCTGTAGATATTTTATCAAGATTATTCATTGTTGTAATAGAACGAGAAAACACTTCAAGTATCTCCTTCATTTTCCCTTTACCATACTTATTAATTGTCTTTGTGATAGATACTTTATCCAAACTTTTAAGAGTTTTTTCACTAGCAAATAAAAGACGAAGAATTTTTGGAGCAATCTTGAGTTTATCAATCTTTGAAAGAAACGGAAAATCATATCCATCCTTTCTAATCATACCGACATATGACTCTAAAAAATCAATATGATCATCTAACTGTGAAAGAACACTATTAACATTTGATAACACACCACCACCTATTGCATGATATCCAAGATCAAGAATATAGTCGTTTAATAATTTTCTTTCAAAAACTTCCTCAAGTGTTGGTTCAGAAAATGCAATCTTTGTATTAAAACTAGATAACAAATTTTTATATTCCTGCAAAGAAATTGAGCTACCCTCAAAAGAAAGTGCTCTACCACCTATCCTTTTTTCTTTTTCAAAAACTGTAACATTATATCCTGCCTTAGTCAGAAGAGCTCCAACAGTTAAACCACCGATACCTGCACCAATAATTGCAATACTTTTTCTACTCATTGTCAACCTGTAGCCTATTTGTAATCAATATAATAAATTTTTTATATCGATAAGATTTATTGAAATTTAATGAATCCCAATCTTTCTTTTTTTCAAAAAATTCGTGAAATAGCAGTACTTATAAGAATTCAACAACTAGGCACTTCAGTTACTGCAATAATCGGTGCTTTAACAGTAAAAGGGTTCAATTTAGCTTTAACAGATCTAATCTTACTTTTTTTTATTGGCGTCCTGATCAATATCGGCGGGCAAATACACAATGATATAATGGATGTCGAAATAGATAAAAAATCCAAGGAACTAAAAAAAAGACCACTTGTAAGCGGCACTGTATCCATGAAAACGGCAAAAACCATTATTTTTGTTTGTTTAATAGCTGTAATTATATTGCTAGCTCTTTTTATACCTAATATATATGCAATATCGATACTCTTCATTGGATTTGGTTTTGGGACACTCTACAATATCTATAGTAAAAAACTACCAGGTGCCGATTTATTTTTATCTGTTTGCATGTCACTAATAATACTATTTGGAGCCATATCTGTAACAGAAAACTTTCAAGGATTTCAAGACATTGGAATATTAACCTGTATTATAGCAATTATCACATTTATACACGTATTTTTAATGGATGCATTAGGAGGCGGGCTTAAAGACCTAAAAAATGATGCAGAAGCTAAAGCAAAGACACTAGCGATTTTTTTAGGATGCAAAGCTAATCAAAAACTTCACATATCAGCAAGTTACAAAATAATAATTTTAATTTTTGATGTATCAACAATACTATTTGCGTTAACACCCTTTTTGATATATGATTTTAATTACTCAATTTTACAAATGGCATTTATTATTTTACTACTTACAGGAATGCTTTTTTCAACTTTAAAACTACTAAACATGAAAACATTTGATAGAAAAAAAATAAAATATCACAATAGAAACCATGAGTTAACAGCTTATGTTTTAGTCCCAGTTATTTTAATCAATATAATCGGCATCTATTATGCAATTTTTTTAATTATATTCCCAATTTTATGGTTTATAATATTCAACTACATATTCTACAAAGACAGCTGGGTTAACCCAAAAGAATTCTAGATTAAAAAAGTTAATTAACTAAACTTTAAAAACTCCATTATCTGTACATTATCTATACGTTCTTTTTGACCATCTATTGATACAAAACCAGATGTATCTACATGATACCGCCAATAAGGGGATCGAAGAACACTACTATAATGAAGATTTCTAACCTTCATTTTAACATCTAATTTTATAGATGCTCCATTTACAATATCATCTATTTTTAACTTAAATTGCGTTGGAGTTTTCTTCCTGTGATCACGTATATAGTTATCTGCTTTAAAATCTATATTGTTTGGATTTATATTGTAAAAATCATCTCTTTCTTTATTTACAACTGCAAGAAGGTCCCATCTACCATCTTTTTTTACAACATTTGCCCATACAATGTTAAAATTTTTGCTTCTAATCTTTCCCCAATACCAGCATGAGCCATATGTAAGTGCTGTAAGAAATGTATAGTTCCAGTTATGATCATGATATCCAATGCCTTCAACCTTTGATTTTTTACCATTAAATGATAATTCACCATTTACTTTTGCTTTCGGCAAAGCAACAGTCCAGCTTTCTTTTTCTGTTTCAATTTTAAAACCTTTTGAAAGACCGGTAAACAAAAGATTGGCTTTACAACCATCAATATTCATATCTATAGTATAAGCCCATTCACCAGTTTCATTGTAACGCTTATAATCAAATTCAATTATAGGTTTTTTAAATAATTTTACAAAAGGATATTTTTTTGAAGTTTCAAAATTTCTAAACAAAAAACGTTTTTTCTTCTCAACAACTAATTCTCCCTTTTTATAGAACTCTAAAAAAGGCTGCACTAAACCTAATTTTTTTAAAGAAAAAGTTCTACAGCCAATATGTATACTTTGTTTATCTGTAAAAACTGCATCAAAATACCACCACTCTGCTGAAATCTGTCTTTTTGAACCATGAAAAGCATCATCTGATGGAACTATTTCTTCTACATTATGAATAATCTATCACCTTTTACATAGTTTTAGGCTGCAGGAGAGTACCATGCAAAATTAAGTTATTTAAAATAAAACCTAAAAGTGGGAAAAACATAAGAACAACAGCCCAAGGAGTAAGTGTCATAAGCATAATTGGTACAATCATAAAATTTATCATGTAATGACTACCAATAAACTTTCTTGCCCTACTCCTTTTAAATTTTTTCATTGACAACAGTTTATATGACAAAAAAAACATAAGACATGAAATCAAAATAATTACCAACCACTGAAAATATTGTAAAACAGAAAGACTATTTACACCCCAAACAATAAAAAAAGGTAAAAATACGACAATTACATCAACCAGCTGAAGACCATATGCAAGTGCTTTAAAACTATTTGACACTTTTAAAATACTATTTTCAACTCTAACACCCAACTTAACTGCAAGAGTTTTAGCACCCTGCTTGTAATCATTTTCAATATCTTTTAAACCACCTGCAATAAACTGCATAAAAAGAACCTGTAAAAAACCAAGTATACAAACAATCCAAGCCAGTTTTGTAATATAAAAAGAATTGTCAACAGTAGAAGCACCATACCAAATCAAAAAGAAAACACCTAATGCCACAAAAATATCCATACCTGGAAACTTTTTACTAATAACATCATAAACTGTTATAAAAAAAGCAGAAAACACAAGCAACAACAAAGGAATATAACTATTAGCTTCATAAGAAATATAAAAAGCTGTAATAAAGGATATAAACATAGAACCAATAGCAAAAACCCAAGCATTTCTAAGTGAAATAGTACCACTAATCAGAGGTCTATCACTGATTTCTTTTGAAGATTTATCCAAATTATAATCAAGA
>CAZOBL010000026.1:17513-21704 GCA_964578185.1 uncultured Thermoplasmatales archaeon
AATATCATTTAAAACAAAACCATAAGTATGACCGAAAAAACCAACTATGAACAAAAGAAACAAGATAAAAATATTAAACTGCTGCATAGCAATAGCACCCATAACAGGAGAAATACCTGTTAAAACAGCGTTAAACGAACGCGCGAGTTTAAGATATTCTCTAATAAACATTAAAACATAAGAATTTAAACTAAAGTAAAAAGTTTATCGAAAAAAACAGTAACCCGTATTAAATATAGCTAATATTAAGTAAATAAAATAGTTATGCGATGTGATGCCACTTGACATCTCTTCAATTATAATTCTATTGGTCACAGGTTTTACAAGCGGCCTTTTTGTAAGTATCTGCAGTGGTACAGCTGCAGGATATATGATACCTATATTAACTGTTTTCCTAGGAAATTCAATACATAAATCAATTGGAACCAGCCTTTTTATTGATAGTATAATTGGGCTATCTGCTGGCATAATATTTATCAAAAGAGGGAAATCTAAAATAAACTCTGTTTTGCCAATAATATTTTTTTCAGCTATGGGTGCGTTACTTGGAAGTTTTTTTACATCCTATGCACCAGAGAGAGGGCTGAATATCTACATTTTAGTAGTTTTACTCATATTTGGTATAAACCTAATGTATAATGGTTACCAAAAAAATGTAGATTTTATAAAATCAAAATATACTTTTTCATTCTTAAAAAAATATAAAAAAACAGTATTTATAATACTTGGTTTTTCACTAGGTTTTTCAAGTGGACTTACTGGTTTTGGAGGTGCAGGAATATTAGCTATTGGAATGGTTTTTGTATTTGATTACGACCTTCATACGGCAATTGGAACATCTTTAATTATTATGTTTTTCCTAGCAGGATCTAGTGCAATTGGTCATATAATACTAGGTGAATTTATATTGCTGGCTGCCTTAATTGCAGGTTTCGCTGCGGTAGCAGGAGCTTTTATTGGTTCAACTTTTGCAAACAGAATAAATGAAAATGTTTTAGCTAGAATAATTGGACTTATCATGTTAATACTTGGCTTGACTTTAATGACAAGTATGATAATGTAATTTTTTTAATTATTCATTTTTTATTTTATTTTTGAGGCTGTAATATTTTTATCGTATATCTTTCCATTTTTATCCTTTAAAAATTAAATAATAAAATTTATATACTGAATTTTTATATATATCTTTATGAATGGGGGAGATTAGATTAGATTATTTTTTTGAAAATCTCTCCTCACCACCTTCAAAAAAACATTAAAAAAATCTTCCCCATTCTCTCCTATACTTGCTGTTAAGTATATAAAAATGTTTTAGTTAAACAAAACTTTTTCAGCGTTTTTTTCGACTAAATCCCTATATTTTTCATCAGTTATAATCATAACTCTCCAATCAGGTATTCCTCTTAGCCTTATTGCTTCAGGTACTGGTGTAAAATCATTCAGTGGCCGTATTTGATTTTTATCAAAAATTGATATATTTGTAAGATCTATACGTGGCTCAGAGAGATGAATCTCTGCATATGGCACATCAAGAATTACATGTCCTTTGGGTATGTTTAGAGTATCTTCTAGTTCTTTTTCTTTTTCTTTTTTCAAACTAGGGTCATCGAGTTTTTTGATTACTTTTTTTTCTGAATCTGACAGATCATGTACCGCTGCTTTGTAGGCTATTTTGAATAGTTTGCGGTATTTAAGACATGTAGCAATCTTTCTCTGAAAACCACCGGCTTTTTTTAAATAGCTAATAAGCTCAGAATCCGTCATTTTAAAAAATTCAAAAGGTTTTTCCTTAGGGCATAACTCGATTGCTTTAGAAAGCATAAGTTCAGCTGTTCTCACAGTTTTATGAAAATAAATTGAAGAATACATCAAAGCTCTTGCCATAAGTATATTTTCAACAACACTGGTGCCTTTACGTTTTACCATTAGATCTCCATCAGCCACTATTAGAGTTTGGAGGAATCTTTCTACATCTATCATACCGTAGGCTACACCTGTATAGTATGCATCTCTAAGGAGGTAATCAAGTTGGTCGACATCAATTGCGCTATTGAGAAGTTTACTTAAATACAAATCTTTTTTATTTTCTCCTTTAATTGTATCGGCTATTATTTTCAAATCAATCTCGTTTTTACTTAGAATTTCGTAGACACCAGGTGTGCTAATATATTCTTTTTCTCCGATGTCAAATATCTCGTAATCACCAAAAATTATTTCCTTTGTTAAATCAACATGGTCAACATTTAAAGTTTCACGAAGTAGAGACTCAAGAGTATGTGAGAAAGGACCATGCCCTATATCATGTAGAAGAGATGAACAACATATAACTTCTTTTTCATAACTATCCAGATTCAATATCTCGGAAGCTCTATATGCCATATAGAAAGTACCAAGTGAATGTTCGAGACGTGTGTGATGTGCTCCTGGAAAAACTAAATGAGCTAGACCCAACTGTTTAATATTATAAAGTCTCTGAAGTTCTGGTGAGGCTATAAGATCAAGAAATATTCCATCTACTTTGATATCTCCATGAATTGAGTCTCTTATCACTTTGTTTTTATAATCTTTTGTTTTCATGAGCTAAAACCTAGAAGAAAGGTAAATAAAGAAAATTAAATAGAAGTTATTTAAACTTCTTGTAATAAGAAAGCACCAAGACACTTGAGTTTTTCTTTGTATGTTTCAGGATACAAAAAGCGTTCTACAGCACTCATGCTACTAAGAATTGAATTTCCATCTTGTGGTGTAAAACAGAAACCCACAACTTCATTTTCATCTACAACATGAATTGTTGGTAGTATTGCAACGGTTTGATCTAAAATACGTCCGTAATGACCATGTTCTCTACCAAATGAAAAAACTTCATTTGCATTCTTTTTGTATGATACTGCAACACGTGGATTATCTTTAAACTTCTGAATTGCTTTTTCTTTTGTAATTTTATTTTTTAGTTTCAAATCATACCAAATACAGTGCATATATTGTGTATTCAATTTTAATGCACTTGAAAAAACATTTAAATCTATATCTAAGGTTTTGTAGAGATGATAAACATCTACTGCATGGTGCGTTCCCATATGTTTATCTTTATGGCCACCTACTTCTGGTGCTGGTATAAATTTATTTGATTGACTTATGTCATTTGCACGACGTATACAAAGAAATCTGCCTTCCTTTAAATTATTTTTTTTGTTTTGAATAGCAAGAGTATTGATTATAACGGCAATATTGTGAGTATTACAACTGACGATATGGATAAATTGATCTTTATCAGTTATTGCTTCATCATTTATGCCAACTGCATACATTTTTCCAAAGCCAAATTCTGAGCCTTGAGCTAGAAAACCCTTCACCTTATTTTTGTATTTATTATAGTATTTTTCCTTATTCATAAGACCTGTACCTTTTGGGGTACAGTCAACAACGACATCGGCTCTTTTTATTGCTTCCTCAGATTCGTACATTGGTTCTGTTCCGAGATCCTGGAAATCTTTTACCTTCTCTTTTGAAACAGCAAGATTTGCCCCTCTTTTTGTTAAACCTTTGATTTTTGGACGATCTGTTAATACAGGGCTATGTTTGTAAAAAGTAACCTCATCAATTCCTAAATCATCTTGAGCGTCACAAAGAAGACCAATAAGTGGCTCGCCAATGGTTCCTGTTCCTACAACATGAACAATTTTTCCGTTTGACATATTTTTTTATACGCCTCCCCATAATCTTAGCAAGAAATGGTATTCAGATTTAACATATAATTGTTACCATTATTTTAACATTAAAAAGCTTACAATTTTTCTTTTTAAGGAATAATTTTAAAAAGGATAAGTTATTTCACCATTTCTATGGCATTACCTTTAGACGTACTACAAAAATCATTAAATCAGAATCTATCACTTCTTCTAAAAGATGGTAGAACTCTTGAAGGAAAGTTGTCAGGTTACGACGAATATATGAATATGGTTCTCACTGATGCAGAAGAAGCTGTTGGAGAAACTAAACGAAGACTTGGCACTATAATTCTAAGAGGAAATAATGTTGTAAGTATCTCGGTTTTATAGAAAAAATACACTTTTTAGGCGAAAAGCATTTATAGGTCCTATATATATTTAGTTAGTGGAAGGAATCGGGCTGGTAGTTTTTTTGTTAGAGTGCATCCCATCCCCTCCTAGTGAGGCCAGCCATCCTTCCTTT
>CAZOBL010000027.1:0-1073 GCA_964578185.1 uncultured Thermoplasmatales archaeon
TTTCTTCAATTTCTTTTTTCGTTTGTATTTTGTATGTCATTTTGATTTGATTATAAAGGGGCAGGAAGTGGTGCGTCAAACCTGCCCCATATTGCTTAGTCTCTTACTTTTCAAAAGGCAGGTGGAGGTTAAAATGTCAAATTTTAACTAAATCCTGCCTCCTGAGTATTACTTAACCTTCTCTGTTTTACCAGATAAGGGTATTACTGTATAGTCGGTATTCAAACCTTTTCCAGTTTTCTTAACTTTAAATGTTTGTAGTTCCTTGTTTGCTTCTAACTGAACTCTTAACTGTTTCAATACTGAATTTGGAACTCTGTATTGTTCTCCGTCTTTCTCTATGTATTTGTATGGAACTGTTTTCTGTTTCCCATCATCTTCAGTAACTTCAAAACTGTCTTCTTTCACATCCAGATTAACTGGAACTTCATCTAAATCCGCTATGTTGTTGGTCTGCTTTGACTCGTAGTCCATTGCAACATCCTTCAACTTTGCCATTTTTTTCTTGCCTCCTTACATTTATTTTGGTGATTATAACTTATCCACCTCAATCTCATATTTTCCTAATTCTAACTTATCCCAACACTTCTCCCTTGCCTCCTCTTCATTATCTGCATTAACTTCAGTTGTTAGAGTTACTTTATATTTAGTCATCTTGAACATAATCTGCTATTTTCTCAAAATCTGTTTTTTCTAATTTACTCAATCTCTGCTCCATCTCCCCCACCCTCTCCTCCATTCTTTCCATCCACTCATTTATTTCTTCTTTATTCATTGTAATACTAAATGTTTTTTATTGTATGATTTTACAACTGCTTCAATAGTTTTCTCTCCTCCAAACTTTTCCCGTAATCTGTCTATTACTTTCATAACTTCATCTATTGAACCCTTTATCCATAAACTTCTTTTTATTTCTGGTTTTGATTTCATTTTTGATTATTAAAGGTCAGAAATAAACTCTGACCCCTTTTTTAGTTGCGTTGTATGTTCCCCTTATATCTATATACTCCCTGCTTATCCATCTTCTTATTAAATTTAGTAGTTTCATTTTTTACCTCCTTTTTTATTTAGTT
>CAZOBL010000027.1:1083-3673 GCA_964578185.1 uncultured Thermoplasmatales archaeon
AATAACAAAAAATCCTAATCCAGACCCACATCCTCCAATACAGTTTATAGGGTTATTTTCTACTTCTCTAATCACTTCATTTACCAATGTTTGATTCATTTTTTTCCTCCCTTTTTATTTAGTTCTGATGCTAATTCAGTTTTAGTTGAGATTTTGACTAAGGCTCGGATTACTTCATCTATATTTGATGCTCCCAAGTCATATTTGAACTTGATTAACTTCCTGTGCATCTCATCTGAAATTTTTATTGCTTTCATATTAGTTATAGGAAAAGGGGGTATTTAAACTTTACTATTTTACTACTTTACTATTTATTACTTTCAAATGGTTAGAAGGTTTTATAAATACTCAAAATATAAAATATAACGATGGATGTATGGAAAAAATATGTAGGAATGAAAATTTTTGTAATTCTGAATAATGGCAGAAAATATTCTGGCAAAGTTGAAGAAGTTGTTGATGCTGGTAATGGTTTAGTATTTATTTCTATAACCGATAATAAAAATCATTTTGTTACATTTTCATCTGGAGAAATTAAAGTTATTCAGGAGGAAAAATGAACTTAATGAAATGTCAAAAATGTGGTTATGAATTTCCGGAAAATCAAATTCATAATAGTCATGATGTTCCAAAATATATGGGGGGGACAGATAAAGATGGAAAACACTGGTTATGTGAAAAATGTCATGATGATTATGAAAGGGAAGTTATGAAAGTTACTTTTATGAATTTAGTTAAGGAACTTCCTGAAGATTTAAAAGAAATATGTAGAAATTCTGCAAGAATAGTTAAACAATATTTTTTTAAAAGAGGAAAAAATGGGGCAAAATAAAAAACCGATAATACCGAAACAATTATGCAAAGAAGATTTTAGATTTTTGAAGTTGCAGAAGAAAGGGAAAGCTCCAACTAAAGATATGAAAGGGTGGCAGGAAGATAATTATTCGTTTATGGATACCGAATTACTTGACTGGATTTCTAATGGTGGGAATTATGGTGTTATTGGTGGTTATGGAAACTTAGTTATTATTGATTCTGATTCTAAAGAAGCCACTAAAATATGTGAGGAACTACCAGAAACACTAACAATTAATACAGGTAGTCCAGAAGATTACAAGAAACATTATTTTTTCTTAACCTATATGCCTATGAAACCTATTAGGTTGAGTAAAAGGGGGTTGGGGGATTTGGGGGATATTAGAAGTAAGGGGCAGTATGTAGTCGGCCCAAATTCTAATCATCCTAAAGGTGGAAGATATGAAGTTGAGAAAGATGTTAAACTTGCAAAATTGACATCAGGAAAATTAAAAGAAGCATTTAAAGAGTTGATTGATAAAAATGAGAATATAGAATATTCAGATAAAGAATTTGAGAAAGATACAAAATTAAGAAGTTCAAAATATATTA
This sequence comes from uncultured Thermoplasmatales archaeon, assembly GCA_964578185.1. Lineage (GTDB taxonomy): Archaea > Thermoplasmatota > E2 > DHVEG-1 > DHVEG-1 > JAZKSG01. The sequence continues at coordinate 2,491 of CAZOBL010000027.1, forward strand.
AAGAATGTAGAGTTCCCGATTATGTTAGAAAGCATAAGTTAAAAGAAGATACAGCTAAAAACTGGAAGTTGTTTCCATATATTGTTGATATTTTGCATAATAGACAAACTTCAATAAAAGTTTATAAGGAAATTTTAAAGAGGCAGGGACATAAAACCGGGGCAATTAAAGGTTGGGTTGAATATGTTAAAGAAGGAAAATTAGAAAAATCATCCTGTCAAAAGATGAGGAAGTATTTAGAACAATACCATCCGGAGAAGATTGAGGAAATTTGTGGGGGGTGTCCAAAATACGAAAAAATAAAAGAAAGAAGAAAGATAGAAGAAAGCAAAGATTATTCAAAACTTCAAAAAACAGTATTGATGGCATTAGCCAAAGGAGATAAAGATACTGCAACAGAAAAAATTGTCATGGCAATAAAGGAAAATAATTATATCTACACAACAAGAGACGACCAACAATCTGAAATGTGGATATATAAAGAGGGTGTTTATGTCCCTGAAGGTAAATCTTATGTAAAAGAAATTTGTAGGAAAATTTTAAGAAGAGCATATACCTCCAATATTTACAAAAAAGTTATTGATAAAATAGAAGCAGATACTTATATAGACCAAAATGAATTCTTTAATCAAAATAACAAAGAAGAAATTCCTGTTGAAAATGGTGTTTTAAATGTAGTTACCAAAGAACTAAGTAATTTTTCCCCCCAAAAAATATTTTTTAATAAACTTCCTGTTGAATACGACCCGGATGCCACCTGTCCAAACATTGATAAACATTTCCAAGAGGTTTTATTGTCAAAAGATGACAAAAAAGTTTTGTATGAAATAATTGGGTTTATTCTATACAAAGAATATTTTTTAGAAAAAAGTGTTATGTTTTATGGTAATGGAAGGAATGGTAAGGGGAAAACTATTGATTTAATAAAAAGGTTTGTTGGTATAGATAATTGTGCTTCTGTTCCCCTATCTGCATTAACAGAAAACAGTTTTAGGGTTTCTGAATTATTTGGGAAGATGGTTAATCTTGCTGGGGACTTGTCTCAAACTTCATTAAAAGATACAGGAATATTAAAAATGAGTTGTGCAAGAGATTTACTTGGTGCTAAAAGAAAATTTAAAACGGATATAAAATTTGAAAATTATGCAAAACATGTTTTTGCCTGTAATGATTTACCAAAAGT
>CAZOBL010000027.1:3683-20519 GCA_964578185.1 uncultured Thermoplasmatales archaeon
CAAAAGTTTATGATACTTCTGAAGGGTTTTGGAGTAGGTGGATGACTTTTGAATTTCCATATAAATTTGTGGATAAAGATATTTATGAAAAAGCAGAAGACAAAAAGAATTTAAAAATAAAAGACCCAAGACATATTGATAAAATAACTTCCCCAGAAGAACTATCGGGGTTATTGAATATGGCATTAGAAGGATTAAAAAGAATTTTAGAAAATAATAAATTCTCTTATTCCAAAGGAACAAATGAAGTAAAAAAATTCTGGGTTAGGAAATCTGATAGTTTTATGGCTTTCTGTATGGATAATATAGAAGAAAGTGAAAGAGAATCCATAAGTAAAAAAGATTTAAGGAAAGCATTCCATAAATATTGTAAGAAACATGAGGTTAAAGGTGCATCAAATAAATCAATAAAGGTAACTTTAGAAAAAATGTTTGGGGTTTCAGAAAATAGAGAATATGATAAAGATAGTGGAAAAACTATTAGGAATTGGGTTGGTATTGAGTTTAAAAAAGATTCAAAATATAAGTATGTGGATGAAAAATTAGGTTAAATAGTTTCGGACAGGTTGTCAGGGTTGTCAGGGTTTTTGATACTATAGTAAAAAAACTTTTTAAGTATAGGGGTAAAAAACCGTGGATACCCTGGCGAAGCTGTCAAGAGCCCCTCTACCCCCCAACCTACTATTAAGTAACAACACCTAAAAATACTTAAAACGATGAAAAAACGCTGTAAATTTGTAAATAAGAAAGGAAAACGATGTCACAACTTAGCAGTAATGAAAGGTTACTGCACAAGGCATTTACATCACCTAATTAAATTTGTAAGATTGGAGTGGGAAGATGAAGAAAAAAATGACAGATGAAGATATAATAGAATTATTAAGGGCGTATATAGGGGTAATTTGGCTTACGCTATATATGATGTATTTATTCAGTTAGATAATCTTTCTACGGGGTTAAAAACCCCCTTAAAATTGATTTGTATAAAACTCTAAGGGCAACTTCCCAGAAGATGAACAAAAACTAAGTCAGAATTAGACATCTGATTAGTTACCCCCGAGTAAAAAGAGGTGATTTTTCTTGGTAGAAAACCACTTGAAACATCAATAGGCAGGGTAACCCATACCTATCTCATTTGTAACTATGATATTCGGTTAACCGATTACTTGCTATCATTATAAAATTGTTTACTTACAAGCCTGTAACACTTATGCCCGTTTCTTGTAGCCACTGCAAAATATCTGCCTTTCTTCCTAATTAACTTATATTTGGAAGAATTAAACTTCTTCTTGTCTTTCACATCGTAAAATTTTAGTTTTTTCATTTTAAATATGCCACCCTAACTTTTGAGCAATAGCAAAGGCAATTCTCTCAGCTTCTTCAGCATCATAGATTTTCCCATACATTTTTGGGACTTTCTTGCCTACATATTGCTTCTTAACTTTCCTAATAAGTTTTTTGAACTTCTTACTTTTAGGCATTTTCTAACCTATCAAAAAAACTGTCTTACACTATAATAAACCGCAAAACCCAACAATCCTAAAGCTGCAAAAACTAAAATTATTCCAGCCATAGCTCTAGCTCCACCAGTAGATGCATAACCCTCTGGGCAGAAAGTGTAATCAACTAAAGTGTTGTTAGTTGAAGACCCGTTAACTGCAACAGTATTCTTCAGTGTAAAATTTCCATGGGCTGTAGTGAATACATAGTCCGTTGAGGTAGTCCAATCAGTTCCTGAACTATTTGATAGTGTAACACTTGTAAGTGGGCAATGTTCTATATCCCAACCTGTTGGTGCATTTGATACCGAAAATTCCACAGATGAATTAATAGTCCCACCAGCTAGTCTTGCTGATGAAAAATCAACAGTTTCATCTGTAATTGTTTGTTTATCCTTTAACTCCGAAATGTTTGAAGCAATTGCAGGTAACAAGGCCACTACTATTATAATACCTATGAATAGTAAAATTAAAGTTCCTATTCCTACTTGTCCTTTATTCATTTATTTATTCTCCCCTCCTAAATATGATTAATTATGTGATAACCACCCCTTCCATTTTTGTTCTTTTCCTCTATAAAAAGGGCTAATTTTTTCTTTAGTTAATTTGTAATCTTTTGGTTTAATTCCGTGTTTCTTCATTAATTTTTGAATATTAACTTTCTTAACTTTTGCCTTTTTAATTTTGGTGGGTAACGCTTTTATAAAGGCTTTCTTAACTTTTCCCACTTTTAAATTCTTCGCCATTATCTCCTATTCCTCCCCTGACCTTTTCTTTTAGTTTTTGAACATCCGCCTCTACCCCTGTTAGCCCTTCTGCCTTTTCCTGAACCATCTCGTTTAGGTTTTCCCTTTGTCATTTTAAACTCCAAATAATTTCTTATGATTTTTGAAATAATTATCCTGTTTTCCATCAAATATGTTAGGCATTTTACTGAACATATTTTTTCCCTTGAATATATTTTTGTTACCTCTCATTATGTTTTCAGCATAAGCAGGGTTTCCTTCTCTCCCATTCCATAACTCTGTTTGTTTTTTCTTCCTTAATCTTTTAGCTAATGCTTTAATTTTCTTCTGCCTTTCATCTTCCATGTAAGATTCTACTTCCCTTTCTTCTGGACTTTTCTTTCTTTCCTCCAATGCTTTCAACATTTTGTCTTGTCTCTGCATCTCTTTAAACTCAGCTCTTTTGGCCTTCCATTTCCTTAAGGCATCTCCTATTATTCCCATTTTCTTATTTTTTACTAGTATCTTTAATTTTTATATTTATGGTTTAATTTTATGTAACTAATTTTGATATTGAATAAAATGAAAATAACCCAATAATGAAGATAGAGATAGCAAAAAAGAAGGTGTATTCGTTAGCCATAAGGATTACAAATAATCCCATCAAGATTAGAAAAATTTGGTTGGGCATTCTAAATCTTGCGGCAAGATAGCCAAAACCCAAAACTGCAAGTAAAAAGAATATTTCCATACTCCCAGCTAAGTAAGTTACAAATATTTCTTTTAAATCTAATGGATTGACTATTCCTTCATAAGTCATTTTAATCGGTTCCCCCTACCCAGTCTACCATGCTAATCAAATACCCAACTATTAATGGTAACATTACTAAATATATAAAATAACCTAGCCACCCCCCAGATTGATTAATATACTGAACTATTGAAGACATATCACTTATAAAATATGCTAAAAATCCGGTGGATATTCCTGCCTTAATTGGCATCATGGGTTGGCTTCTTCCATATATACCCACCACAACACCTGCAGCGGCTATTGAAGCTAAACCCGAAGTTATTAATGAAGTCCACATTGAAGTCCCTTGAATATTTGATAAAGAGGCGGCGTCAACTAATCCTAGTTTTCCTAGTAACATCCCAACATTTGTAGATATTCCTGCCACATTAAATAAAGCCATTATCCCGGCCATGATAAAAACATACTTATATAATCTCATCTGAACCACTCCCAAGCTCCAACACTAAAAGCAAGTAGCCATGCTATTAATGTTGGGAACCCCTGATTTAACAATACATAATCTGGCATAGGAATCAATCCCAAAACTGCATCAAATAAAGTGACCATAACCGCAATTTCCACCATTATTGCCCCAGGAGAATAAACACCCGAAACCATAGTCATAACACCGACTGTTATGAATATAAATAAGAATATCAAAAAAGTTCTTGAAAATTCATTTAGCCCAAATATTTCTTCATCAGTATAATTTTTTAGGTCTTGAAAAAATATCTTAATACTCCAGTCATCTTTACTTGTGTCTATAATTGTCCAACTTCTTGAAAAGTTAGAATAGTTACCATTAATAGCCCAATAGTAATTCATAACAATGCTTTTATTATTTCCAGTATTTACTACTTGGGAGGCAGTCCCTCCAACATCGGAAGTCCCAGAATCAGATGCAATTAATGCCCCACCCCCATTTTTTAAGGTAAAACCGTAACTATCTAGTGACCAGTAATCAGAAGTTATGTTAAGTGAAAAAGTGTAATCTGTGTTATTTAGTAATGTCCAGTTAATCGGCTCGACTAAAAAGGATATGCCCCTTCCTGTGTCGGTTAGGTTGGTTGTTTCTTCTGTATCTAAATATACTGTATAAGTTGATTGTGTAGGTTTATGGGTAATTAGTTTTGTTTCATATCCATCTTTGCTAAAATTAGTCTGATGAGTGTAATCTGGATTTAACCAGTGAGTAACCCCCCCATCATCCCCAGTAGACCCCGACGAAATAGAAGTCCACACTCCCGAAATTTGTCTTTTTGCAACTGAATAAACATCTTTTATTGGTTGCTCTGCAGCATTTAGGACTTGGTAAGTCACATATATTCCATCTGCGGATTGAAGTAAATATAGGGTATGTTCTGTAACTGTTGTGGTTAATTTCTCCACAACCTCATAAACTCTTTGGGGGTATCCGTTTGAAGAATACTGAATTGAATAGTCAGAGGTAATGTCCTCTGAATTTGGGGAAAAGCAGAATTCGTATTCAGAATTATTTGTTATGTTAGAGTAAGTAAAGGTTTTATAAGTGTTTCCAGAACCAATGTAATAGTCCCATGAAGAAGCATCTATGGTGGCATTTATAGCATCTCCAGATTTTTCATCTTTAAATGTAAAATTTATAAAAGGGTTATTTAGAGTTGAATTACATAATCCCATGCTTATTTGATTTACTGTTTGTGTATAGTTATCTGAGTGTTCTGTAATATCGCTAGTATCCCATCTAAAGTAAAAAGATTTGTCTCCTGTTTTAATAGGCACATCAATAGTTTTTTCAATTTGGTAATAACTAGCCCCCAATTCTGTGAGTGATGCAGAGTATAATGTCCCATTATACCATAACTTAGGATTAGATATTGAGGTCTCTGTAAATGAGGTTATATTTGCTTTAAAGCTTTCATTTTTAGTTTCATAAGTTGAAGAAAAATATTCTGTGGAGTTTACAACAGACCCAACTTGGAAAGAAGAATTAACCCCCCATTGACATATGTGGCTTGTGGAATTCTCATAACAGAGATACATATTCCATTTATAATCATCAATTGTAAAACCTTCCACTAGTATCTTTGTTGAGTTAGAACTTCCGGTTATAGTTTCTGTTTCAGTATTATTAAATACTCCATTTGAATCCCATGTCCATAGTGTTGCATTTGTTAGGTTGTTATTTGAAGAAATACTATAATTTGCAGTGAAGTTTATCTTGTTTGATGGAATAGTTTCCCCCGATTGTGGGGAAATTAAAATAACTGAAAGGTTTTCTCCATACTCAAGTCCAGACCCCCCATTATATAATGATTCAATTTCTGATTCAGATAGGGCATTCTTCCAAATACCAATCTCATCTAAATAACCAGTGTAATATCTCTGTTTTGAACTACAATCATTTGTAGTGCATTCACAACCTAATGAGAGATATCTTGCTATATCATCACTTTCTAATGCATTTGAATTACTATTGTTTAATTCTCCATCTACATAAATATTATTTCCTGCAGTTGATAGAATAATTGCGATGTGGTGCCAAGTTCCATCATTAACCCCTCCATCTGTTGTTGCTGCTGGAAATCCATGGCCTTGTTCATACGGAGTGGAGTCTCCCTGATAAATCCACCACCCATCCCCACCACCTTCATACTTAGAGAGAATTCTGCTTGCAGATGTTTGTGTATTTTTAGTCCAGTAAGTATAGGTAATATTTGTTCCATCTTCATCTAAAATGTCACCCCCCCATATACAATAAGAACCATCAAAATAACTTCCGTTCCCTACTACCCCGTTTGTGTTATTTATTGTAATTGTCCCGGTTTTCCCTGTTGATAAATTATATACTCCTGTCTGGTCATGAATATTTGAGCTTCCATCTCCGGAAACATCAAAATCCCAGTAAGATTCTAAATTAGTCCAGTTAATTGCAGAAACTAAATTGGGTAGTAAAAAAGTGAATAGTAACATACTAACCCCTACTAACAAAACCTTTCTATGCCCCTTATATAAAGCCGTTTTTTCCCTTTTTCCACGAAAATTTAAGTTTTTTAGCATTTTGCATCTTTTGGCCTCATCCAACTAATTTTGCACTTATCCACGCCCCTCCGACTGCTAAAACTGCTACAATAAAATATGGCAAAATTAAATCTGAAACTAAACAAGTTGCTTTCTGTCCATCTGAAATTGATGAGTTCTCACAATCTAATTGGCTTGTTCCTCTTACTTCTGAAATCACATCAGCTAATGGGTTAATAAAAGCCATAGCTAACATAAACACAAAAACCCCAATCATTAATCCGACTAGTGCAGCCTGCCCCGTATTATTCATTTTAACCAGTTCACCCCTCCTGAGTTCTTATTTTTGAATATGCCCCTGCCCTTAGTTTTTTTATTAAGTGAACCTAGTAACCTTTTGGATTTTCCTTTACTTCTCAATGGACTTGAACCTTTTTTAGATTTCATAATTTCTAAAACCTCACTTTTACTTCCTAACCTACTTCCAAAACCCATAACTTTAGTTTTCTTCTGAACATAGGTCCCTTTCATAGTTTTAGCCTTTCTAAACATAGGGCTTAATTTTAACTTAACTGGTTTACCAGCTTTGGTAATTTTTAATGAGGCAGCCAAAGTTTTCTTTACAAATCCTACACCTTTCTGTTTAGCTTTTGCCAAAGTTGAAAATTCTCCTAACTTAATCCACTTCCCCCTCCGTTTACTGAAAACTTTAAATTTACCTTCTTGTTTTATTATTTTTGGCTTACTTGGATAACTTTTAGATTTCTTTGCTGGAGGCGGAGATGGGGGCGGAGTATAATCTGGTTTGTAAGGTGTGGTTTTAAAATAGGATTTTGGTTTTTTGGTTGATGGATAATATTTTTTACTTGATTTAGTAGATGATAAAATAGAACTTTTTCTGGCTATCCTCCTGCCACTACTAATTGAAGGTGGGGGAGTATATGATTTAGAAGGTTTGAAAGAATAACTAATACTTGTTTTTGTTGGAGCATAACTTTTAGATGAAATTTTATATGTTTTAGGAGTTGTTCTTGATATTTGTTTAGATGTTATTCCTAATAAAGAGATACCTCTTATATCGGTAATTGAATAACTTGGTAACCCACCGTAACTCCCACTCACAGCTAAGTCACCCATTGAAATGCCCCCCACATCTGTTCCAGTATACCTAGCTACATCTATGGGAATATTAATTCCACCTTGTTGGAAATATAAATTCCGACCAATAATCTCCCCTGTCGGTTCTCCAGGGAGTATTGCCTGAACTTCTGGGCCTCCACCAACAGGACCAGGCACATAAGCAGTTCCTGGAGAAGGTTTAGTTCCTGCGGCATATTGCCGCCAAGTATAAGTCCCAACCGCAAATTTATCTGGAATAACCGCTAAAACTCCAGGTTTTTTTGTGTATAGTAATTCAGAGAAAGGACTTAAGGAATATCTAGACCCCCCATCAACTCTTAAGTAATGTGGGGCTACTCCAGAAGCACCAAATAACCCCGGATATTCCGAAGTCCCTGCTGATGCTTGAAAGGTTTTTCCCCCTTTAGTTAAACCTCCAAAAGTGCTTGTGGCATGGTATAACATCGGAGGACCGAGTTGCTCTTTCCCAAATAAAGATATGTCTTCTCCAGTTAGTTTCTTGATAAAGTATCCTGGTCTTGTGAATGTTTTAGTTTTATACCCTGGTAATCTTTGACTTCTATATTTAAATTCTTCTAGATGTGTTTTGGGTTTAGCTGTAGGGTATTTTTCCCCTTCAAGAGATTGCTTCATAACAATGTCTTCGGTAGGAACTTGTTTTCTCCCCATTGTTCTGATTTTACTTTCAAGTTTTAAGTAACTCTTTGCTCCATAACTTGTTCCCAAACCGATTATACCAACATCTTTTATTCCAACACCTACTGTTCTTCCTACACTATAATAATCTCCTTCCCCAACCTGTTTTTGTATGTCTTTCAATTTACCTGAAACATAACCTACTCCTAAATATACTCCTGCTCCTGCTAATCCTCCAGAAACTATTCTCCCCCCAGTCTGACCTGCTACTGAAGTTGCAGCACCTCTAACAGCAGAAGTTCCAAACCCCACCCCATACCCTGCACCAAATAATAGTCCTTGTTTAATTGGTTTTCTTTTAATATCTCTAACTGTGCCTAATGTTGCCCCAGTAAAAAACTCTCCAACTTTTTTAGACCGTTTTTCTGTTTCTGTAATTAATGGGGAAAATTGTCTTGATTTTGTTACCGCTGTGGAAATCACTTCTTTTGTTTTTTCACTTTCTATTACTTTTCCAAGTAATGCGGGTGCAACTTGCATAAGTGTTTTTGGCTTTTTGGGAAAGAAAAGATTAGATGCATATTCTTCTGCTTGTCCGTAGTATCCTAAAATATCTCCATAAACCCCCCTATCTTTTTTAATCTGGCGAGGGGTTTTACCTGCTTCCCTAACTGATTCTTCCCACTGTCCAACTGTAGGACCCCCACTTTCAATAACTTTATATTCTGCTTTAGTCCTCCCCCTTCTCCCAGGAATATTTCCTACTGCTACTGCTATAGTTTCATCTGGTCTCTCATATCTTGTAATGTCTTGACCACCAGGTCCTGCATATTCTGTTATTGTTCCCTTTCCTAATTTTTCTCCTGTGTCTGCTTCAACATAGGTTGTTCCTTTACTTCTTGTAAACTCAATTTCTTGAGGTTTATATGCTCCCTTATCAGTTACAGCTGCACTTTCAGGCACAAATTCACCACCTTTTCTAAAGCCCTGTAATTTTCCTTTATCATATACCGGGGTGTATCCCCCTATTGGACTAGTATCCGCCTTACCACCTTTAATTTTTTTAATTTGAATATCCTTCATATCTCTAATACTTCTAATTTGTTCCTGTAAATCCTGTTGCATCTGTTGTTTTTCCTGTAAGCTTAATCCTCTTAACTGTTCTTGCGACCTCTGTTTTAAATCTCTAATCCTTTGTTCAGTTTCCTGTTTTATGTTTTTGATTTCTGTTTGCCTTTCCGTTTGTCTTTGATTTTCCGTTTGTCTGGATGTTGAAACTCTACCCCCTCCACCTCCCCCCCCGATTCCTGCCGCTTCTTCTAGCCTTTCCTTGGCTTCATATGTTTCTTTCCCATGCTCTTTAATATACGCCTCTCTCCCTGCTTGCTCTACAACCTGTCTAATATCTACGCTTTGTTTTTGTTCAGCCATCTACACTCCCCTTTTGAATATAAACACATTTATTTTTATCAATATCACATAACTGAAAATAAGAATTTTCCTCTATCGGTTCTGCAATGTTCTCAAATTGTTGTTGGGTTATCTCAATATCCCCAAATTTAAGTGTTTCTTGTTTTAAGTTTTGAGTTATTACTAATAGAGAAATCAATAATATTCCTATAACTGTTGTAAGAATAACCCATTTATTCATATTCTAAACAGTTTCCTCCCTTTCTTTTGTTTGGGTAACTTGAAAAATTTAAATTCTGGTTCAGATACTGATTGAGTAGTAAAAAATCCATCTTGGGTTTCTTTATCTAACTCTGTATCAATCTTCTTAATCATATCTCTATAATGTTTCTTCTGTCCCTTAATTCTTTGTTTCTGTCTACTCACTCTTGCCCTCCTATTTCTTTGCATCATAGGTCTTTTACCATGCAATCCCAACTTATTAACTTTAGGCAGCCCTTTCTTTAAACCAGTTAGTTTCTTCAACTTTTCTTCTGCTTCCTCTTTATAACTTAACAAATCTTCATCACTCACCATTCTATCCCTTTAATTTCTAATTTTACCTCCTTTGGAACTTTTTTCTTAAATATTTTAATTTTTCTTTTAGGAATTGTAATAGAAATCTGTTTATTATTTTTATTTACATAAGGTTTGGCTTTGAATACTTTGCCTACACTTTTCTTCTTTTTCATAAAAACTACTAGTAGTAAGAATTTTTAAACTTATGGTTACCACCACTCACCAACTTTAAGTTTTTGTTGTATTAAATTATGGATAGAATATCCTGAAAACTTTTCTAATTCTTTCAAGACCTCATAAATTGCTTGTTTGTTTTGGACATTAAACTTCTTTCTAAACAAAATCTTTCTGGTGTGGTCTCTAATCTCGACTTTAACTTTATCTCCACTTCTTGTATGTTTATAACTCATATTAAACCTAAAGAACTTATTAGTAAGTAACCCCCACCTAAAACTGCAAGAATCAATAATATAACCCCCCAATTAAGTTTTGGCTTACCTTTAACTAAGTCCATTTTTATAGCATGAAGAATAAACTTTTCTGCAGATGATAATGTCCCATTATTAATTGCTTTCTTTATATTTTCTTGTGGTTTCCAGGGCTGAGTTTCGCTTCCAACTGGTTTAATATTCCATTCTGGCTGTATTATTACTGGATAATTTTTATATCTTAATACATATGAAGCAGAGGCATCATAATAAACATCCCCCACTTTAATGGTGTTATCTTTAATCCTTACTTTCTTAATGTCTATACTCCCATTCTGTCTTATCCATATCACTAATGCATAGTTATCCTTACTAAATTGCCGTTTGAATATTCTATGTTTTAAAGGAACTTTAAACTTCTTCCCTTTAGTTTCCAGCATTTCCTCTATTCTTTCTAGCTTTTTTGCTACACTTTCTTGTTTTTCCATTATTTATACCTCCTTATAATTGTCTTTGAATGTTTTGTTCAGATTTTGACTTACTAAACCATTTCTTTTTAGTAGGTTTTTCCTGTTTGGTTTCTACAAATGATTGTCGTTTTTGTGTTACTGCCAACTTTGGTAAGAAACCTTCTCTACTTAATGAAGTATCTGTAACAACATTCGCTTCTTTCCTAAAGAAACTTCCTAACCCACTTAAACCCATTTCATTACAATACAATGCCAGTTTCTTCAATGTTCTCACTGGTAATTGCACCATTCCTAATTCGTCTTCATTTAAATAAGCGGTCTTAGAAGTATCTTCGGAAATTAAAATCCTTTTGAAAAAGTTATATATATTTGCTTTTTCATCAGGTTTAGGATATTCATATCCCGCTTCTTCTAAAGCTTCAACTTCTTCTGGAGTTATGTCTTCTTTCATTTTTAGTAAACATCAGGCTTGTGCCTTGCTGATTTAATTAAATCGATAATTTCCTGCATTGTATCTTTCATTTCTTGGTGTTTCATTCTCGTATATATTAATAAGACTATTCCTAAGATTATTGCAACTGCAAGTAAGTTCTCTCCTACTGCAATTTTGGCCTCCTAAATGAAGTTATATAATCTGAGAACTGCCAAGTCACCCAAACAACAAACATTCCATTAATAAAATAAACCCATTTACTTGAGAATTTAGTAGCATAATTTACATAAGCTAAGGGTATTAATATAAATATGTCCCTTAAAAATAAGTTTAACCACTTAAAATGTGGGTTTTTAATAAGTTTATTAATCATACCTTCGCCCCCTTAGCTTTATCACCTTTTCTGGGTCTGAACCCAGGAATTTGTAAACATTTTAATGTGTAACCCATCCCTTCAAATTCAACTATTAAATAATTCTTAATTTCATTTCTTGTCTTTAAACTTTTAATCTTTTCTTTAAACCTCTCAACTGCCAACTTTCTTTTCTCTCCATCAGGTTTATCTTTTAAATCGGGAAATTCTTTTACAATTCCATCTGTATTTAATTTTAATGATTCAATCGGATATCCTTTTTCAAAACCTACCTGCTGGTTGGAAAAATAAACATTTTTCCCTTCTACTTTTACAACTACGGGTTCTCCAGCTCTTTCAAATATAATTTCCATTTTATTAACCTAATATACTTTTCTTTACTTCCTCAAATTCATTAGCCAGATAACACAACATTTGAACTTCTGTATATATGTTATCATTTTTGTTGTCCTTAATAACTGGTCTTGTTTGTGTTGCTACTTCTGTTACTTCAAATCTGCTTTCTGACTTTTCCTTTGATTTAGTTTTTTCTTTCGGCATTTAAACACCTCCTGAGTATTAATAATTTTGTTGAATAATCTCCAGCCCTGTTTTTAAACTGATGTATGAAGCTACAGCTATAATTATTATAGATAATGCCATAGTTATAGTTTTATTTTGGATAGTATCAATCCCGTTTATGTTCATCCAAATTCCTAAAAATATCATACCAAAACAACCTAATAAAACAATCCAGGGGTCTTCTAATGAAAAACCAAGAACCAGAATAGCAAAGGCAATTATGACTATTAAAACATAAAATCCTATGGTATTAGAAAAACCTGAGGGAGTAACATCAAAATCATAAGCCCATATATCATAATCTGTTCCATCATAACATTCCCCATTAACTACATACTGCCCGTAAACTCCTGAAGTGTTTCCACCTTTTAAATTGTAAGAATATTCATTTCCTGACTTAGACATCTTAACATTTTGAACTATCTTAGAACTATTCGGGAATGAAACAGAAGTGATGTTACATCCAGTATAATCAGAACTTGCTACCTGTTTTAATTCAATATCCCTACCGTCTTCAAATGTTCCTAAAGTTTGGACTTCTGCCATAGTTATTCCTAATAAGAGTATGCCTAAGATTATTGTTAGATATTTTAACTGCATATAAAATCTCCTGAGTTATTTACTGAGCATAGCCACCAATCTGAGCCATTAGTCATATTTAATGTTCCGTCGTTCATAATTGCTAAATCTTTTGTAATTGTTCCACCATCAAGATGTTCGAAGTAGTGTTTTTCTTCTGCTGGGTAAGATACGGTGAAAGTTACTGAATCTGAACCTAAATTATTTGAGGAATCATTTGCGTATACTGTTAATGTTGTTGAACCTTCTCCCCAGTTTTGTCCTGTTACATTTTGTCCACATGTTACAGAATTATTATTTGTTCCTCCATCATCAGTCCACCAACAGGAATCTAAACTTGTTTCATCACTTGCAGAATAATTTAAATGAGTAATATTTGAGGAGTAAGTTGTTGCAGTTGGATATGCTATTGATACTGATGGTGGAGTTGAATCGCCTCCACCACCTACTGTTCCATTATGGTAGACTTTCATCTTTACATAATCTACTTCTGCGGAGGCAGAAGGATTCTGAGCTTCTATCACTACCTCTACCCCGTCAATAGTTGCCCCGTCTGGAATATCAAAACTGAAGTTTGTACACATTAAAAAATAGGATTCCCCGTAACCATCAACTTTATATGCAATTGCCACACCAAAACCCGCCGCCTCCACATCACTCTCAGTTAAACTTAACCCCCACTTATCAGCAGCACCCCCATAGGTTTCTGTCCCATAACTTCCCCCTAAATCGTTAAAAGTTGCTTTATCATCTGAACTTGCGTCTGGACTTCCAGACGTAACTAAAACCGCAGAGTAATCATATACTGCGCTGCCACCAGGACCTAAAGCTTCCGAGTCAGCAGCTGAGCCATCATCAGCTTTTGCATTTGCTTCATTATTCCAGGCAGTATCTCCGACAGACGTATCTTCTGCAATTGTATTAGGAAAATTAAAACTTGTATTTGAGGTTACTGCCATAGTTATTCCTGCCACATCTTTGTTAGATAAATAATTTACATAAGTATTAACTTGAGGATAGTATAAATATCCGATTAGAATTGCTGTTATTAGTATGAAAAAACCTGCTGTTATTATTTTAGTTAGTTTTTTAGATTTATAATATATCTTTGCTTCTTTTATGTATTCTTTGTAACCTTCTTCTTTTAATTTATTTTTAACATCTTTCCATTTATGTTTTTTTTCTTTACATTTATCTAACCATTTTTTTATATCTTTATTCATTTTAACCTGCTAAGTAATGTATGCCCCCATCATCATCATAATATATCCTTGCATCTGATTTTCCGTGATTTATACTGTCATTTACTGTTATGTTATTGAAATTAGAAGTTGAACTTCCTCCTGATTTATTTATTTGTGACCAGTCCGATATTGTTGTGCCATTTAGTTCAAGTGTTTCATTTACGATTAATTTTTCTGCATAAGTTTCCCTTGTTGCGTGAGTTAGGGAAAAATATGCTGATGAACCTGTTGCTTCCATATCTTTGACATAAAATTTATCTGTTATATTGAGGTTTCCTGAAATGTTGAATTTAGATTTAGTGGATGCGCCTGTTTCACCGCCAATTACATCCACATAAGGATAACATTCAAATACCCATTTACTATTTCCATAAGGTAATTCTCTTGGGACTGCAGATATTTCTGTTTCGTGAGTTAAATTGTATAAAGTTTCTACTACCGAATCATTTATAGAGAGGTTACACCAATCTATACCCCATTCTGTGTATGTTTCATATTCTTCAGGATCAGAGTTATATCTTTCCATAGAGGCTCCAGAAGTTGCAAAGGTAAATGGGACAATCGTTTCATTTGTTGATGAGTAGAAAGAATCGTTTTGATTCTCTGGATAGATTCTTGATAATTTAGCAATTTTTCCTTGTCTATAATTGTTAAGACTAAAATCTGTATCCACAGTAAAATATCTTTTACGGGTAGTATATTCTTCTCCTGATGTGTCGTTGCATTTGAAAGTTATGTTATGTCTTGTTTGGTCTGCTAAATCACTATAAGTATAATAAAAATAAGTATTATTGAGTTTATTCATATCTGTCCAATTAGTGTAATATGTTGGAGGAAATCCAGTAGCATATTCATCATCGTCTAAATTAAATTGGCAAGTGTCTCCTTCTTTATTCAAACTAACATTGAAATCCACAGTAGTGGTGGTATAAGTTTTGTTTTCAGGACTGATTATATTTATCATAGGATTACAGAAACTTGTAGTTTCATTTCCAAAAATATACAAACATTTCCCAACATCTATACTAATATTCTGCCCGTTATCATAAGCATCTTGTAAGGTTGTTGCTTTGGTATGATTATACCAGTATTCAGAACCAGTTATATCATCAGGAGCATCTAAATTATCCCAGTAATCTGACTTATTGACATTCTTTTCTGTATAGTTAATTGCAGAAGTTATAGCAGTTTTTATAGCGTGAGGCAACCCAGGATTATTATATTTTACATAACCAGCTGAAGCTATGCCAGTAAGAAAAACAGAAATAATTATAATTAAATATATTTGTTTCATCCTAAACCTCCAATTAAAGAAAAAAAGTTATGGAAAGTAAAACTATCGGGTATTCTCCTGTTTATTTTACTCTCCATTATTCATAAATTAAAATTTATTTACATTAACCCGCTTCTTCTTAGACCTACAGTGGCGATTCCTATTCCAGCTGATGCAACAGCTAAACAGTAAAACAAAGTTGTCAAGCCGATTATAGTGTATTCTGCTGAACTGAAGTTTGCACTTCTACTCCCCGTTGAGTTTGTTCTTGCTCCTTCAACTTCATTAGCTACTGTCGGTGCTAAAACTACACCTATTAAAATCACTATAAATCCACCTATTAAATTTCCTAACATTTTCGATTACTGTAGCTTTACATTAACCCACTTCTTCTTAGACCTACTGTTGCAATTCCTATTCCTGCAGATGCTATTGCTAAACAGTAAAACAAAGTTGTCAAGCCGATTATAGTTTGGGAAGCTCCAGTAATGTTTCCATTATCTTCTGCCCCCTGAACTTCATTAGCTACTGTCGGTGCTAATGTAACTCCAACTAAGATTACAATAAATCCACCTATTAAATTTCCTAACATTTTCTTACTACTTTTTTCTCCCCTCCTACAAAACAAACAAACAGAGGATTTTTAAACTTATAGTAAAACACCCCCAACAAATTTTTTACCATAAGTTTAAAAATCTTAATTGATTTTAACTAATCACGGGGGTTTGATATGGTAAACTATAAAGACGATAAGACTTCTCAATACAATGAAGCAATGCTTCAGATACAGAGGCTTCATAATACCTGGCTCTCTTGTAAAAATGCGAGGGAGAAAGGAAAATTAATTAAATATATGTGGATTCTCGATTCAGCTGAAATTGAATTAATTAATGATATTATAAGAGTGGATAAAAAAAAAGGAGAGGATGATGACAAATGGCTAGATTTAATTAACACCCTCAATAAAGAAATAAAAACACATGCTAATTCTAAAAATTTTCCAAGATTATATTCTACATTAATAGAGAAAGAAAAATCCCTAAAACAAATTCAGGAAGAAGCGGGAAAAGGCTCAAAACTAACAATCGCAAACAGAGACGGAATGTAAAATGGCTTCTTTCAAATACAACGGAAAAAAATATTATATTGATGGTAGGTTAAAAGAAGAATTAGATGAGAAGGTTCTACCAGAATTAAAAAAGAAGGATGAAGATGCCGTATTTGTTGTTGATGGGTATGAGAGAGCTGGAAAATCTGTCTTTGCTCAAACTTTAGCGGCATATGCCACCTTTCAATTAGAAGTAGGGTTTGATTTATCAAATATTTGTATGACCCCCACAGAATTTAGGAGGAAAGTTGAAAAGGCAAAGAAAAATCAAGTTGTGATTTATGATGAAGCTCATAGAGGTTTAGGTTCAAGGAGAGCATTATCAGAAATCAACCAAATTCTTGTAGACTTAATGATGGAGATGGGACAGAAAAATTTATTTGTTATTATTTGTCTACCAACTTTTTTTATGCTTGATAGATACCCGGCATTATTTAGAGCCAGAGGATTATTCCATATTTATAAAAATAAAGGTCGGAGAGGTTTCTGGGTCTATTTTAATCAGAAAAATAAGTTAAAATTATTTTTACAAGGTAAAAGAACCTTTAATTATAACTGTATTAAATGGCCGGGATTCAGAGGGAGGTTTTATAACCAATATGC
>CAZOBL010000028.1:0-5563 GCA_964578185.1 uncultured Thermoplasmatales archaeon
TTAAATAAAGAACCTGTTTTTCAATAACAATGGTTACTTATGAAATATGAAAACATACAGATCCATAGGGGAAAAAATAGCATAAATATAAACTTGAATAGACCTCAAAGATTAAACTCTTTTAACATAAATTTGGGCAAAGAACTTCATCAAGCCCTTCAGAAATATGCTACAGATGACTCAATAAAAGTCATTATTATCAGAGGCAAAGGAAAAGGCTTTTGTGGCGGGGGAGATGTTAAAGAAATGCATATGGCTAAAGATAAAAGCCAGTACCTTCGTGACCTCACAAAAGCAATTCATAAGTGTGTTATTGAGATAAGAAATATGGAAAAACCAGTAATAGCAGTAGTTGAAGGAGCCGCATATGGAGCAGGTTTTTCACTAGCACTTGCATGTGACATTATCATTGCATCAAAAGATGCTAGATTTGGTACAGCATTTATTGGAATAGGTTTGGCGCCAGGTTGTGGAACTCAGCTTTTTACTCAATTAGTAGGTTATCAAAAAGCCTGCGAATATATTCTTACATCCAAAGTTTTTGATGCTGAAAAAGCAAAAGAAATTGGAGTAGTAAATAAAGTTGTAGCAAAAGAAGATTTAGATATAGAAATTAGTTACTATGTCGATATCTTTGAAAGATTTCCATCAATTGCTGTAGGGAAGGCAAAAATGCTCATTAATAAAAGTCTTGACAATAACCTGAGGGAACATTTAGAATTAGAGAGCATTACTGCTTCTAAGACAGCCAACACCCAAGATTTTAAAGAGGGAGTCGCTGCTTTTACTGAGAAAAGAAAGCCAAAGTTTAAAGGAAAATAAAAACTTCGGCAATTGTTGTAATAAAATTAAGAAAAATTTATGTATTTTATCTGTTATCGAAGGGCATTACAGTTTTTCTTAACAAAAGAAGGGAGAAGAAAATAAAAATGGGTTATAACACTTTAAAACTACAAAAAAAAGATGACGTTGTAACAATTTTTCTTAATAGACCAGAAGTTCATAATGCAATGAATGAAGAGTTAATGAAAGAGCTTACATCCTGTTTTAAGAAAATAGGACATGATAAAAATATTCGAACTATTGTTTTAACTGGTGAGGGTAAATCATTTTGCGCAGGAGCGGATCTTAACTGGATGAAAAGCATGGTAGATTACAGCAAAAAAGAAAATATCAAAGATAGTGAGCTACTACTTGACTTATATGATACAATATATAATTGTTCAAAACCTGTTATTGCAAAAGTAAATGGTCATGCTTTTGGAGGAGGACTTGGCCTATTTGCAGTATGCGATATAGCCATAGCTGTTAATGATTGTAAATTTGCATTTAGTGAAACTAAACTTGGCATTATACCATCTGTTATTTCCACATTTATAGCAAGACGCATAAATGGGTTAGCACATATGAGACGTTTGTTTATCACAGGGGAACGTTTTAAATCTGAATATGCTGAAAAAATAGGTTTAATTGATTTTGTTTTTGAAAAAGATGAAATTGATGAAAAAGTACAGAAATACATTTCTATATTACATTCTTCAGGTCCACAGGCGATAAAAGAGGTTAAGAAGCTTATTGATAACTATGAGAAGTTACCTATTGATAAATACAAGAAACAGAGTGTGGAAAAAATTGCTGAATTAAGGATATCTGATGAGGGGCAGGAAGGTATCTCTGCGTTTCTTGAAAAAAGAAAAAGTAAATGGAGTGAATAAATTTGTTTAAAAAAGTTCTTATTGCAAATCGTGGTGAGATAGCTGTAAGAATTATCAAGGCATGTCAAGAATTAGGTATTAAAACGGTTGCAATTTTTTCTGAAGTTGATAAAAACTCACCTCATGTTATGATTGCTGATGAAGCAGTAAATCTGGGTGATCCTACACCTGTTGAGAGTTATCTTAATATATCTAAGATAATAAAAATCGCTAAAGATAAAGAGGTAGATGCCATCCATCCAGGTTATGGTTTTTTAGCTGAAAATCCTGATTTTGCTAAATCCTGCAGTGATGTAGATATTAAATTTATTGGACCTTCATCTAAAGTCATTGGTTTGATGGGAGATAAGATTGCTGCTAAGAAAAAAATGCAGAAAGCAAATGTGCCTGTTATACCTGGTTATCATGGTGTTAAACAGGATAATAAAGCACTTATTGAAGAGGGTAAAAAAATAGGTTTTCCCCTACTTGTGAAAGCTGCTGCAGGGGGTGGTGGAAAAGGGATGCGTATAGTTCATTCAAAAGATACCCTTAAAGATTCAATTGAAGGAGCTAAACGTGAATCAAAGTCTAGTTTTGGTGATGACACTGTTTTTCTTGAGAAATATTTGGATAAACCCCGGCATATAGAGTTTCAAATACTTGCAGATGAACATGGAAATGTTATCCATTTGTTTGAACGTGAATGTAGTATCCAACGGCGTCATCAAAAAATCATTGAAGAAACTCCTTCACCTGTTATGACAGATAAATTACGTAAAAAAATGGGTGATGCTGCTGTTAGAGCTGCAAAGGCAGTAGGTTACACTAACGCAGGTACTGTTGAGTTTATGATTGATAAAGATTTAAATTTTTATTTTATGGAGATGAATACAAGACTTCAAGTTGAGCACCCTATAACTGAAATGGTTACTGGTGTTGATTTGGCTAAATGGCAGCTTAAAATTGCATCCGGTGAGAAACTTACTCTTAAACAAAAAGATTTATTTCAGCGTGGTCATGCAATTGAATGTAGGATTTATGCAGAGGATCCTGCAAATGGTTTTCTCCCAAGTATTGGAAAACTTGAGAAGGTTGAAAGCCCCCATGGTCCAAACATTCGAGATGACACAGGTATTTACACTGGAATGGAGGTCACATCATATTATGATCCAATGCTTTCAAAGCTTGTAACATATGCTGAAAATCGCAAGGAGAACATCAAAAAAATGATTTGGGCGTTATCCCAATATGCTGTTTTAGGTGTAACTACTAATATTTCTTTTCTTAAAAAAGTACTTGAACATAAAGAATTTAAAAAAGGAAATACAACAACTCACTTTGTTGATAATTACTTTAAAGATTGGGCGGTATCAAAAAATGGACTTCCAGTTGATGCATTAATTGCACTTGCAGTCTATGATTCCATGCATAAAAAAAGTCAGGATATTGTAAGATACAAAGAAGCTGATCCTCATTCGCCATGGAGACACATGGGCCGATGGAGAGTTGGAGATAAGGAGGGCGACTAGTTTATGTTTATTAATTATGAACATGAAAACCATGTATACAAGCTTACTTGTGAACGTCGCAACAATGAATATTTTGTAACATATGATAACACTGAATACAAAGTTGAAGTAGATGAGATTAAACCAGGTCATTTAAAACTAAAAATCGGTGAGAGATTAATTAAAGCAGTTATTGCGGAAAGTGACAAAGATAAAATTGTTTTCGTTGAAGGTGACGTCTACAAAGTTAAACCAGTTGAGCTTACTGGTACAAAAAAGAAAAAGAGTAAAAAAAAGGCGGATTTAAGCTCACCTATATCTGGTAAAGTTGTAGATGCGAAGGTTAAAAAAGGTGACAAAGTTAAAAAAGATCAGGTTTTAATGGTTATTGAAGCTATGAAAATGGAGTATCTTATACGTGCTCCTTTTAAAGGCATTGTAAAAAAAGTTAATTTTAAAGAAAATGATCAAATTGAAATTGGTCAAAATACAATTGATTTAAAAAAAGGTAAATAAAAAGAATATTTGAAGGTTACATATAGGGAGGAATTAAAGTTTATGGATGTTATTGAAAGTGAAATTAACACTTCAGGTAAAGAATTTAAAGAAAATTATAAACATTACGAGGAACTTGTAAAAGATCTCAATAAGCATATAGCAAAAACAAAAAAAGGCGGTGGAGAGGAACGTATTAAACTTCATAAAAGCCGAGGTAAAATGCTTGTTCGTGAACGTATCGATGCTCTTCTTGATCCTAATACTCCTTTTATGGAATTTAACACCCTTGCGGGTTTTGACATGTATAAAAATAAGGCTCCATGTGCTGGTATTGTTACAGGTATTGGTATTGTTCATGGCCGCGAGGTTGTAATTGTTGGAAATGATGCTACTGTCACCGGTGGTACATATTTTCCGATGACTGTTAAAAAACATCTTCGTGCTCAAGAGATTGCTATGGTAAATAATCTTCCTTGTGTTTATCTTGTGGACTCTGGTGGTGCTTTTCTTCCAATGCAAGATGAAGTATTCCCCGACAGAGAACATTTCGGACGGATTTTTTTTAATCAAGCTATGATGTCTTCGATGGATTTACCTCAGATTTCTGCTGTGATGGGTAGTTGTACTGCAGGTGGCGCGTATGTTCCTGCGATGAGTGATGAAACAATTATTGTGAGAGGTAATGGAACTATTTTTCTTGGTGGGCCTCCATTGGTTAAAGCAGCTACTGGTGAAGAGGTTTCTGCTGAAGATCTGGGTGGTGCAGATGTACATTGTCGACAAAGTGGCGTATCTGATCATTACGCTCATGACGACCCTGAAGCTATTCGAATGCTACGTAATATTATTGAAAACTTGAATCGCCCTCAGAAGACGCATCTTGATATAAGAAAACCTGAGGAGCCCGCATATGATGTAAAAGAAATTTATGGTGTTATACCTAAAGATTCACGTAAACCTTTTGATATACGCGAGATAATTGCACGTGTCGTCGATGGTTCAAAATTTCATGAATTCAAAGCATTATATGGAGAAACAATTGTTTGTGGTTTCGCAAGAATTATGGGTTATCCCGTAGGTATTATAGCAAATAATGGAGTTCTATTTTCAGAATCCGCGTTGAAGGGTACTCATTTTATAGAGATGTGCTGTCAACGTAAGATACCACTTGTGTTTTTGCAAAACATTACAGGTTTTATGGTCGGGCGTAAATATGAAGCAGGTGGTATAGCAAAAGATGGTGCTAAAATGGTAAACGCTGTAGCAACTGCTAATGTACCAAAGTTTACAGTCATAATCGGTGGTTCTTTTGGAGCTGGAAACTATGGTATGTGCGGTCGAGCTTATGAACCAAGACAGCTTTGGATGTGGCCTAATGCAAGAATTAGTGTCATGGGTGGCGAGCAAGCAGCAAATGTTTTACTTACTGTGAAACGTGATCAACTATGGCGTAAAGGTGAAGAACTTACGAAAGAACAAGAAAAGAAGATAACTGAGCCTATCTTACACAAATATGAAAAAGAAGGAAGTCCGTACTATAGTTCAGCCCGTATATGGGATGATGGGGTAATCGACCCGGCAGATACACGTAAAGTTCTAGGGCTAGGAATTTCTGCTTCTTTAAACGCACCTATACCTGATTGGAGACCAGGCGTTTTTAGAATGTAAAATAAATCTGGTATTAATCTTTATTTAACTCGGATAAGACAAATTCTGTAGCCTTTGGTATCGCAGAGGCAATCTCATATGATAGTTTTTCAGAGAATTCAACAGGATTTTTATGTAAAACAATTCCAATTATTACTATTTCTTTTGGAATATTTGTTTGATCAATTCATTTCAATCATGAACAAGAAAGGA
>CAZOBL010000028.1:5573-20369 GCA_964578185.1 uncultured Thermoplasmatales archaeon
TGAGGATTATTTGAATGCACTGATGAAAAATCTTTGACTAAAAAACGCTTAACATCACCGACATTTGCATCTTTAACATTTACAGCATCGATAATAATAGCTTTATCATAACCAATGATTTCATCTAAAAGATTCATCCCACCCGTAATCGCTTCATCAAACACAACATCTGTGTGATTTTGAACAATACTTTTTAAATTATTTAAAACATGTATTCCAACACCGTCATCACCAAGAATCGGATTTCCGACACCAAGAACTATTATTTTCATTGTTTAAAGGTTTTATATAAATTCTTTTCTGAATCATAGATATCAACTCTCATTGACATACCACCAGGAAGTGAATGTGTTGCACATGCAAAACACGGATCATATGCACGAAAAGCCATCTCCACTTTATTTAAAAGACCATCATCTACTTTTCCGTTTTTAATAACACCTTTTGCTGCATCACGAATACTCATTGTAATAGCCCCCGCATTATTGGTTGTAGCAACAATTAGATTTGCTTTATCAACTAACCCGTTTTTATCAAGCTTGTAATGATGAACAAGTGTGCCACGGGCTGCTTCCACAACACCAAATCCTTCACCAGGATCACCAACAGGGTTTCTAATCTTTTTTGATGTAATCTGAGAATCAAATATCAATTCTTTAGAACGCTCAGTTGCATATAAAAGCTCAATAAGTCTAGCCCAATGAAACGCAAGAGTGGAATTTACAGGTTTACCATCAAGCACGTCATACATACGATTGTATTCTTTATCTGCAAGAGGTGTTGACATACCTGCTGAAGCATTTAGCCTACCAAGTGGACCAACACGATAAATACCGCTTTTTTCACCATCTGTTAAACCATTCCATCCGATTTTCTTTAAAAATGGAAACTTCATATAACTCCATTCTTCAACATGCTCTGCGACAATTTTATGATAATCAGCTACATCAAATTTCACAAATTCTTTATCTTTTTGATCAGTCACACGAATTTTTCCATCATAAAAATTTACCTTGTTATCTTTATCTACTAATCCCATATTATAAGTGTTAAGCTGATAAGGATCACTTTTTATTAAACCAACATAATCCTTGTTTTCAAGAACAATATCATTAAAAAGTTTAAGAGAAAACTTGGCAAAATCAACACAGGAATTCACCATTTTTTTGATATCTTTTACTTCATCTTTGTCAAGGCCTTTTGATACACCACCAGGCATACCACACACTGGATGAGTAGCTTTTCCACCTAGAATAGCAGTAATTTTTTGACCATATGCTCGATGTTTGATAACTTCTTTACCAATGTCTAAACCTGCTTTTTCAATAACTCCAAGTATATTTCGTTGAGACGCTGGAGCATCAGGGCCGACGACAAAATCTGGTCCTCCAAGATAATAAAAATGTAATATGTGATCATAAATTATATATCCGCAGTACATAAGCTCTCTGAGTTTTTTAGCAGCAGTTGGTGGTTCAACATCGAATGCATCATCTAGTGCTTTGGTTGCTGCAAAGTGATGAGCAACCGGACATACCCCACATATACGCGAGGTGATCTGAGGCATATCCTCAGCAAGCCGAGCCTGACAGAATCGTTCAAATCCTCTAAGTTCTGGTATCTGAAGATAAGCATTTGCTACATTACCTTTTTCATCTAAAAATATAGTTATTTTACCATGTCCTTCAAGCCTTGTTATAGGATCAATTGTAATTGTTTTCATTTTTTAACCCTCCTTTTAATAAGAGCAGTTGGAAGACCATATTTGTAAAATGTTCCAATTGGATCTCTAATTTTTTCAATAAGCTTGGATAACTCTTCTTCACTCATATCTTCTTCATGTTCAATTCCAATAATTGACGCTAGAGCTGATATCATCTTTGCCCCCTGATCTATTGAGTTAGGCGTTGGCCCGCCACAACCTGTACAGGGCATATTCGCGTCTAAACATCGAGCATCACATCCACCCCGGGTTGCAGGGCCTAAACAGATAATGCCTTGTTCAAGTAAACATACATCGGGGTCAATATCTTCTACTTCGTAAACTCGTTTTACATCCCCTATCATCTTCTCAGTTTTTTCACGTGGGCATTCATCACATACAGATTTTAGTGGTGCAAGAATGGAACCATTCTTTGGTAGTTTATCTTCAAACACTGCTGTGACAGCATTAAGAATAAGTTTAGTTGGTGGTGGGCAACCAGGTACGTAATAATCAACTTTTACAACTTGATCCAAGCTTTTAACTGTATCATAAAAATCAGGTAACGTTAGTTCTCCTTCTTTAACTTTAATTTTTGTTTTTGGAAGTGTTTTATTAGGGTTATCAGTTGATGGGTTATCTAGATATGCTACATCAAAAACCTCTTTTTTGTCTGCAACATTTGCTAGACCAGGAATGCCACCATTGACAGCGCAAGCTCCAAAAGCTACAAGCACTTTAGATTTCTTTCTTAAAAGTTTAGCTAGTTTTTCCTGCTCGGTGGTACGTATTGCCCCATTAAAAAAACATACATCTATATAATTATCTTTCATTGACTCGACATCTATATATTTATAATCCATTGCAACAGGCCAAAAAATAATTTCAGCACCTTCAACGACATCAAGTATTTTATCATCAATATCTAAAACAGCAATTTCACATCCACCACAACTTGCAGCCCAATAAAAAGCAAATCTGGGTTTATCTTTACTCTTTTTGGTACTCATTTTTTCACCTCTTTGAGTGAGCATGGACCAATTTCTTTAAGCTCTTCAACAAATTCAGTTACCACATCAGCAAATTTTTGTCCTTCAGATGCTGAGATATATTCAAATCTAATTCTTTTTGGATTAATATTTAACTGCTCCATCAGTTTTCCCAGTAAAAGAGTTCTGCGTTTGGTTTTGTAATTACCGCTTTGATAATGACAGTCGCCAGGATGACATCCAGCAATTAACACACCATCAGCTCCTTGTTTTAAAGCATTTAAAACAAATGATGTATCAACTCTACCTGAACACATCACTCTTATAGATTTTACATTTGGAGGGTATTTAATCCTACTTGTACCTGCTAAATCCGATCCAGCATATGAACACCAATTACATAGAAAAGCGATAATATTTGGTTCAAAAGATTTTGCCATATTTATTCATCCTCCTTAGCATAAGCATCAATCATAGCTAAGATTTGTTTATCATTAAAACCTCTTTGTTGCATAGCACCAGATGGACATGCAACTACACAAGCACCACAGCCCATACAAAGAGTTTCATTAACTTTTGCAACTTTTGTTTCATCTTTTTGTTTTTCAAGTTCAATCGCATCATATGGACAAATTGATATACACGTTGCACAACCTGAACATAAATCTTCATCTACAAATGAGATAAAAGGCTCAGTTTCGTATTCTTTTTTAGATAAAATGTTTGCCGCTCGAGAGGCTGCCCCGCTGGCATGAGAAACTGAATCCTGTATATCCTTAGGACCTTGACAGGAACCTGCGATAAATATACCACTTGTAAATGTGTCCATTGGCCTAAGTTTCGGATGCGCCTCAAGTAGAAATCCATCAGAGCTTTGTGAAATTCGGAGGACCCTAGAAAACTCCTCTGCGTCATCTCTTGGCAATAGTGCAGGGACTAATACTACCATGTCTGATTTAATTTCAAAGAGTTTATTAGTAGTAGTATCAAAGATATCAATAGTTAAGGCATCTTTGTTGTTTTTAACCTCAGAGGGCCTTCCTCTAAAAAAGTTCACATTCATGCCTCTTATTTTTCTATAAAACTCCTCATATCCTTTACCATAACTACGTATATCTGTATAGCAAATATTAATCTCAACATCATCTCCAAGTTTTTCTTTTAAAAGATATGCTTGTTTAAGTGCGCTCATACAACCAATACGGCAACACCAGGTACATTCAGTTTGATCACGACTACCGACACATAGTATATAGGTTACACTCTTTGGTTTCTCACCATCTGAAGGTTTAACTATTTCTCCATTTGTAGGACCAGCAGAATTAATAAGTCTCTCCATTTCAAGACTTGTTATAACATCTTTGGATTGATTATAACTATACTCAGGCATAATAGAAGCATCCATTACATCATAACCAGTTGCAACAACTATGACACCTACTTCAATTTCAACATTTTTATCTTTTTGTTTAAAATCAATACAATCCTCAGGACATGCCTCCACACATAAAGGACCTTCACCACATTTACCTCTTGTCAGCATTAAACAAGAGTCTTTATCTACAGTATATTTAGGAGGGACAGCTTGAGCAAATGGAATATATATCGCACTCCGTTTACCTATACCCATATCAAATTCACTATCAATACGATTATGAAGTCTACAAGCTTCAGCACAATCACCACACCCTTTACATTTATCAACATCTACAAAGCGAGCTTTCTTAGTTATGCTTACATTATAATTTCCAATACTACCCTCAATATTTGTAACTTCAGAATAAGTTAAAAGCTCAATATTTGGATTACTAAAAACTTCTTTCATCTTAGGTGTTAGAATACACCCAGAACAATCAAGTGTTGGAAAGGTTTTATCAAGTTGAGCCATACGACCACCAATACTTGGTGTCTTTTCAACAAGATATACCTTATGACCTTCCTCTGCTAAATCAAGAGCAGATTGAATACCTGCAATACCTGCACCTATTACCATTGCACCTGGTTTAACTTTAACTTTTGGAGTTTCAAGTGACTCCAATAAACGTGCTTTTGCAACAGCTCCTTTTAAAATCTCTTTTGCCTTTTTAGTCGCAATTTTCTTATCATCATGAATCCAAGAACATTGCTCACGAATATTAGCAATTTGAAGATTGAAAGGATTTAAACCCGCATCTTTTACAATACCACGAAATGTTAGCTCATGCATACGTGGTGAACAAGAAGCAGTTACAACACCATTCAATTTGTATTTTTTTATGGTATCCTTAATAAGTTTTGCACCAGCCTCTGAACAGATATATTTATACGTTTTACTAACAACAACATCATCTAGATTTTCTGCATATCTCGATAACTCTTCAACATCAACTTTTGATGCAATATTCTCACCACAATGACATATAAAAACACCAATTTTTTTAGACATGTTACTTACCCCCTAGCTCCAAGTTTTCAACAGGGCTTTGATTAAGATTTAATCCAAGTTTATTTTTTGATATCCCCATAGATAAACCAATTAGCTGCGTAAGATACAAAACTGGTACCTCAAGTTTTGCTGCAACTGTTTCACCTGCCTTAACCTGTCTAGCATCATATTGCCTATGGCACCATGGGCAGGTATCTACAAAAACTTCAAAACCGTATTCTTGAACGCTTTTTAATTTCTGACCGGTTTTTGTAAGTGCAGTTTCTGATAGATTGGCATTTAAAAGCCCACCACAGCAATCAAGTCGCTCAGGATAATTCTCCGGTTTTACCCCAATAACCTTTAGTATTTCCTCCATTTTTTGTGGGTTCTCAGAATCATCAGGTCTTCCAATTTCAGAAGGGCGTATTAAATGACATCCATAATGAGTTGCAACCTTAAAATCTTTTAATTTCTTTTTAGCTTCTTTTTTTATTTTATCTAGACCAACTTTATCATATAATATATCTAAAATGCTCAAAACTTCACAGTTTCCTTTATATTCAAGTTCTTCATCTGATAAAAAAGCATTAATTTTATTCTTCATTTCAATATCATTATCTAAAATATTTTTACATTCAGTTAATGCCAGATGACACATCGGACAAGGAGCAAATACATCCAGCCCTTCTTTTTCCGCAATCGCTAAATTTCTTGCAGAAAGAGTTAGCGTCATCATTTGATTTACCGATTTAATTGGCTCACCACAGCAGGAAAAACCCTTAAGATCTTGAAGTTTCACACCAAGTTTTGGAAAAATTTCTCTAATACTAAGCTCATAAGCATATTCTTCTGTTGGCATTACACATCCAGGATAAAAAGCATATTTCATAATTAACAGCACTCCACTATATCTTCTCCACAGCAGTTTTTGAAATCATAGCTTGAAATTTAGTCGCATCAGTAGGTTTCGAAAGCTCAGGAAGACCCAGATCTTTTCTATTTAATGATCCGCCATCTTTAGTTGTAATTGTTTTTACATCTTGCAACAGCCCTGTTCCTAAAACTGTTTGAAGCCAGTTTGTATAATTTCCAGGGACTTGTTTTCCAGATGCTACTGCCATGTTTTTAAGGGCAAATAAAACATCAACAGGGGCGACTTTCTGAGGACATCTCTCTCTGCATTTAAAACAGCTCATACAGGTCCAAATAATATCTGAATTCAACATTTCATCAATCAAACCACGTTTTAAAAGAGCAATAATATTATGTGGTTCAAGCTCAAGCAATTTGTGAGCCTCACATCCAGATGTGCATTTAGCACATTGGTAACAATATTCAGAAAATTCATTTTGTAGTTTTTTTAAACGATTATTTATCTCATCTTTAATATCTGCCTGCGATTCCGCCATTGAAGTTAAATCAATTATACTCAAATGGTTTACCTCCCAAATCCAATTATTAACAACCCTTTTTTAGACATTTCTTAAATATACCCACGTTTCAATATTCAAAAATATGTTAGATTCCTAAGGCTGCTATCCAATTTTCTAAATAAATAATGCCTTTATAAAATCTACTGAGTTATATTATAGCAAATGACTTAAAAAATATAAAAAAGAATTGGAATTTATTTTTTCTTTTTTGGTTCAACCTTTACATCTTCGGTGATATCTCCTAGTCTTTTTGCTAGATCAATATAATGCTCAAGATCAGTTTTTAGGTTAATCATCAGTTTCGCGCCATCTGGTGATCCTCCACCATGCATACAACCTGGAACGCCCGCACCTATAGTAAGCCATTCTATAAGTCTACTAATTTTTGCCCGGGTTTCACCAGAGCAATTAGCCTTTAGATATTTCTTTAAAAGTTCCCCATATTTTTCATTGTTTATATCCTGACATGATGGAAGACAACCTGTTTCTGCTATACCACCAGCCATATCTTGGGCAATCCTTTTTGTATCATAGGGCAGGGTTCCAACATGGACCTTGTTTACATTTGATAAAAGAGAATTTGGAATCCATACACCAGAGGGGTGTTTTTTACCTAGAGCACTAGCAGCAATCCCCATGCCAAAAGTTGTTTCATTGTTTATTATCATCTGTGTGATTTTCTCACGGAATACTCTTTCAGAAAGACCATTAGCTCTTGCCATTAATGCAGATGCACCTATCATCAGATCCCCTTGACCTGCAACACACCCACCTATCGCCGCGCGATATGGTGCAACAAAGTTCATAACAGCCCTAATTGCATATTTGAATTCTTTGTTCATAAAAACTCTTTCTTTTGGAACAAATACATCTTCAAATAAAAGATATGCTTGAGTAATTCCACCATTATCAACAGGTATATCAAAGCCACTTTCTAGCTCACGCATATCACTTGGATGTCGTGCTTCGACAATAGTTAAGTTTTCTATATCTCTTGGTATCACAAACGATATCGCATAGTCTTTATCAGGCTCTTTATATCCCGTACCAGGCATAACAAAGACTTCATTTGCTGCAGCAATACCACATATCATCACCTTTGCTCCACGTACAACTATACCATCATCTTTTTCATCAACGATATGGAGACTCATATCTGGATCTTTTTGCATAGATGGTGATTTACTTCGATCACCTTTTGGATCTGTTAGCGCACCTGAAACTGTAATGTCTCTTTGTTGAGCGTCTTTTAACCATTTTTTTATTCTTTTATGATAATCTGTTCCATTATCTTTATCTATGTCATATGTTGCAGCCCACATTGCATTTAACGCATTGAAACCTGCGCAACGCCCCCCAGTACAAGTACCAGTTAGATTAAACATGAGACGTTTCATTTTTACATTTGAAATCATATCTTCTGCGTTTTTTAGAATCGAGAGATACCTAACCACTCGTTTATTTATTAAATCTGATTTAGTAGTCAAAATATCCTTGTATTCATCTTTTTGTGCAGCATCAAAAATTTGAGCGTGACCTTCAACAGTTCTTCTTGTTGCAGGATTTGTAGTTACATCCTCTATTAGCTTACCAAATTTGTAGATATTCGGCCTCATTTTTTTGAGGCTTTCTTTATATTCTTTCGAAGTTTTCATAATTTATTCCTTCTTTAATTTAAATTCCCATTCGCACCATAGATCCTCAGGATGCTTATCTGGAGGGCATATGTTACAGTTAACTTTTATATCGGGATTTATTTCCTTAGCAAATGATTTTAAAAAACCAAAACGTACTGGTTTACAAGCAAATTCCCCTAAACCTTTTTTGATTCTGGTATTTTGCACTCTACATCGAGTATTTCTTAAAATTGCAGTATTTTGATCTATTATATCTATTTTTTTATCCTCAAGATCCATTGACCAACCTGAAAAACTAAGTGCCTTCATACATGATTCTACTGAGTCATCTTTTATTTCAAACAATTCTTTTATCTTTCTTGCTTCAATTTTTCCCATTACTTCCCAGACACGCCTATCAATTTCTGTGGCAACTTCTGTACCATATTTTTCTTCTATGAACATGTAATAAAATCCATCAACAGCCCACATATCCCTAAGATGCATGAAAACAAAATCAGCTAGTTTATCCTCTGGGATTTTCTTTATCAGCTCAACATCTTTTTCTCTACTCAAATTTTTTCTCCACCTGTTTTTTTAAATTTTATAAAAAATCAAAAAATGAGAAGAAAAATTATCCCATTTTTTCTTTAATTTTATCAGTAAGTTTTGGGATTACCTCATATAAATCCCCAACTATACCGTAATCTGCAGATTTAAAAATAAGTGCATCAGGGTCTTTATTTATTGCAACAACTATACCGCTATCTCTCATACCTGCTATATGTTGAATTTGCCCACTAATTCCAGCTGCGATATATAGTTTAGGTTTTACTTTATGACCAGATAGACCTATCCAATGATCTTCACTAAGCCATTTAAGATCCGCTGCAATGGGTCTGCTGCATCCAACTGTTTTTCCTTTGACTACATCTGCTAGTTCATTTGCAAGTTTTATATCATCTTTATTTTTGAAACCTCGACCGCAGGAAATAATTATTTCTGCGTCTTCGACATTTGCACCTTCTGAGACTAAATCCTGGATTTTAACGTTTTTTGAGTTTGATTTTTCAAAATCAATTTTTTCCTTTGTTATATCTCCTTTTCTACTTTCATCTTTTTTCATTGGGTCAAAGGCTTTGCTCGGGATTGTCACAATTGATGGAGTACTATTGAATTTTTCAACTGCAATAGATTTACCACTATATACAACTCTTTCTGCGATTAACTTTTTATCTTCAAAGTATATATTATTTGAGTCAACTACTACGCCACAGTTTAATAGACCGCCTAATCTTGCTGAAAATTCTTTACCGTTTTTATCTGAGCCTATTAAAATTGTATCATCTTTAGTTTTCTCAACGATTTTTTTGAAAATATTTGCGTATTCCTCAGCTTTAAAGTTATCAATGTCAGTTTCAGCAATAAAGACTTTATCCGCGCCATATGAGATATATTCTTTTGCAAGATTTTCATCTGCTTTCCCAATTATCACAGCTGTAACATCAGATTTATTTTCTTTTGCAAGCTCAGCAGCTTTTGAAAGCATTTCAAATACGATTTTTTTATTATCTGAATATACTAATACCATTTTTTTATCACCCTCCAAGTACTCCATCTTTTGCTAAGCTATCAACCAGTTTTTCAACAGATTCATCTAAATCATTTTCATAAACAATGTTTTTACGCTCCATGCTAACGCCCTTTAAATCAACTGTTTCAACGATAGGGTTTAAATCACTCGCAATCTCATCTGAACTCCATTCTTTTATAGGTTTATTTGCTGCAGCTAAGATTTCCATAAGACTTGGAAGCCTTGGATCGTTTATCTCTTTGGTTACAGTTATAAGAGCAGGGTAATTTGACTCTGTTGTAACCATCTGATCACCAGTGTTTCTCTCTGCGGTAATTTTATCTTTTTCTGCTATAACTTTCTGAGCATATGTAAGCTGTGGAATATTTAATAATCCTGCAAGTCTTGGACCTATTTGACCACTGAAAAGATCAACCGATGCCTCGCCACATAAAATAAGATCGTATTCACCTATCTTTTTTATCGCCTCTGAAAGTATCTGCGCAGTCATATAGTAGTCAATATTTTCAGCTGCTTTTACAATAACTGCTTCATCTGCACCCATAGCAAGAAGTTCTTTAACTCTTTCTTTTGCATCCTGAGATGCAACTGTTATAACAGTTATTTTTCCACCATTTTTTTCTTTAATCTTTATTGCTTCCTCTATTGCATTTTTATCAATATCATTTATTATCTGAGGTGTACCCTTCAGAATTGGTTTATTTGAAGAAGGATCAATCTTCATCTCAGATATATCAGGAATTTGTTTTGCACAAACAATTATATTCATAGATTTTTACCTCCCAATTTTTTTTCTCTTTCAGCTTCTCTTAAATTTTTTCTTTTAATTTTACCGCTTTGTGTTTTCGGGAGTTCAGTTACAAATTCAATCTCCCTAGGATATTTGTATGGTGCGGCAACCATCTTTGTATGATTCTGGATATCTTTTACAAGCCCCTCAGATGCATTATTTTGATTATGCAAGATTACAAAAGCTTTGACGATTACACCACGTGTTTCATCAGGACTTGCAACAACTGCTGCTTCATGAACTTCAGGATGAGAGATTATTGCTGATTCCACTTCAAAAGGCGAAATCCTATAACCTGAGGCCATTATCAAGTCGTCATCACGTCCAGAAAACCAGAAATAACCATCTTCGTCTTTGTAGAGTACATCACCAGTATAAAACCAATCTCCTTTGAAACTCTTATTTGTTTTCTCGGGTTTATTCCAATATTCTCTAAAAAGACCCGGATCACACCGTTTAACTGCAAGCATACCTGGCTCATTGGCCTTTTTAGGATTACCATTTTCATCTACAATATCACATATTTTACCAGGTTGTGGCCTTCCACAACTACCTGGTTTTATCTTCATGTCAGCCTGATTGGAGAGATACACCATAACCTCTGTCATACCTATCCCATCATAAATATCAAGTCCTAGTTTATCTTTCCAGATCTCAATTACTTCAGGGTTAAGTGGCTCACCGGCACTAATACAATGCCTTAAACTTGAAAGAACATAACTATTTTCAAAATCAGGAACTTTAACAAAAAGACGATAACAAGTAGGGACACTTGCAAGATTTGTTATATTGTATTTTTCAATCAGTTTAAACCATTTCTTAGGATCAAATTTTCCATCATAAACAAATGTAGTAACACCATGACGCCAAACATATAAAAAACCGTTTCCAAGAGGAAAAATCCATGATAGATTACCAGTGTGACCAACTATATCATCCTCTTTTACATTCTGCCAATACAAAACACTTGGATCATTACCTGGAACCCAACGATGAAGGTGCACAGCACCTTTTGGAGCACCAGTAGTGCCAGAGGTATAACAAAAAAATGCCATATCATCTTTACTTGTTTCTTCAAGAGTTAGTTCTTCAGAGGCTTTTTTCATTTCATCTGAATATAATACTTCGCCTCCTTCTGCTGTATCAATAAGTATTATGTTTTCTAATGTCGGGCAGTTATCTTTTATTTGTCTTACTTCATCAGCATATTTGGATGTTGTAATTACTGCCTTTGAATCACTATCTTTTACCCTGTATTCAACTTCTGAAGCACGAAACATTACACTACTTGGAATTGGAACTGCACCAATTTTTACCCCACCAATAAAACTTATTTGAAAAGCAGGAATATCCGGGAGTCTAATAAGAAAACGATCCCCCTTTTTAAAACCAAGATTCCTTAAAATATTTCCAAATTTATTTGTAAGTTTCTTCATCTCAGAAAAAGTATATTTTTTAGTATCACCGTTCTCATTTTCCCAAAGAAGGCAGATTTTATCTTTATTTTTACCTTCAGCATGTTTGTCTACACAATCATAGCCAATGTTGTATTTTTCTGGTATCTCCCATGTCCATTGCTTATATTCTTTTTTATAATCAAACTCCCCCATAGTATATCATTCCTATTAAATTTTGATAATATTATCTTATTATCTGTTTAACTTAGACTTAATATAGTAAAATAAGATAAAAAATTTTATGTTTTTTTATCTTAGTAAACTTCCAGCTATTACCATTTTTTGAACTTCACTCGTTCCTTCATAGATTTCAGTTATTTTTGCATCACGGAACAAACGTTCAATAGTATACTCTTTTGTGTATCCATAACCTCCATGGATTTGAACACCTTTAATTACTGCTTCCATCGCAGTTTCACTAGCAAAAAGTTTTGCCATAGCAGCTTCTTTAGAAAACCTTCCGCCTTTATCTTTTGCATTAGCAGCATTATACACTAAAAAACGTGCAGCTTCTATTTTTGTTGCCATTTCAGCTACCATCCATTGAATTGCTTGGAATTTCGCAATAGGCCTTCCGAACTGCTGTCTTTGTTTTGCATATTCAATGCTTTCCTCTAATGCAGCCTGTGCTATTCCTACGGCTTGTGAAGCGATTCCAATTCTACCACCGTCAAGAGTTGAAAGTGCTATTTTAAAACCATCTCCTTCTTTGCCGAGTAAATTCTCTTTTGGAACTTCCATATCTTCAAAAACTAATTCTGAAACAAGGTTTGCATTAATTCCCATTTTATCAAAGACGCCGCCTACCTTAAAACCTTTGTAATCTTTTTCAACGATAAATGCACTTATGCCCTTTGCTCCTTTTTCTTTATCAGTTACTGCAAAGACTATAAAGATGCCTGCTTCTGGACCACTTGTGATAAATGTTTTATCTCCGTTAATTATGTATTTATCGCCTTTTAATTTGGCTGTTGTCTGCATTGCTCCAAGATCTGATCCAGCATTTGGTTCAGTTCCAGCAAATGCACCTATCTGTTCTCCTTTTGCTAGAATTGGTAAATATTTCTTTTTTTGTTCATCGGTTCCATACTTCATGATAGGATAAGAGACTAAGGAATTATGAACTGAAGTGATAACACCAGTTGAAGCACATTTCTTTGATATCTCTTCAATAATTATTGCATAACTTATTATATCTAGGCCTGCTCCACCAAATTCTTTTGGAATTACTATCCCAAGAAGACCAAGTTTTGCCATCTTCTTAAGAATTTTATGTGGAAATTCTCCTTTTTCATCTAATTCTTGAGCCACCGGAGCAATTTCTTTTTCTGCAAATTCTCGCACCATTTTTTGTATCATTTTTTGTTGATCATTAAGTTCTAATTTCATGTGCATGCGAATATAATCAGTAAACATAAAAGTTTCTATACGACAATAGTAGAAAAAATAAGATAAATAATGAGAAAGAAATATAACAAAAAAGCTGATTACAAAACTTGGGGAGTTTTCTTTGAAAAAAGGCTATATCCATGTATATACAGGTAATGGTAAAGGTAAAACAACAGCAGCTATTGGTCTAGGTGTCCGGGCCGCTGGAAATAATTTTAAAGTTTATATGATTCAATTTATGAAGGGTAGAAAATACTGCGAACTTGTAACTCTTGATAATATCAAAAATTTTACTTATTCTCAACATGGTAGAGATGAGTTTGTAAATAAAGAAAAACCTGAGCAAATTGATATTGATTTAGCTAGAGATGGTTTTACTAAAGCAAAGGAGTTAATTAAAGGCAACAAATACGATATGATAATTCTTGATGAGATAAATGTTGCAGTTGATTTTAATCTTATTAGTGTCGAAGATTTATTGGATTTAATACAAGCGAAGCCAGAGAGTCTTGAGCTTGTTTTAACAGGCAGATATGCAAATGAAGAAGTTATTAAGATATCTGATTATGTAACGGAAATGCTTGAGATAAAACACCCCTATAAAAAAGGTGTAATGGCAAGAAAAGGATGTGATTTTTGATGGATGAAGAAAAAATTAAAAATGAAAGAAAAAACTGGGAAGAAAAATGTTATAAACCAATTTTAGAAAAACATCCTGAGAGGAAAGGAAAATTTGAGAACCTTTCTTCAAACGAAATTAAAAACTTGTATGATCCAATTGATATTTCCAATATCGATTATCTCAAAGATATAGGTTTCCCAGGTAAATTTCCATTCTTACGTGGGGTATATCCTACTATGCACAGAGGAAGACTATGGACTATGAGGCAATTTGCTGGTTTTGGCAGTGCTGAAGAGACTAATGAGCGTTATAAGTATCTGCTTGAGCATGGTGAAACTGGTCTCTCTGTTGCATTTGATTACCCAACTTTGTATGGTCATGATACCGATCATCCTCTTGCACGAGGCGAGTTTGGTAAATGTGGTGTTGCGGTATCTAGCCTTGAGGATATGGAGATTTTGTTTAGCGATATTCCAATTGATAAGGTTACCACCAGTATGACAATTAATGGCCCTGCTGCAGTTGTTTGGGCTTTTTATATTGCCAATGCTGAGAATCGTGGTATTTCAAAGGATGTTATTGGTGGGACTATTCAAAATGATATACTCAAGGAGTATATTGCTCAGAAAAGCTATATTTTTCCACCCAAGCCATCTATGCGACTTATAGTTGATACTTTTGAGTATGGTAGTAAAGATGTTCCTCGTTGGAATACAATAAGTATCTCCGGATATCACATTCGTGAAGCAGGTAGTACAGCCGTACAAGAACTTGCATTCACTGTTGGTGATGGTGTT
>CAZOBL010000029.1:0-18220 GCA_964578185.1 uncultured Thermoplasmatales archaeon
TACCCGTTAAAGAGAAAAGAAAACCTATCCTTTTTTATTATCTAAACCGTGATATGTTTGGACTGGGCCGGGCAGACCCTGTGTTAAATGATCCATTCGTTGAAGATATAGGATGTAACGGACCAAAAATTCCAATATATCTATACCATAGAGTATTTGGATCAATGAAAACGGATGTAATTTACCCTGCAGAACTTGAACTTAATCGTTTTATTTTAAAACTAGCACAGATATCAGGAAGACACATATCTGTGTATCAACCAATACTTGATGCAGTACTTGCAGATGGAAGCAGAATTAATTTAACATTAGGCTCAGAGGTTACACGGAAAGGATCAACTTTTACCATCCGTAAATTTTCATATGACCCAATATCACCAATTGATCTAATGAGATTTGGTTCAATCTCTGCATTAGAATTAGCTTTCTTTTGGTTACTTATCGAACATAAAAAATCTCTTTTATTATCTGGTGGTACCGCAAGTGGTAAAACCACTCTTTTAAACTCACTATGTATGTTTGTAAGACCTGAAGATAAAATAGTATCAATAGAGGATACACCAGAAATCCATATAGATCATGAAAACTGGATACAAAGTGTATCACGAAAAGGATACGGAAAAGTATCAGGTTTATCTGGACTGTCAGGTATATCAGGTATATCTGGTCTATCTGGTGTTGGTGGCGGTGCGGGAGATGTAGACCTCTTCGACCTGCTTGTCGCAGCACTACGTCAAAGACCAGAATATGTAATAGTAGGAGAGATACGTGGCCGAGAAGCATTTACACTCTTTCAAGCAATAGCAGTTGGACATTCATCTATGAGTACAGTTCACGCAGGTTCAATAGATGAACTACTACACCGTGTGGAAAGTGAACCTATGAACATACCAAGAGTACTATTTCAAAGCATAGACGCCGTATGTTTCGTAGGGCAAGTAAACATTGGAAACAAAAGAGCACGACGAACTAAAAGTATAACAGAAGTACTAGAAATAGATGGTGAAACCAAAGACTTGCTTACCAACAATGTATTCAACTGGAACCCCAAAGGAGACTTTTTTCATTTCACAGGACGAAGTTTTGTACTAGAAAAAATAGCAAATGAAACCGGGCGAAACCCCGAAGAGCTATTAAATGAGCTGAAAAGACGAGAAACATATCTAAAACTTATGGATAAAAAAAATGTAAACTACTACAAAGATGTAAGCAAAGCAATAAACATGTACTATGTCGACCCAGTGGATGCATCATTACAAATAGAGAAACGAGGAACCATATAAAATGTTTAAAAAAAACATTGATTTTAAAAAAATACAAAAAAAATACAAACATCTTTCATATAAAATATTTGGAAAAAGTTTCAAAAATGAAGAAAAATACAAAAGCCTAAAAGATCAACTTGTAATGGCAGATATGGATTATACACCTGGAATTTTTCTTTCAACTATAACACTAAATGCAATTTTAGTAGGATTAATATCTGCTCCTTTGTACTTTTTTGTCTTCAAAAATATTATTAATTCGCCAATGTGGGTATTATACACACTAGGTTTAACATTAACAAATGTAGCAGCGGCCGTAATATATTTACCTATGCTTACAAAAATGAAAATTTCTACTAAAAAAATGCAAACAGACCAAGAAATTCCTTTTACGTTTAGTGAACTTTCAGTTCTTGCAAGTACAGGGCTTACACCAATAAAAATTGTAAGGCACATGGCGCAGAATGCCGGCAGTAAAATTATGAAACAGGAGTTTAGAAAACTTGTACATAAAATCGATATCGAAGGAAAAGATATTGTTACAGCAATCGGTGAAGTTGCAAAGGAAACACCCTCAACGACTTTTAGAGAGACACTATGGGATCTAGCTAATATGATACATCAAGGAGGAGATCTTGATACATATCTTCGTCAAAAAGCAGATCAAACCATGCAGCTAAGACGAGATATTCAACATGAGTTTATAGAAAAACTTGGCACATACTCTGAGATGTATATTAGTCTAGTACTCATCGGAGTACTTTTTATTGGTATCGCAGCGTTTTTACTTGATGCAATGGGCTCAACTGCGGGTGGCATTGATGCTGAAACTCTTCTGATGCTATTAGCATATATGATTATTCCTGTTGCTGTAATCGTTGTAAATGTAATTATTTCATCGGCGTATTCTAGGAGTGGATAACAAAAAATATGATACACAAAAAAACATTAACTGTTATACTAATAATTTCAATAGTTGTATGTATCAATCTAGCAAATAATACAGCTGGGGCTGAAAACAATAAACCAGAAATCAATGTGATATATCCAGCTGAAAATCAGACAATAAGTGAAACAAGACCAGAAATAAAAGTTGAATACTTTGATGAATCAGCAATAAAACAGAGTAATATAAAAATTATTTTCCTAGATTTTGATGTAACCAGCTGGGATGAAACAAAGATAACAACTGATACACTCACCCATAGGGTTTCAGAAATATTTGAGCTAAAAGATGGAAACTACACAGTAGAAATACAAGTAACCGACACACAAGGAAACACAGCTGTAAAAAAATGGCGTTTCTATGTAGATACATCAATAACACAGACTCAAAGTCAAGGAGTAGATATACTACAAATTATTACATATATACTAATAGGTATGGGCCTGGGTTTTGCAGTATTTGCCGCCTACATACTGTATCTTAAAAAAACAAAAAAATTCACTTTTAAAAAATATTTTATACAACATCCAATGCAAAAAGAATACCTAGTATTATATCTACCACTAGCAACAGCATTTATCTTTGCAATACTAGGTTTTGCATATGCCAGCAGCACCACAGGACTCCCTGAGTTTTCTTATGAATATATTTTTCTTATAACTCTACTCATTGGTATAACACCCTATGCAATTGATTCCATAATCGAAAAAAATCAAATTCTAAAATATGAAAGAGCATTCTCACAATTTCTCTTTGAAATGGCAGATGCAATGAGAGGGGGGCTTGATCCGACAAAAGCAGTAATAGAACTCTCCAGTACGGATACAGGAATTATGAAAGAACAACTCAAAAGAGCCTCAGATGCAATAAAACTTGGACGGCCTTTCGATGAAGTAATAAGTGTAATGGTTAAACCATTCAAAAGCAATCTAATAAAACGATACGCAAAACTCATAGGAGAAGCATCCAAAGTTGGAGGTGAAACCTCCCAGGTAATTCATCGAGCAGCAAAAGACATGGATGACTTCATAAAAGTAAGCCAAGAACGTAGAAGACAACTAACAGGTCAGGTTGTCACAATATACATCTCTTTTTCAGTACTACTGGTAATTATATATCTTTTAATTACACTCTTTCCCTCTCTTGAAGGAATGAACTTTGACCTACTAACCTCAACTAATCTTGAAGCTGCAAAAGCACAGCAAAACTTTGATAGAATGTCAGAGATGACAATGATACGACGATTCTTCCATGTAGTTCTTGTAAACTCAATAGGAACCGGGCTTGTAATAGGTGAATTCGTAGAAGGAAAAATCAAATACGGGCTTGTACACATAATAGTCATGGCCGTTGCAT
The DNA here is from genome assembly GCA_964578185.1 of uncultured Thermoplasmatales archaeon. Lineage (GTDB taxonomy): Archaea > Thermoplasmatota > E2 > DHVEG-1 > DHVEG-1 > JAZKSG01. The sequence continues at coordinate 3,568 of CAZOBL010000029.1, forward strand.
CAACACTATTTTTTGCAATAATGATATTTTAAAAAAATTTATCATTTTCTAAATTTCATAAAAAAAACTCAATTTATAGTAAATATTTATATAAAATAAAAAATACCTATGCATAGCAAATATTTAAATAGTATAACTTATTGCTATGTATTATGAAAGGTGAAAAAAGAGAGCGAATAATAAGAATAATACTTGACAACCCAAAAGGAAAACTAACACCATACAGAATCCATATTAAAGCAAATTGCTCACAACCATGGGCATTAACATACATTAAAAAACTAGAAAAAATGAACCTTACTAAAAACACTAAAGTAACAGATGTCTACGGACTTTTCAAACACTGGCAAAAAATACGCACCCCTCCAAAATATGCAGAATACCATCTCAAAGAAGACCCATTAAAAATAATTAAAAAAAGCAAACTAAACTACACACTAACAACATATCAAGCAGAAAACTTAATCCACGGGTACCTTTTCCCAACTAGAACAGATCTATACATATTAGAAAAAGAATTACCAAAATGGCATAAATACTTAATATCAAATGGTCTAGCAGGACGCGGAAACACTAGAATCCTAATAGCAGATCCCCACATAGTAAAACAATCATATAACAAACAAGGATACAAAATAGTCTCAAAATCTCAACTAATATGTGACCTCCTCATGGAAGGAGGCGTGGCGGTAGAAGCAGCAAATAACCTTATCAAGGAGTGGTATTCTGAATTATTATAGCGACAACATTACAAAAATCTCAGCAGATTATCTGTCCGATATCATTAGAAAAATCGATTTTAGAATATGTCTACTTGGAGGATGGGCAGTATATCACTCTGTAAATCATATTTTTAATAAAAAGAAAAAACGTGTTTATCTAGGATCTAGGGATATAGATTTAGGTATATATCTAAAACCCATGATGATTAAAAGTCAATTAGCATCATCAAATCTTTTTAAAATAATAAAAATACTTGAATCAGAAAATTTTCAAATAGATGGCATTAGATATAAAAAAAATATAACATATGTAAAAAATAAATATAAAACTAAGAAACCAAAAAAAGAATCTTTTCCATTATATGTAGATTTAATCGTTAATTCATATCCTTCTAGCTACACGGATATAGTACCTCAATATTTCTTTGAGGAACCACTTATAGAATTAATTTACGATACTTCAAAATATCAAGTTAATATCCCAAGTATAAGTAAGAATATTTTTATGCCGACCCCGGAAATCTTATCCGCTATTAAAATAAGATGTATTCTATCTAGAAAAATACATCATAAAAGAGTAAAAGATTTATGTGATTTATACAGCCTTCTTTTTTATACAAAAAACACTTTTGAAAAAAATGTTAACGAATTAAAAAAATTTATAACATCTGAAAAAGTTTTAAAATTAAAAACTGTACTTGATAAAAAAGCAATAAAAGAAAGTGAAACAATACTAGGTGAACCTGCAGGCTCAATAGATACAGTTTTAAAAAATCTTTTTAACAAATTTTGAATTATAAAAAATTTTTTTATTTTTGTAATTTACTGATATTTACAACACCTATAAAATCACAATCAGGGTTAGGACATTGCATTCTACTTTTTTCTTCTTCACATTCAAAAGAAAAAATCCGGCTACATTTAGGACATTTAACACGAACAACCTTTGCTGATTCAACATCCATATTACTTGTTTTTGATTGCCTATCAAAACTTTGCGCATCTTCTGTTTTATTTTCAACTATTTCTTTTTGATCAGATGATTCATCGATATCTTGATTTTCAACAGGTACACTGCAACCACAGGAAGAAGAATTTACATTAACTGCATTATCTGAAATTGATTTCTGAGGAACCTCTCTATTTTTCTTTAACTCTACTTTATTAAAATTTTTTTTATCAGGTTTTTCTTCACGTACCTTTGATGTTTTTGATATAGACCTTCTAGGTTTCTTAGAATCATAATCTACATTTAATTTTTGATTCCGCCCCATCTTTAAAGCTTCAAGAGTTAACTCCTCATTTATTGTCATCGCTCTATTATTTGCAGCGAAATCCACAACCACCGATGAAAGACTAAGCAGTTCACGTGGATTACCATCTGCATGACTGTTTAAAACCTTTACAGAATCCTCAGTGAAAGGATACAACGCATCAATGTCATCAACAAGTCTTTTTTCAAGAAGACGCTTTGCAATCACCAATGACGCCTCATTATCATCTAGTTTAGGAATTACAACTTCACGGTTAATACGTGAATCCATAGAAGGATGATTATTCATAAGACTATCAAAATAGTTAACATCACTACTAATCATAATAAGCACACCAGGTGTGATACTATCAGAAACTACACGTAATACTCGCACGAAACGATCTAAACTCTTACCCTTTGACATTCTACTAAAATCATTTAACAAAAGACAAGAAGGTGCAGTGGCACTCAAAGCATTCGCAATAGCTTTACCTACAACCTCAGGGCTATAACCTCTAAGATTTTTAGACATCTTTAAAAGATTTTTATACCAACCCGGTTGACTAAGAAAACCTACTAACCCTTTATCTTTAGCACTTTCAAGTATTGCATCAACAATACCCTTAACAGCCCAACTAGCTTTTTCATCAACATTTTTCAAAACATAAAAAACATTATTGCGTTTAGCCTCATTTGCAACAAGAAGTAAACGATGAGTTTTTCCGACACCATTGGTACCCAAAACTGCTACAACTGCTTTGTTTTCCTTTTCAAATACTTCCTCACGCATAACCTTGAGTTCATCATCAATACTTTGATTAACATGATAAAACTCAACATTATCAAGTGTTTCACTTGCAAGATCCCGAAACGGGTTACCTCGAAGTCCATACCGTTCATAACCAGTTTTTTCCATAATAAACCAATAATCCCCCTAAACTCATAAAATAATAATCTTTAATTTATACAACTCTTGATCTAAGATCCACCTTCATATCTTTTCCATCAAACTGATAATAAATATTATCATCATATGAGGAACAATCCATCCATTTAGGAAAACGCATATAACGCGAAATACCCTTTGATGCCTCCTTTGTCAAAAACTGAATAATACCATCTGCAAGATACTCAGCGGTAATCTCATGTTTATCTTCAAGCATATCATCTTCAATGGTTAAAAGTACAACAGCATTGTTTTTTTTACAAATTTTTCTTAAATCTTCCATTATATCTCGAAATTCATACAAAGTTTTATCAAGCATCAAATAAGAAAAAGAATCAATAATCAAAACAGACTTTTTTTTAATATGATCCTTCCAGTGACGTGCGGAACGCTCCTCCAATATATTAAAATTCTGCGAACCAGAATTATAAAAACGTAGGCTTTCCTCAATTTCATCTTTAACCTTAGACGTGATATAAATGACTTCTCTGCCATTCTTTTTTGCTATACAACCCACATGTTGAACAAAAAAAGCTTTAATAGGGTCAATACTACCCTTTATTAGAATAATATTTCCATCAGGAATCTCATTAGTGAATTTATCCAAACCTACAATCTTTAGTGGAATCCCCATATAAATAAATCCTAGACTTCAAAGTCTAATCGAAATTAAATAAACTATGTTTTATTAAAATATTGACTATAATCTATAGATTTCTATATACATTGTATAGTTCATTTACAACAATTTTAAGTTTAAACCTAAATATGAAACCATTGAAACATGCAAAAACTTATTCGTAACACTCATGGAATTTCAAATGTAATCGGAGCTTTAATGCTAACACTCGTTGTGGTATCTGCAGCTACAAGTTTCGCACTATTTGTAAGTCAAGAACAACAACAAAGACAAGAAGCACAATTAAAACAACTACAAATCGAACTAGAAGATTTATCTTTATCCTCCCTGAAAGATTTACAATACAACGAAACCACGGGTAATTTCACAAAAGTAAATATTACTATAAAAAACATGCATAACGATCCATCTACAATAAACATGATTTTCATCAATGATTACTATGTAGATCAATTCAAAGTTTACAGGACAAACCGAATTGTTGAAAATTGGAAATTCAACTCATCAAAAGGAAGATACATAAATCAAAATAAAACAGGCTATCATCTTTTTAGACTAGATAGTTATGAAACGGCAACAATAAAAATCGAAAACAACGGAAGTATAAGACTACCAAAACAAAAAAATATAACAAAAAATACACCAATCACTGTAAAAATATATACAAGTTTAACAAACGAATTTGAAAAAACTTTCTATCCGCCAACAGCAATTATAAAAATAGATATACAGTCATTACCTGGAGTTACTGATGATTACTATATTCTAGATGGTTCACAATCAGATCATCCAGGTGATGGATACATAATAAAATGGGATTGGAATGTCACAAACATATCACACACACCAGATATATATAATGAAACGGGTGGACGTAAAGCACAAACACCAGATCCTTTATTTATAACAGTAGGCTACACATATCGAGTAAATTTAACAGTTACAGACAACTATGGTATGAAAGCAACAACATCCTTTGAGTTTAAGACATAAAACACAAGGGTATTCATAGATGAAAACTAAAACAATAATGAAAATTAAAAACCTAAACCTATGGTACGATGACAACCAAGCACTTAAAAATATTAACATGAGCATACCCCAACATAGAGTAACTGCACTTATAGGCCCCTCTGGATGTGGTAAATCAACCCTTATTAGATGTTTTAACAGAATGAATGATATCATACCAGGATGTAAAATCAAAGGAAGAATATATTTTAAAAGAAAAAACATCTACAGTAAAAAAGCAAACGTTGTAAGCCTACGCCGTTACATAGGCATGGTATTTCAAAAACCCAACCCTTTTCCAAAATCAATCTATGAAAACATAGCATATGGACCAAAAATACAAGGGATAAAAAAGAAAAAAATACTCGACAAAATCGTTGAAAGAAGCCTTAAGAGAGCAGCATTATGGAATGAAATGAAAGACAGAATACATCAATCAGCAATGGGTATAAGCGGAGGCCAACAACAAAGACTATGCATAGCCCGAGCACTCTCTATAGAACCCGATGTAATACTCATGGATGAACCCTGCAGTGCACTAGATCCAATCGCTACAAAAAAAATAGAGGATTTAATAGAAGAACTAAAACAAAACTATACAGTAGTAATAGTCACACATAATATGCAACAAGCAGCAAGAGTAAGTGACTACACCGCATTTATGTATCTAGGTGACCTGGTAGAATTTAACAAAACCAAAGAACTATTTGAATCACCCCAACAAGAAACAACTGAAAGATACATAACAGGTAGATTCGGATAAAAAAACAATTTTCTTATTCTACTTTAGAAAACAACTTAAAAGACTCCAAAGACTCAATATTTTGAAACTTAAAAGTCAACTTCAAACCCTTCTTATTAGGGAATGTATAATCAAATTTTTCAACCTGATAATACTCACATGTAGAACCATAAGATAGAGTATACACAATAAGTTTACCTTCATCAACTCTCCAAGACTTCCAATCAACAAAAGTCTCAGCAGGAGATAAATAATCAGACTTAGAAGTATTAAACTTCTGAGTAATCTTCAAAGAAGAATTATCATAAAAAACCCATTCTTCTTTTAGATCTACTTGATCCATATTAGGCATATCAATAAGCTTCCAACTACCAATAAATTTACCTTCAACTGATTCATCAGTTATAATATTACTATATGATTTAACATTAAAAACATCAACACCCATCATATAAAAACCTGATACAAGAACAACAAGTAATAAAGAAAAAATAAAAACAAAAAAGACAATACTAGTTTTTTTAGATACAGGTTTCGTCTCTTCAAATAAATCCAAATCTACTTTTTTTAACTCAGATGATTTTTTAACTTTTTTTTCTTGATTTGTAATATAAGGTTTCTTTTTTATCTTAACTATCTCTTTTTTTCCAAAATCAAAACGGCAAAAAGGACATATATCTTCTTGCGGGTCAATTCTACTTCCACAATACGGACATTGAGTTAAACTACTATCATTACCCTCATCGTTATTTTCATTAAATGACAATTTACGTAAACCTCATATTCTTTTTATTTTATCCAAGAAAATAATTATTTTAAACATTAATCTAAGTAAAATATAGACTCTATATAGATAATTTGTAATTCAAAAAAGATAACAATTTTTTGTAAAAACTATAACATTTTTTAGATAATTGTTAAAATATACTAATAAAAATTATATTTAAACAATAAAACTTATAATGGTTATATGAGTATATTTGTGTCATAATATATAAAATCTAAGCAAAAGATAATAAAACAAAAAGAAAAAGTTAAGGGGGCAGCTTAAAAAAATGTATAAAAAAATTATAAGTCTTTTAATAATCCTATTAATCACTTTAACACCAATAGTTTCAGCTATCTCAAACACAACAAACGAAAAACAAATACAAATAAAAAACTCGGAACCAAAAAAATGGACTTGGATGTTTTATAATGATGCAGACTTCACCAACGCATATGATCCATTAAACGATTTTGCAGCGGAAGTAAATTCAACAGAAAATGTAGACGTAATAGTTTTACAAGATACAAACACAGGACCTGGGAAAATATGGTATATACATCAAAATCATAGCCTTGAACTCATAGAAACACTCGACGAGGTTGATATGGGCAACTATACAACTCTAAAAGATTTTGTAACATATGGAAAAATCAACTATCCATCAGATAGATATTTACTGTCAGTATACAATCACGGCGGAGGATGGACCGGAGCATGCATAGATACTACTAACCAAGGTTGGCTTACAATGGATGATTTTCAAAAAGCATTAAATGACTCTAATAATTTAGATATTATTTGTTTTACAGCACCATGTCTTATGGGTGCTTTTGAATCAGCATATGAGCTAAGAGACTGTGTAGATGTATACATTGGAAGTGAAGAACTTAGTGGTTTTATGTATTGGTTTGATACATTAGATGATATATGTGCGCTATTAGATAATCAAAGCGCTATGTCAAATATAGAAATCGGTGAAGAAATAATAAAAATTATAGGTGATAACTTAGAATCAAATCCTGATAAACAAAAATATGCAAAACCAAGAGTTACAATGAGCGCTATTGACTCAAGCAAACTTAACAGTCTGTCTAACTCAGTGCATAATCTCTCTGAAGAGCTTTTAAACAAGCTTTCAAAAATTGGTATATCTGCAAGATTTAAACTCAGATTAATTAACAGTTTAACACAAAATTTTGGTCGATATACAAAAATTAAAGTTATAAATTCTATACTAGACTTGTATGATTTTGCAGAAAAATGCTCAACTTTTTTTGCATTTAATAATAAAATAAAAACACAGGCAAACAATGTAATGCAAGATATAGATGAAGCTGTTATTGCAAACCTAAGGGGAACAATGCATCCAAGAGCATATGGGCTTACTATATATTTCCCGATAAACACTTTTATCTATGACGAACGTTACACTTCCACGGGTTTGGATTTTGTAGAAGATACAAGCTGGGATGAAATGTTAGAAGAATTCTACATAATATAAAAAAAAGAAAAAATTGGTGTGTATAATCGACACTTAAAATGTGACCGCAGATTCTTGCACGCTTATCGAACTGCTGTAATCCTCAAGTTTTAAAACATAATTACCCATAGAACTAGTACTCATAGTTGAACCCATAATAGAGTATTCAGCCTTAGGCATAACACCATCCTCAGTCAACCATAATTTTGTGCTACTCTGCTCAGAGCTACTGGAACTTGAATAAATGTTACTATGCTCTTCAGTTTCTGTTTGAGTAATCTGTAGGATATAACAATCATTGAATCTACCATAAGGCACCTCTACATCTTCAACACCTGTCACCTGCATTTCCATATCAACTTTGGTGTATGACGAATAATCTTCAAGGCATTCATCTGAAGAACCATCTGAATCTATATCGATTGTAACAGCCGTATCATTTTCATCTACACCAGATAAAATCCTAGTTTCAGTTTCAAACTCATAATCATTTACTTTCATATCCATTGTGAAGCTGATGAATCTATGATAATTTTCACTCAACTCATCAACAGATGTATCCATATTCCAGTAATCCTCAGAAAACTCAGCAGTTAAATCAGCATTTATATTTTTTAAAACACTTCCACCAGAAAATTCCATATCAGCCCTATTTTCATCTTTATACCAATTTACTTCACATCTAAGAACAGTATCACTAGACATATCAACATATTCAGAACTATAATAAGAGCTATATTCCTGCATTAAACTTAAAAGCTCAGAATAATCCATGCTAAAAGACATATAAACAGGAGATCTATCAACTTCCTCAATATAATAAGTCGCGCTGAAAGGTATTTGAAAACTATCAAAATCGATATAGGAGCTAGGTATCATATCTTCAGTAAACTCAATGTATCCACTACACTCAACATCGATACAACTAATATCTCTATGGACAACAACTCCCAGGTTTTTATAATTCATTTCACCAACACGCATTTCATGGCCATTTCTATTCATATAATAGCCATATCTAGCAGTGTAACCATTTTCAGGAACTGAGGCTAGTGACCCTAAAGATGTTGAAGTGAGACTAACACTAGGCCCTTTAGTGCGAACTGGAAGACTTTCTGAATCAGATACAAGTACAAGCAAAAAACCCGCTGAAATCATCATAACAGCAATTGATACTGCTATAATCATTGGAAGAATATATTTTTTCTTAGGTTTATTTTGAATATAATATGGTTGGCTGTTAAAGCAACTATGGCCTTGATAGTTATATGTTGCTTGGTTGACCGTCTGGTTTTGCTGAGGTATGGCTACTTGGTTTTCAAAAGATTCAATTTCGTTTTTTTCAACTGCAAGTTTTGTACCACAATTTGTACAAAAAATATCATTATCTTCATTTTTTTTACCGCAAGTTATACAATATTTATACATAAGTCTCTTCTCACCTATCACACACATTTAAACAAGTAAATTTGGTTATACTTTGTAAACCCCTATATATAATATTATTGTGTAATTTTGTCAGAATGTAAAAGCTAAAAAAAACTATTTATAGAATTTTACAACACTAGCATTTACAGGTACATTCATAGAATCAGCAATAGGTCTACATTTACTACGCATTAAATAACAAATCGGATGATACTTAGTCTCAGAAAAAGCCTCATAATTAGCCATTCCTTTACACAAAATCAAATCGCAACTCTTCAAACGCCTCTCAAGAATTTTAGATAAATTATCAAAATCAACACCAACAGCAAAAACACCCGTTGTAAGAACCTCATCAACAACCTCATTAAAATTTAGATTAACAACATCCTGCATTGTTGCATCAGACAAAACAGGTTCACCCTTTACAACCAATGTAATATGAAGATTTGGGTTAAAACGTTTAATCTCACGACAAAGAATCTTATCAAAAACAATCTCACCACAATTATCAGTAAATAACATTACATTTTTTGAATTCTTCAAATATTTTTTCAAAATTTTAGTATCATCAAAACCTAAACCTTTTTCATAAATTCGTTCAAAAACCTCAAGCAAATCATCAGGTTTACTGCTACCACCGCTAATACCAAAATCCATCATATTACCAGCAATTGAACATATAATACTACTAACCAAAGGATCTTTAGATTCCTCTACTTTTCGTTCAACATCAGGTACAAGTTTTTTAGCGATTTTATTACTTCTAGCCTTTAAAACCTTATAAGGATCTTTATCTCCAAGTGTCTGGTATACCATCCCGTGAATTTTTGTAGCTATAATCGCACTACATGTTTTAGGGTCATAAATCTCAGATAGCATTTTACAGACGTTACGAATAATTTCAGTCTGCTTGTTTTTATTTTTCGTACTCAATTCTGTTTCAAAGATAATTCTTTTTATCAAACAAGGTACACAATCGCTATGAATTTTCATAGTACACAAAGCCGCTCCTTTATATTCTAAATTTCAGATAAAAAACCTGTAAAGGCGGTCTATATATAAAATTAACCCATTATTTACGCAACAAAACTAACATAAAAAACATCGTTTATTATATAAACAAAAAAAATATTCTAAGATATACAAGCGGTGAAAAAAACATGGCTATATGTCCATACTGTGAGAAAGAAATAAAAGGCGAAAACCTACAAAAAGAAACAATAAAGGCGGGAGTACTAAGAAAAAACAAAATAATGTATTCATGTCCAAACTGTCAAAAAATTCTATCACTAGTAACAGATGAATAATAAAATTTAACCTTTACAGTTTCTTACAAAGATATACACCACTATCTTCAAAACCTAGCCTTCTATAATACTCCTTTACACCTATACCACTTAAAACAAATAAATCCTTTTTATCAAACTCCTCGCGGCAAATATATTCAGCTTCCTCGATAAGCTCTTTTCCATAACCTTGATGTTGAATATGTTCTTTAGAACGAGTACCAAGTGCAAGCTCCCGACCAACCACCTTTAACTCACGAATAACCATACAAGGTTTTTGGGATAACTCAGGTCTATGAGACATATTAATATCACGAAGCCGCAAAAAACCAATAAGCGCATCATACTTTTTCACAACTAACGAAATAAAAACCTCTTCACTACCACTAGCAAAGTAATGCTCAACATCAAATCTTACATCATCTTCATCAAACTCAAGATCTTCTTCAAGACTCATATGACCTATCTCACGACAACGAATACAACGACAACTAAGATCACGCTTTTTCATATACTTTTTAACAATTTGGCGTAAGTTACTTTTATCCACACCTGCTTCAATATGATCCGCAGGAATATCACGTTGAATACGCTGGATACGCAACCAATCAGGTACAAAAGATTTAACTTGAGCAATTAAACGCGCAGCATCCTCAGTACATAAAGGACTATAATCCCTATTTTTCCACATCTCAAAAAGCTGGGTACCCTCAACTGTTAAAGTGGGATAAATCTTTAACATATCAGGTTTAAAATCATCATCTTCAAAAAGCACTCTAAAAGCATCTATATCCCTATCGAAACTTGAACCAGGTAGACCTGGCATCATATGCACACAAACCTTAAAACCACTATTTTTCGCGTTACGCATAGCAAGTATGCTATCATAAACACTATGACCACGATTCATAGCGTATAAAACATCATCATATACAGTCTGCACGCCAAGCTCAACACGAGTAGCACCTAAATTTAAAGACTCATCAATTTGACGCAGACGAAACCAATCCGGACGAGTCTCAACAGTCAAACCAATACACCTAGATTTAGCTTTCTCATTTTTCTTCTGCGCCTCAAAAAGATTCTTTGATTCAGAATTATTAAGGCCATCTAAACAACGTTTCACAAACAAACTCTGATAAAAATAATCACGAGCAGTAAACGTACCACCCATAACAATAAAATCAATTTTATCAACAGGATGACCAATTGCTTGCAGCTGCTCAATACGATTTCTAGTCTGCAAAAAAGGATCAAAATTATTAAAACTAGCCCTCATGGCAGCAGGCTCAAAACCAGTATAACTCTGAGGTGTACAAATATCAGGTCCACCCGGACATGGAATACAACGACCATGAGGACATGCAAAAGGAGAAGTCATAACAGCTACAACTGCCACACCAGAAATCGAACGCATAGGTTTACGCCTGAGAACAGACACCAGCAACTTTTTCTCATCAGAGCTCGCATCTTTTGGTATATGCTCCAGTATACTAGTATCAGATGGAATATCCTCAAACTTATATTTTTTACATAAACGTATCTTAGCACGATGAACATCCTGCTTAGTTCTAACTTCACCGCAAAGAATAAGATTTATAATATCTGAGTAAAAAGACATAACATCTACAAAACATAGGTCATAAACTAAAAAACTAAAAAACCTTTGCATCGTAAAACTTGGATAATTTTATTAACAAAAATACTATTGTCACCAAATGTTAAGGGTGAGATTCTATCGAAGAGATAATACAGACAGAAAACCTAACTAAAAACTTCAACAAACTAACCGCAGTTGACAACATATCATTTAATGTAAAAAAAGGAGAAATATTCGGTTTTCTAGGGCCCAATGGAGCCGGAAAAACAACAACCATTAAAATGCTCACCACTGTTTTAAACCCCTCACATGGATCAGCAAAAATAACAGGTTTTGACATAAAAAAACAAAGAAATCAAGTAAGAAAAAACATAGGGGTAGTATTCCAAGACCCAGCATTAGACACAGAGTTAACTGCAAAAGAAAACCTAGATTACCACGCAAGAATGTACGGTTTAAACAAAAAAGAAAGAGAGCACAGAATACAAGATGTACTAAAAATTGTAGAACTCACAGAAAAACAAAATGTACTAGTCAAAAAATTCTCAGGTGGAATGAAAAGAAAACTTGAAATCGCACGAGGCTTAATGCATTCACCCAAAATACTATTTTTAGATGAACCTACCCTTGGACTAGATTCTCAAACAAGAAGAACAATCTGGCAATACATAAGAAAAATGAACATAACAGACAAAACCACAATTTTTCTAACTACACATTACATGGAAGAAGCAGATAAACTATGTGATAGAGTTGCAATTATTAACCATGGAAAAATAATTGTAACAGATAAACCAGAAGATCTAAAAGTACAAATCGGAAATGACGTAATCACACTTTCAACTACTAACATAAATGATTTAATACTGCAACTCAAAAAACAAGACTGGATACAAAACCTAAAAAAACATGACGGATTTTTAACAATAGGGGTTAAAAAAGGAGAAGAAAAAATACCTCTTGTCATTGATATAGCTCAAAAAAACAACATCAAAATAAAAGCAATAAGTGTACGAAAACCCACTTTAGACGACGTATTTTTATATTACACTGGTCACAGCATCGAAAACAACCAAGAAAAAAATGAAACCAACGCGGGGTAAAAAACTGTGGCTATGAGTATTATAGAATTTCAGGCAATCTATATCATGTGGCTTCGTCAGATGAAAAGATTCCTACGCTCTAAATCTCGTGTTATAGCCCGAATAATTCAACCAATTATATTTCTTGCAATACTAGGCTCGGGTTTAAGAGGAATAGCAATGCCAGGTGTAGACTACCTTGACTTTTTAGCACCGGCGACTGTCGCTATGGCTATAATGTTTTCATCAATGTTTACAGGGCTATCCATAATTCTTGATAAAGAATCAGGTTTCATGCAAGAAGTGCTAGTAGCACCAGTAAGCAGATTTTCAATAATATTTGGAAGAACAATCGGTGGTGCAACAATTGCTATAATGCAGGGTTTCTTTGTATTATTTATAGCAATCCTTATGGGTGTTAAAATACCAAGTATCTTTAACTTTATATTAGCAGTAATTTTTATGATAGTTAATGCTTTCGCGGCGGTAGGTCTAGGTTTAATACTTGCCTCAAGAATTAAAGATTATGAAGGTTTTCCTTTAGTTATGAACCTTGCTATTCTACCATTGTTTTTCCTTTCTACTGCTTTCTTTCCAATATTGGACAATAATTCAATACCAGAAATAGTTCAAAAACTTGTATATGTAAACCCACTGTTTTACATGGTGGATGGACTACGAGGTAGTTTAACACAAACCGGAAATGTGCTGCATCCTTTAATCGACTTGTCTGTTGTACTGGTTATATGTATAATTTTTATGTCTATTGGAAGTATACTTTTCAGTAGAAGTGAAGTTTAAAATTAGATAAAAGGAAGAGTAAAATATGCAAAAATTAGAGTTACTAATATTGTTTATCGCAGCTTTTATTCCACCTATAATTTATGCTATATGGATTAGAAACACAGAAAAATATCATCGGGAAAAATGGTTCCCAATATTTTTATGTTTCTTGTGGGGTGCAACAATAGCAGTTATTGCATCAGTTATTATGGAAGGATTAATCGGATCGATAGTAATAGGTTATAATGCAAACATATATTTTTTTGCTGCAGCTGTAATAATAGCACCTTTTGTAGAAGAATTAACCAAACCTATGGCACTCCGTTTAAAAAGAGTAGAAAGAGAAATAGTTGAACTTGAAGACGGGCTAATATACGGTGCAGTAGCAGGACTTGGTTTTTCGGCTACTGAAAACCTGTTCTATGGATATGATGCATTAACACAGAGTTTAACAATTTTCATCATACTTATAACACTTAGAAGCATTGGTGCATGTCTACTACATGCATCAGCGACAGCATGGACCGGCTACGGTGTAAGCCAAAGCATAATAAAAAAAACCTCAAAATTAAAAATTATACCATTTTTCATACTCGCTTTTGCCCTACATTCATTTTATAATTTTGTGCTAACCTATGAGGTAATAGGAGCAACAATTGGTTTATTTGTAGCTATGTTTACATCATTAATATCTATTAAATTTGTCAGAAAAAAAATTAGAACATTGGATATAACGAATAGGTAAATAAATGGGGTTTTTTATGAAAAAAATCGGTGTTTTAACAAGAGATTGCTCGGGTATAAACGCTGCTATACGCTCAGTTGTTAGAACCGCAAGCCACGAAAACATAGAAGTAATGGGCATACTCAAAGGCTACGATGGACTCATGGACAACCAAATGAAACCAT
>CAZOBL010000029.1:18230-20051 GCA_964578185.1 uncultured Thermoplasmatales archaeon
CATTGAACAGACGATCAGTATCAGGAATAATAAACCAAGGGGGAACAATACTTAAAACAGCAAGAGCCAAACGATTCTACCAAGAAGAAGGACAACAAAAAGCAGTACAAAACATAAAAGAAAACAAGCTCGACGGACTCATAATAATAGGAGGAAACGGCTCACTAACCGGAGCGCACATACTTGCAGATAAATACAAAATCCCCACAATAGGCATACCTGCCACAATAGACAACGATGTAAAAAGTGTAGACTTAAGCATAGGTGCAGACACAGCACTAAATGTAGCACTAGATGCCCTTGATAAAATACGAGATACAGCCACCAGCCTGGAACGTATATTCGTAATAGAAGTAATGGGACGTAAATGTGGATATATAGCTCTCAGACTGGCACTTGCAGGAGGGTGTGAAGAAGTACTCATACCTGAGCAAGAATTCAATATAGATACAATTCTTGGAGAAATCAAAAAAGGAAACCAAAAAGGAAAAAAAAGCTGGATAATAATTGTTGCTGAAGGAGTAGCAAAAGCACAAGATATAGCAGAAAAAATAACAAACAAAACAGGCTTGGAAACCCGTGTAGCAGTACTTGGACACATACAAAGAGGAGGCCGGCCTACATCCACAGATAGGATACTAGCAGCAAGACTTGGAAACCATGCTGTAAAACTGCTCAAAACAGGGCTTTCAGATTTATGTGTCACCATAAAAAAAGACGAACTTGTAACCATCCCATTAAAAGAGGCAATACAACCTAAAAAAATAAATTTTGAGTCATATTACAAGCTGATAAAAATCTTAACATAACAAAAAATTTTTTATTGTTTTTTACAAAATATTAATTTGTTTCTTATATTTTTTGGGATATTGTGTTACAAACCTTAAGTATAATAAAAATAGCTAATAATATTAAGAAAAAAATATTTAAGGTGTTAGATATGAAAAAAAGAACAATTATAATGGGGGCTTTATTTGCAGCTTTTCTGATGCTTTCCACAGTGTCAATAAGTCCAATATCAGCCCAGAAAATGATAAACCCACCAAAAGAGAAAGATGGAGACTTGACCCAAATTGTAGATTTGACCAACAGTTTGACAAATAATATAGATTCGTTAAGTTCAACAATCGCAGCAAATAATGAAATTAACACACTAATGCAGCAAATAACAAAAAACGAGGAATTACAACAACTTGTAGAACAAATTCAAAACACAGATGATGAAAAAGAAAAACATCTTCTAGCAGAACAAATTATTGAAATAATCTACACAACATCGCAATACAATCAACTGAAAAATATTATTGGTGCCTCTGAATTTACAGCACAGATAAATGATATAAACCAAGATATAGAAACTCTATTATCATATATTCAATCAAGCTCTCTTGAGACAGACATTATGTCATCAGATTACTTGACAAACTATGAATCCTCAGACTCAAATTTTTACCCTAATGAGTATATGTTTGTTATGCCAACAGACAACATGGTAGAATACCATTCTGTGTTTTATCCTGATGAAGAAACAGATATTCCTGACCCAACTGGTGATGGAAGTTTAACTTATGGTGAAATACTAGACATGCTACAAAACGGTGAATTAACATTAGATGACTTACAAGATCTACTAGCTTCAGAGGATTTAACAATAGATGAATACCTCTTGATCGTTGGACAATACAATGCATATCAAAATGGTGGAGAGCAACCTTCTGTTAATTGGATTTGGGCTTTCCTTTGTTTTACTGTATATTTTACTATATTAGCAGATGTAGGGTTGTTATTTGCAGGAGAGACAGCAGCAGGTGTTATTCTTTT
>CAZOBL010000030.1:0-5302 GCA_964578185.1 uncultured Thermoplasmatales archaeon
AGTAACAGTTGGACGAGAACTAAAAATGGTTGAGTTAAAAAAACAAATAATAAAGTTACAGGAAAAATTAAACAATAAAGGTGATGTACAAACATGATGCCAATAAATCATGTATGGGCTGTTGTTTTATTATGTAGTATTTCAATTTCAGCATTTCTTTTAAGATTGTATATAAAAGATAAAGATAAAAGAAAACTTATGTTTTCTATAAGTTTCTTATTATCAAATATTTTCTTTGTAGGTGCTTATTTTAACTTTGTGGGACCGGGTGTTGAAAGCCCAAGTACTCTACTATGGTATAATGCTTTTGTTTTGAGTTCAATGCCATTAATGTTTGCAGTTTTTATAGCAGTAAACGAATATTTTATAAAAACCAAAAAATTTGATAAATTATTCCATTTATTTTTAATCGTCTCATTTATTTTTATCTTACTTATTTTTGCACCTTTTAAAATATCATTTATACCAACTCTTCTACGTCAAATAATCGCTCTTGAAGTATTTATTGTAACATTATATATATATTACAAAACTAAAGACATAAGAAATCTTTACTTTCTTTTCTTTATATTAGTATCAATAGTAGGTGGTGTGAGTTTTAATTATGACACACTCTTAACATCTTTTTCTTTTTTCATAGGTTACATATTTTTAGCTTTAACATTTATACAACCAAAATTTGTAAAAACACAGAGAAATAAAGGTGTAGCCTCTTATTTTACCCTTGAACAAAAAATAAAGACAGCTGAAAAAAAATTTAAAAGACTTTTCAACACCATACCCGACGCT
Source organism: uncultured Thermoplasmatales archaeon (assembly GCA_964578185.1). Classification (GTDB taxonomy): domain Archaea; phylum Thermoplasmatota; class E2; order DHVEG-1; family DHVEG-1; genus JAZKSG01. The sequence continues at coordinate 790 of CAZOBL010000030.1, forward strand.
ATAGCATTATTATCCTATGATGGAACCATTTTAGAGGTAAATGAATCGATGGCAAAAGGCTTTAACACATCAAAGGAAAATATTATCGGAAAAAACATGCACAATCTACTCCCAAATGATACAGATAATCAAAGAACAAAAGTTGCAATGCAAGCTTTAAAAACTAATCAACCACAGGAAAACTATGATCAAAGAAATAATCGATACTTCCATAACTTATATGTTCCAATAAAATTAAATAATCAACCAAATAATCTATTGGTTATAGCACGGGATATAACTGAACAAAAAAAAGCAGAAAAAGAGCTAGAAATAAAAGTTAAAAGTCTTAAAGAAAACGAGAAAGCAACACTAAACATAATGGAAGACTTTCAAGATACAATCAAAAAATTAGAAGACGCACAAAAACAAATAAATGATTTAAACAAGAATCTTGAAAAAAAAGTAGAAAAAAGAACTAAAAAAATACAAGAACTTTTGGAACAAAAAGATGATTTTATACATCAACTTGGACATGATTTAAAAACTCCTTTAACACCAATAAATACACTTCTACCAATAGTTCGAAAAAAAGTAAAAGATGAGAAACTAAAGGAGCTGTTGGATGTGTCAATTCAAAATGCTAATTATATGAAAAACCTTGTTTTTAAAACCCTTCAGTTAGCAAAGATAAACTCACCCAATGTACAATTAGTCTTGCAAGATACAAATCTTTCAGGAGAATTTGAAAAAATTATTGAAAATAAAAAATATGAATTAGAAGAAAATAAAATACAAATAGATAACAATATAGATGAAAACATCGTAGTAGAAGCAGATAAAATAAGACTTGATGAACTTATCGATAATCTCTTGTCAAATGCTTTAAAATACAGCTACGATGAAGGCGGTAAAATTGTGTTGAATGCAGAAAAAAAAGATGATGAAATCGTAGTATCAATTGATGATAACGGCATGGGTATGACAAAAGAGCAAACTAAACATATTTTTGATGAGTTTTATAAAATAGATGAATCCAGACATGATCTTGGTTCAACTGGTTTAGGTTTGGCTATTTGTAAACGTATCGTTGAAAAACATGGTGGTAAGATATGGGCTGAAAGCCCGGGACCTAAAAAAGGTACAACATTTTATTTCACTATTAAAAAGAATAAAAAAAACAATAATTAAAAACAGTAAATTACATAAATGAAATATATATTAAATATAAAAAGAGAGGAATTTGAAACAAAAGGTGTATAAAACGGATGGGAAAAAATATATTAATTGTTGATGACAACCCTGATTTAATTTTTTCAGTGAAAACAGGGTTAGAAGCAGTAGCACAAGATTTTAAAATAACCGGTTTAAACAGTGCAAAAGAATGCTTCGATTATCTTAAAAATAACCCAAATCCTGACTTGATACTTCTTGATATCATGATGCCAGATGTTGATGGATGGGATATGTTTGATCATTTAAAAACAAATGATGACTGGAAAGATATACCCATAATATTTCTAACAGCTCGAACCGATGAAGCTGCAAAAAAAGCAGGTAACCTAATGGCTAATGATTTTATAGAAAAACCTTTTGATATAATGGATCTAAAATGCAGAATTGAAAAAGCAATCAATAATTAAAAAATATCTCAAATAACTTTACAGCTGATGGATGCACAAATTAATAAAAATATCTAGATGAAATAAGGCAGATAATATGCAAAATGAACCTGAAATAGTAAAAATTTTAAGATCGGAAGAAGAAAAAGGATTTCTTAAAAACAATTCAAGTTTAACTTCAATTCAAACTATACAGCTGCCAAAAATACAAAAAAAAGATAAACAAAAACAACAACAAAATAACACATCTATTCATACAAATTTTGAAAAAATAAATTTATTAGACAGAACTAGTGAGTTAGTATGTTTAACATCTTTTTCATTAAACCCTAAATATATTTATGTTAACCCTTCTTATGAAAAGATACTTGGCTACAAACCGGATGATTTGGTAGGGAAACCCGTATGGGATTTTGTAAGTCCCGAAGATAAAAAAAAGTTTACACCGCTTTTAAAAAAATATCTTGCAACTAAATCAAAAAATTTTTTCAAAAGACAAAAATCAAAGATTGTTGAAAACATTGAATTTAGAATTAAAGATAAAAAAGGTTTATGGCATACTGTTGAAAGTACAGCGAACTTATTGGAAAATGAAATTCTTTTCATTTCAAGAGATGTAACAAATAAAAAATTAATTGAAAAAAATCTAATTCACTCGAAAGAGGAAGTTGAAAATATTCTTGATGCCATGGCTGATGGAATTAGATTTATTGATAAAAATTTTAATGTAACAAAGATGAATAAAAAAATGTCTGAACTTACCGGTTTACCTCCTGCTGAAGGCATTGGTTCTAATTGTATGGATATGTTTAAATCAAAATTCTGTGGTACACAAGAATGTTCATTATTAAAATCATTAAAAGAAGGAAAACCGTTTCAAAGAGAGGAAATAAGAATCAGAAAAGACGGGAAAAAAGTACCCTGTCTTGATAATGTTACACCGTTAAAAGATAAATGCGGAAAAATAATTGGTATTATCGAAGATTTTAGAGATATTAGTTACATTAAAAATGCTGAAGCAGAAATGGAAATAAAAGAAAGTGCAATTGAATCATCAATTAACGCTATAGTAATTACTGATGCGACGGGAATTATTACATATGTTAACCGTTCATTTTTAGACATGTGGAATTTAAAATCAGAAAAAGATGTACTAGGAAAACACATTGTAAAATTTTGGCATAAAAAAGGAAAATATATGAAAGTCATAGATGCCCTTTCAAATGAAGGTGGCTGGGTGGGTGTTTTAGATGGTGAAAAAAAGGATGGATCAGTTTTTCCGGTCCAGTTATCTGCAACAAGCATCAAGGATGAAAACGATAATCTAGTAAGGATGATGGCATCCTTTGTAGATATCACAGAACAAAAAAAGGCTCAAGAAGAATTAAGAAAATCTCATAAACAAATAGAAAAACAAAATATTAAACTTAAAAAACTTGATGAATTAAAATCTGCTTTTTTAAATGTAACCTCCCATGAGCTAAGAACTCCTATGTCATCTATTAAAGGATACGTGCAGATGCTTCTAAAAAATACTTTAGGAGAAATAAATAAAGAACAAGAAAACGCTCTAAACGTTGTACTAAGAAACACTGATAGACTTGATCATTTAATACAAGATATCCTTGATATTTCACGCTTGGAGTCAGGTACAATGAAATTTATCCCTGAAGAAACTGATATTGAAAAAATGATAAAAGAAGTACAAGAAACCATGCAATCTTGGGCCGACTCAAAAAACATTAAAATTGATACAAAAATAGAAGCTCAGATGCCTAATTTAGATATCGACCAAGATAGAGTTAAACAAGTAATAATTAACTTTACAAACAATGCAATTAAGTTTTCACCAGAAGAAAGCAAAATATTTATCAAAGCTCAAAAAGACGGTAAAAACATACAGTTCTCAGTAGAAGACAGTGGACGAGGTATACCAGAAGATAAAAAAGAAAAAATCTTTAATACATTTTATCAAGTCGATTCAGGTATGGACCGAAAATTCGGTGGCGCTGGACTTGGTCTTGCAATATGTCGTGGAATAGTATTAGCGCATGGTGGACGTATATGGGTTGAAAGCAAAGTAGGCGAGGGTAGTAAATTTAAATTTACTATTCCAATTGATCCCGAAGTAAATGTAGAGGAGAGATTTAAAGAAATAGATATATTTGGATTAGAAGGTAAGAATATAAAAAATGAGAAATGAGGAGGGAGAAAAAAAATATGGCAAAAGTGATGGTAGTAGATGATGAAACCGATCTAAGGGAAATGATAGATCTGATGATGAAAAAAGAAGGACATGAAACAATAATGGCAGAAAATGGAGAAGATTTCCTAAACAAAATCGATGAGTTCAGCCCTGATATTGTAACACTGGATGTAATGATGCCGGGTTTAACTACAAAAGACATACTTGAAAGACTACAAGAAAAATCTTCAAACCCGAAAATAATTCTTTTAACAGTCGTCAGATTCTCAGATGAAGAAAAAGAAAAAATACTAGATATGGGAAACGTAGTAGATTATATAACAAAACCTTTTGAATTCGATGATTTAATACAAACAGTAAAAAAACATATATAAAAACAATTTAAGAACTTTATAACAAATAGTTAGGTGGTGAACACTCTATGAAAAAAAAAGACAAAATTGTACAAGTAAACTACTGGAAAAGACTACAAAAAGATACAAATCAAGTTATAGGAAATCTTCATGGTGTAAATATCGTTATTCATAATTCAATCCAGTTTTCAGATCTTGTAGATTTCTTAAACAAAGTAAGAAAAAACAAAAGACTCACAGTACTGTATATTTCATTTATAAACAGTTACAGGAAAATGCAGCAAACCCTACAAAAACAACCATTAAACTCAAAGACACTAAAAGTAGTAGACTGTGTTTCAATATTTATTAGA
>CAZOBL010000030.1:5312-10387 GCA_964578185.1 uncultured Thermoplasmatales archaeon
GTGATTGCATATATAGAAAACCACCTAAAGATTTACAATCTCTTAAAAAAATGATTCTGGAGAATATAGAGCGAGTAAACCCAAATATTTTGCTAGTGGACTCCCTTTCACAATTTATAAATTTTTCAATGCCTACTGAAAAAGAATTAGATAACCTCTACCGTTTTCTTCGAGATATAAAAGAAAATGTATTTGGCCTGGGAGATGACTCAATAATACTTCTATATAACGATAAAATCGGTTTAATAAGAACAATACCGGTGATGAACATAGACCAAGTTCTAAAAATAGAAGTAATAAGAGATAAAATTAAATGGAAAGGATAAAAAAAAAATTAGATTTAAGGATAAAATGGAGTTAAGAAAAAGACCAATTAACTATTGGAAAGATATAAAAAAAGAAATAAACCAAACAGTAGATGAAATGTATGGTTTAGTACTACTTACCCATAACTCAGCAGAATTTAATGACTTAATAGATTTTATAGAAAGAATAAACAAAAACCAAAAATGCAAAGTATTATACATTTCACTAACACGAAGCTTTGAACAAATAAAAGAAAATATTGCAAAAAAGACATTGGAAAACAAAGAACTCTATGTAGTTGACTGTGTATCTGGTTTCCTAATTGAAATTCAGGAATCTGTCAACTGTATATTTAGAAGACCACCGAAAAATTTTGAAGAAATGAAAAATCTATTAACCAAAAATATAGATAGAGTAAAACCAGAAATTGTTATAATAGACTCAATAACTCAATATATTAACTTTTCAAAACCAACAGAAGAAGAAATCAATGAACTATATCATTTTTTAAAAAGCATAAAAAAAGAAACCATGACCCGCTCAGTTGAAACAGTTATAATGATGTATGATGACAAAATGCAGACCTTAAAAAAACTACCACATCTCTACACAGATTTGATTTTAAGAATGGAAATAATAAAAAATTAAATAAAATGGTGAAATAAAATGCAAGAAACAATAAATGACGATAAAAATTATTGGATGGAAATAAACAAAGAATTATCCAATATAACCAATAGCTTAAACGGTCTAGTTTTAATTTCACATAACTCAATGGATTTCACAGAAATCGTAAACTTTCTAAACAAAATAAAAAAAAATCATTTCAACAAAATATTATACATATCATTAGTTAGAAGCTATCAATATATGAAAAAAGTAATAGAACAAAAACCACTAAAAAATAAAAAAATAAATTTTATCGACTGCGTCTCAGGTTTTGCATTTCCACAAGAAGAACATATTGACAACTGCATGTATCATAAACCCCCATCAAACCTTCAACAAATGAAAGATATTATTAAATTTGGTTTTGAAAAAACCAAACCAGATATAGTGATTTTAGATTCACTATCACAATTTGTAAATTTTTCAAAGATAACAAAACCCGAGCTACACACACTCTATGATTTTTTAAAGACGATGAAAGAAGACACAATAGATAAATCAAAGGGAACATTTCTTCTTTTCTATGATAATAAACTTTCATTAATGGATAAATTACCAAAGCAACATTTCGATAAAATAATAAAAATTGAATTACTAGAAGACAAATTAAAAGAAACACCGAAAAGTAATATATTTAAAATCGACTAAATATTAAGGAGGTTTATTTAATCTGAGTTTAAAGCTCCAAGAGGATTTAGATTTACTAAACAATATTTTAAATAACTCACTGAATGCAATACTTATTACTGATATCCATGGAAGAATAGAGTATGTAAATCCTGTTTTTTTAGAAATCTTAGGATATGGGCAAAATGATATAATAAACATTAATGCTAAGGATTTCTTTATAGATGAAAGGATTAATGAATTCATAGATGTAAAAAAAATATTAGAACAAAGAAATCAGAAATCAACAATACTAAAAATTAGACACAAAAACGGATCAACTAAAAATGTAGAAGTAACATCTAATTTTATAAACAAGCAAAATTGTGAAAAAAAAGCGTTAATGCTATCATTTATAGATAAAACAGAAAAATTAGAATTAGAAAAAAAACTAAAAGAACAACAAGAAGAACTAGAAAAAATCCAGAAACAAAAAGATGATTTCATATGGGAGCTAGGTCATGATTTAAAAACACCTGTAACTCCACTTACAACATTACTACCCGTAGCATTACAAGAAGAAAAAAACCCAGAGATAAAAAAAATACTTGAAACAACCCTAAAAAACGCGAGAATACTTCAAAATAAAATAAACAAAATACTTGAAAGAGCAAAAGTAAAAGCATTTTCAACCGAGTTTAACTTTGAAAACATTCAACTCAACAAAATAATAAACAAAGCAGTAAACAAATTATATTTTAAATTCCAAGATGAAAACATAAAAATATACAATGAAACAGATGATGATATACTTGTTAATGCAGATGTAAATCAGATGTTAAGAGTATTTGAAAGTCTGCTGACAAACATTTTAAAATATTCAAAACAGGCAACCAAAGTAAGTATATTTGCAATGCAGGAAGGAGATTTTATAAGCGTATCAGTTCAAGATAATGGAATAGGTATTGATAAACAACAATTACAAAATATATTTGAAGAATTCTACAAAACAGACGAATCAAGAACTGATCTTCAATCCACTGGGCTGGGTTTATCTATTGCAAAACAAATAATTAAGAGACACGACGGAGAAATTTTTGCATCTACACCTGGTAAGGGAAAAGGGCTCACTTTTTATTTCACCCTTAAAAAAGCAAAATAAAATTATTTTATAGTTTACTAGCAATTTTAGATAAAATATTGCTTTTGGTATCTTTTTTGTCAACTAGTATACGGCCTTCTTTTTTCCAGAAGCGACCTGGGTAAGATACGTTTTTTTCAATTTTTGGGTTGAATCCTAGAGATTTTGCAGCTTTTGAAATTTCTTCAATTGTAGGTTTGTCTACCGCCTGTTTTTTGGAAACCTTTCGACCGTGTAATTTGGATACTGATTTATCGAAATACACTGGCCATATAACGTATTTATCTTCGCCTCTAGACACCATTTTATTACCAACCAATACAAGACTTATGGTAAAACAAAAAAAGGGTTAAATAATTTTTTTCTTTTTTATTTTTAAACTAAAACAGCATTTATCTGGCCTGTTTGACCCGGTCTTGAAGTAACGCGAGCATTACCCAACTCTGTTTTTATAATAGAGCCTTTGTTTATTATGTTTCGACGGACATAGTGAATATTCGCCTTGTTTTCTACAACTGATAAAACCTTTGTTTTCTTAGTTTTATTGTCTTTAGGGTCAACTACAAAAGCCAAATCAGTGGTTTTAGCTCTAAGTTTACGGTTGTCTCCCAGAGTTCTTACTTTTTTGATATTGTTAGGACCAATGGTTGTAAGATGTTGTTCACGTCCTATTTCAAATTTTCTTTTACCACGGGCTAGTCGAATTCTACGTCCTGTTTTACTTCTTTTTGATTTACCTTGCCATAATGCCATAGTAAAGCATGCAATATAAGAACATATATTTAAAGGATATGCAAGGATAGACCAATTAAATTTTTTTTTTATTTATTGCACAACTTTGAAATAAAGCATAATATTCACCAATGACAATATACATGAAAAGTCAAACAGGTGCTAAAAAACAACAAATCACAGAAGGAGTAGAAACTCTACTAGGAGATCCAAAAAAAGCGATAATCAAACTTGCAATCCCCATGATTATTGCAATGTCAATTCAAACAATATACAACTTTGTAGACACGCTATATGTATCAGGTATTGGACAGGATTTTTTCACAGACTCACCTGTATCAGGAATAGGGGATTTGGGAGTTGCAGCAATAGGGCTTATTTTTCCATTTTTCATGATGGCAATAGCACTATCAACCGGTATCGGTGTCGGAGGGTCATCGGCTATATCTCGAAGAATAGGTGCAGATGATAAAATAGGTGCTGACAACGTAGCTGAACATACCATAATTACATCTTTGATTATAGCAGCATTATTTAGCATAATACTATTTTTCTTATCAGAACCAATATTAGATCAAATAGGAGCAGGAGCAGCACTACCCTATGCAGTAGAATACGGTAGAATAATTTTCGCAGGCAGTACTGCAATATTTTTTATAAATATATCCACAGCTATACTAAGAGGAGAGGGTGATGCAAAAAGAGCAATGTATGCAATAGTATTTGGAACAGGTCTAAACATTATACTAGACCCATTTTTCATATACACATTTAGATTAGGAGTGGCAGGAGCAGCATATGCAACAATACTCTCAATGACAATTACATCAATGCTATTAATCTACTGGTTATTCTTCAAAAAAAATACATATGTAAGCTTCAAACTCAAACACTTCAGATTCAAAAAACATATAATATATGATATCTTTAAAGTTGGATTTCCAGCAGCCATCCAACAACTATCCATGTCATTTACAATGCTATTTATAAACATAATAATCATCAACGTAGCATTAGCTGGAGATGCAGGAATAACAATATATACTATCGGCTGGAGAGTCGTAATGATAGCAATACTACCATTACTTGGACTTGCAACAGCAGTTATAACAGTTACAGGAGCAGCCTACGGCGCACGAGAATACAAAAAATTAAACATTGCATTTTTATTCTCAGTAAAATTTGGATTTATAACCGAAATTTTTGTAGCAACACTATTTTTCCTAATCGCGCCATTAATAACACTAATATTCACAACAGGAGAAGGCCTACCTCCACTAAGACCAGAAATAGAACTATTCATAAAAATAACATGCCTTTTTTACCCGGGAGCTGCACTAGGTATAGTATCATCAGCAATGTTTCAAGGAACAGGAAAAGGAATATATTCACTAATAGCAACACTACTGCGAACAATAATACTCTCACCAATTCTAGCAATATTTTTCTGCTGCGTATTTTCACTTGGACTCAGCGGAATCTGGTGGGGTCTAGTAGCAGCAAATCTTATAGGCTCAGCAGTATCCTTCGGATGGGCAAAACTATACATAAAACATCTGATACAACATAAAAAAACAAAAAACATCAAAGCAATTTAAACATCTCTAATCATCTTAAAATG
>CAZOBL010000030.1:10397-19992 GCA_964578185.1 uncultured Thermoplasmatales archaeon
TCTCGATGCGCGCCACCTCACTCACCTCCAACTGCTCGATGTCTCTAATCATCTTAAAATGTTTAATATCAGCTTCAAAAAAAGCCTTCCCAACTTTTTCAAAACCAAATTTCTCATAAAAACCAATAACATCCACCTGGGAATGCAAAACAATAGTACTAACTGATAATTTTTTAGTAAAATCAATCATAAATTTTGTAAGAAATCTACCTAAACCCTTTTTACGATATTTCTTCAAAACAGCAATCCTTTCAAATTTAACATAATCATCAAATACTCGAATTCTAGCACATCCCACTGCAAACCCCTTATAAAACAAAATAAAATGAAGTGACTCTTTATCTAAACCATCAATTTCAATATCCTCATCTACCTTCTGCTCAGATATAAAAACTTCTTTGCGTATATCCAAAGTTTTTTGGAATTCATCACTATTTTCTACTTTTTTTACAACAATATCTTTCACAATAAAAAAACAAAACAATAAACATACATAAAAAAACTTTTATTTCTCCCAGATTTCATCATATTCCTCAGAGCTAACACCTTCATTTATTGATTGATAAGGCCTATAACTCTGAGTACTTTTTATGGGTTCTTCATGATTTGATACTGCAAATTTTTTTCTCAAAAAATAAACAACTAATAAAACAAAACCAACTATAAAAACTATCAGGATAACATTCCCAAGTGAATTTGAAATCTGCTGTACCAAAGTCTCTTCAACTTTTATCTCTGCATCAGAGGTATCATATATCTCCTCGAAGTTAACACTTGATACCATAAAAGAATAGGAATCATCAACCTCTAAATTATCAGGAACCTCCCAGTTGTAGTAACCAAGATAGTCATCGACATTTTTACCGATAGTTGAAAAATATTCTCCATTTTTTAAAAGATGAATATCAACATAATTACCAATATTTTCAGATTCCCATTCAATCTGATAGCTATCTCCCTTGTAAAGAGTTATATCTTTTGAGGGTTTAATTATCTGAATATATCTTTCACCTATTGAAAAATCAGATGTTTCATCTGTTACAAAATCATAAGTTTGGCTTCTAATAACAATACTATAATCTGAATCTGCTTTAAATACATTGGATACAGTCCATGTATAACTACCGGTATTGTTTACATTAAATGCGATATCTGCAACATAAAAATCATTTTTAAAAAGAGAGATATCAACTTTGTCACCTGCATTTTGAGAATTCCATTCAATAGTATATGTTTGATTGGGATACCATTCTGAATAACTTGTAGGCTCGCTGATAGTAATAGATCTTTCATCTATTGCAAAATAATTGCTAATATCAAAAACATTATAGTAATAACTTTCAACTTTTATCTTGTATTGACTGCCGGTACTAACAGAGCTTGGGATAGTCCAATCATAATCTCCATCATTTAAAATTCGTGAACCAATGGTATACCAACTTGAGTAACCCGTTCTATATTTTATATTAACGTAACTTCCTGCATTTCCCGAGTTCCAAGTAATTGAATATGTAGCTTGTTTGTACAATGTTTCACCACCAGTTGGAAATAAAATTTCAATGGATCTTTCACCAATATTGAATTCTTCACTGTAGTCATAAACTGAGGGTTCAGATATACTTGATATCTTAATTTTATAATCTTTACTAGAAGAGAGATGAGTTGGTACATTCCATGAATAAGAACCATCATTATTTGTATATGAAGTAATCGTTGAATAGTAACTGCCTTCTTCGTAAACCTCAATTTTTACATAACCATAAATATTCTCAGAACTCCAGGTAATATCAGTTGTATCACCTTTATATAACAAATCATTTCCATCAGGTGAATTAACCTCGATACTCTTCTGTTTTATATAAAAAAGACCACTATAATCATACTCACTACTATCGGCTAAACTTGTTACTTTTATAGAGTAAGAGTAAGATGGAGAGTAATATGAATCAACTAGCCAGTAATATTCACCGTCATTAGTTGTATTTGAATCAATAACTTCAAAAAAACTACCACTTCTATACAGATCAATTTTTACGTAATTTCCAATATCATTATAACTCCAAGTTATACTTATTGTGTCTCCTTTGTAATATGTGGAATAAGAAGATGGTGTACTTACGTAAATCCAACCGGGCATAGCCACAACATTTACAGCAAAAAAAAGATTTAAAAAAACAAATAATGAGAATATTGAAAAAACAATTTTTTTTAGTTTGTATATCCTTCTCACTTTTTTAAAACTCCTCAAATTACAATACAATGTTTTATGAATATCGTTAAATGTTTTAAAACTTTTATATCTAATGAATTTATTCATTCTTTAAAAAAACAGTTCTGTTATTGATCTGGAGGAGAAATTTAACTTTGGTGAAAAAAGTCTATATTGTGTTAGCATCAGTCATAGTACTAATGTTGACTTTTTGGGCGGTAATCAACCTAATACATAACGTAAAAATAATTGATAAGGATAATGATGGACTGCTAGATAACATAGAAGAGGAAATTGGTACAAACACTAATCTTGCAGACTCTGATTATGATGATTTTAAGGATTTCGAAGAATACAATTATTGGAATGAACGATATCAACAAACAAAAGATGAATCATATCTGCCAACCGGAGATTTAGATAATGACTCAATAGCAAATATACTTGATGAGGATTCAGATGGAGATGGCCTATCAGATGGACAGGAAATAAAATTTGGTAGTGATCCAAGTAACCCTGATACTGATGGTGATGGAGTCAGCGACCTAGAAGAAATACAACAAGGCAGTGATCCAGATCTACAAGATTCAGATATGGATGGAATACCCGATGATCAAGATTCAGATCCAGATGGATATCAAGACCCTGGAGATTTGATTTATGGGCAGGATCCAGTACCTTCAACTAGAGGGCCAACAAGAGAAGGATACCATAAAACGCCAACATGTTTTGTTTTTTTTAACCCTTATTTAGCAGGTGACAAAAGATACAGTGCATATGATAGCCTTACATCAGATTATAACTCATATGTAGAAGATAACAATAAAGACTATTTGCAACTATCAGATGAGGAACATGAGAGGGTTTTTATAGCTACTATACCCGTTAAACTAAAATATGGCTATATAAACATACCATCTGTTTCACCAAACGCAAATATAATCAGCTATAATACTTATCCAACAGGTATCACTGTAAACTTCTATAAAGACGGTGCAGATAATTACTATATACGTACCTCTAAAAAAACTGGTACAATGTCACTTACTTTTAAAACTTCAGCCCATCCAACTTATTTTGATTTTAACATAGCGGAGGATACACCAGATCATTTAACAATAAATAACGCAGAATATCCTGAGGATGTAAAAAAAACAATACCGGCAAATATAATAAATGCAGCTCAACAAGTTATTCAAAAATTAAATCTACAAAACGAAAACAGAATAGGCACAATTATTGATACGATGAAGGATTATTTCTCTAGTTTTGAAGCAGGTGATATTCCCTCTGAAGAAGAACAAGAAAACGCTTATCTTGCAATGGCTTTATCTGAACATGGCTGTTGTTATGTTCGAGCTTATTCATATTTTGTAACAGCCAATGCCATAGGCATTCCAACAAGGCTCATAACAAATGAATGTCATGCATTCGCTGAATCATATATTAGCGATATCGGCTGGGTTAGAATCTCCCTTGGTGGATGCGGAGCAAATATTTGCAATCCAAATGAAGATGTAGATCCATTCCAACCTGATGACACGCCAGATGATGATGGCGATGATGATACTCCACCACAAGATAGGATTTCAACCTCCACAGAAATTGAAAGTATTTCATCTGAAGCCTTTAAAGATGGATATTTTACTGTTTCAGGATATGTTAAAGATGTAAATGATACAGCTGTCGAAAATATTGCTGTTGAAATATTTGTAAATAAAACAAAAGACAGCGCAGGTGAATATGCCTGCTATGATTATACAAACAACCAAGGATTTTTCAACATCAAATGTAACGTTCCAAGAAATGTTACCAGTGGCACAAATCAGATAGTAGCACATTGTATAGGAGATGATACCTACAAACCTTCATGGTCTGATCCCCCTATAGAGATTTATTCCAATACAACAATTGTTTTTGATATGGTCAGCTCAGTAGGGCTTAACAATCAACTTGTCATCAGAGGATATCTATATGATGACGGTGGAATACCAGTCTCAGGTGAGAATATAGACATATATTATGATAATGTTCATCTGGGGAATACATTTAGCGATACAACAGATTCCCAAGGAGAATTTCAGTATTTTTATATTCCAACAACTCTAGGGGGCCATGAAATAAGAGCAGTTTTTAACGGAAGTACATATCTATCTGCATCCGAAAACACATTTAATATAAATGTAAAGGACAACGCAGTAAATCTAGAGTTATCTGTAACAAATTATAATCTTTTAAGAGGTGAAGAACTAACAACTTCTGGAGAGCTAAAAAAAGGAAATAATGATCCGTTAACAGATGCGGTAGTAAAAATCATCTATGATAACGAAATCATATCAGAAGATACAACAAACTCACAAGGAGAATTTGAATCAACTTTTAATATCCCAATGGATTCAAACCTAGGACATATCTGGGTTACAGCATATTACTATGGCTCAGAAAACTATGCAGAAGACTATGACCAAGAATCAATTTTTATTAAGGCAAATACCGAGATTTCAGTAAACTCACTTAAAACAAAATATCTTAGGAATCAGACGATACATGTAAATGGAAGTCTAAAAGATGACAACCAACAGCCATTAGAAAACAAACAAATAAATGTAGAATGGAAAAATCAAAACCAAGAAATGATAACTGATACAAACGGTTTATTTAGCATTAATTTTACAATATCTTCAAATGCAGATTTTTCAAAAAGTACTGTATCTATAAATTTTGATGGTGATAATCTATACAAAGAATCAGATTTTAGCTGGCAAATCGAAATAGTAGAAACCCTAGAAAACAACGGGAAAAAAACAAACAAATCACAAAATAAATATATCCTTCCCCTTATTGCAGCAATAGTAATTATATTGGTTTTAGTAGGTGTCATAATGTTATTTAAAAAAAGACAAAATCAACAAGGCCCTTCAATTCAAGATATAGCATCAAACACAATTAATAACCTAAAAAGTGAAACAGATTACCGAAAATCAGTAATAAGATGCTATAAACAAATGTGTAATTGGCTAGCTAGACAAGGTGTAAAAAAAGGATCTTTTCAAACCCCTCGGGAATTTGCAATGGCTGCAAAAAAATTTTTAACTATATCACCTGAAAGCCTGTACACATTAATACAAATATTTGAAAAAGCACGCTACAGTAAACATGAAATCAACTCACAAGACAAAGATCAAGCTATAAAATGCCTAAATGAGATTATTTCAAGACCTCTAAACTTACAAAATCAGCAGCCCAACATGCCGCCTGGTAGCTCTCCAAATCCTGAAATGATAAACCAAGATCAAATATAAAAAAAATACATCTTCTGAGAGAGGAAAATGATAGGTATACTCCTTAATAAAATAAATCTAAATTATAACATTATATTTTTAACAAGCGAAGCACAACAATCACAACTTCTATGGAATTTTTTAATACTTGCATTAGTGGTAATAGGTTTAGTTGGAGGTCTCTTCATTTTTATAAATTCTAAAAACCCTGAAAACTGGGAGCATAAACCAGTAGAAAATGAGTTTACAGGTTTCAACAAATTAGATAATCTATCAATTTTAGTAGACAGCTCTATAGGTAAAGATAACTTTGACCAAACAAATCTTAAAAATGTAATTGAGATGATGTTTTTTGAAAAAATCAAATCAATACATGGTTTTTCAGTTGAACAATTAATGGATATGAAATATTATGAGCCAGATAAACTAACAGCACTTATAAACGATAAAGAAATATCTGATTGGATTTTCAATAAAAACCAAGAAAAGAAAAATAGTAGTTTTCTTGAAAAACCAAATATTAAAAGACAAAGAAATATTGAGAAAATAAACCATATTCTTGAGAGAATGGAGGTGTGGGGAGAGTGAGTGTTACTATCCCTGAAATATCAAATATATGTATGCAATTAATAGATGAAGTAGGCACAGTTGTAGTTGGGAAAAAAACCATGCTAAAATTTGTAATACTTGGGATTCTTACAGATGGACATATACTATTTGAAGACTACCCGGGTCTTGCAAAAACTCTTACAGCCAAGACTTTTTCAAAAGCTATTGGATGTAAATTTTCACGGGTTCAATTTACACCTGATCTTCTCCCTGCAGATATCACAGGTACCTATGTTTATAGTCAGAAAACAAGTGATTTCAAACTTATAAAGGGGCCAATTTTTACTGATGTTCTACTCGCCGATGAGATAAATCGCGCTCCACCAAAAACACAAGCAGCACTTCTCGAAGCAATGCAGGAGAGACAAACCACTCTTGAAGGAGAAACATATCCACTTGAGCGACCTTTCCTTGTTATGGCTACACAAAACCCGATAGAATACGAAGGAACTTATCCTCTCCCAGAGGCTCAAATTGATAGATTTCTAATACGCCTTAATGTTGGATATCCCAACGAAGAAGAAGAACAAGAAATATTAAACCGTATGCAAAAAGGAAACATAACAGAAAAACAAATAAAACAAGTAATAAGCCCTCAAAAAATCGTAGAAATGCAACATACAATAAACACAGTATATATAGATGACGATATCAAAAACTACATGGTTAAAATTGTACATTTCACACGAACTGACCCTCGACTAGACGTAGGAATAAGCCCAAGAGGCTCAATAGCATTGTTAAAACTTGCCAAAGCACACGCCGCGTTTTACGGTCGAGACTATGTAGTACCCGATGATGTAAAAAACGTTGCAATACCTGCTCTAGGCCACCGACTTATTTTAAAACCAGAAGCAAGAGTTAGAGGAGTACAACCAGATAGCATAATAAAAGAAATACTAAATCAAATACCTGTACCCACGGTAGAACAAACATGAGAACATCTAAATGTGGGGCAATAATAGCAGGATGCATAACGCTTATAATCATAGGTCTATTGCTTTTAGAATGGCTTATCTTAATTTTCTTACTTCCACTAGTATTACTTCTATTTCTTGCAATTATAATGTTTTATGGAAAAGAAATAGAAATAGAAGTCATCAGAGAACTATCAAATATAAAAATCTTTGAAAACGATACCTGCACAGTTAAACTAAAAATAAAAAACCATGGAGAAAAAATACCTTTACTGGAATTATTTGATACACTACCTAAAAAAGTAAAAATAATAAAAAATAGCAATTATGCACTAGTAAACCTGGAAAAAAAAGAAGAGATAACCCTAAAATATGAGATAAGATGCCCATCAAGAGGACGATTTATATTAGGGCCACTTCTTTTTCGCGTTAAAGGATTCTTTGGAATGTTTTACAAAGAAGCAATGGTGGAAACAAATTCTAGTCTGACAGTTATACCACAGATACAGGAGATAAAAGACATACAAATGAAAGCCAAACCCAATATCTACCCGGGTATAATGCAAGTTAAACATGCAGGTATAGGAACCGAGTTTTATGGAATACGAAAATATACCACAGGTGACACGATCAAGAGAATAAACTGGAAAGCCTTTGCACGCTTCAAAGATTTAATGGTAAACGAATATGAACTAGAAAGCACAACAGATTTAATATTAATAGTTGATGCACGTGAAAACCAGACTTTTGGAACTATGAGACACAATGCACTTGAATATAGCATAAAAGCAGCAGTATCAATAGCATCACATTTTCTAAAAAGAAGAGACAGAGTAGGTCTAATAAGCTACGGAGACCCACAAGGCCAAATAAAATGGCTATACCCGGAATCCGGTAAAAAACAACTATATAAAATAATAGAAGAACTAGTAAGCATACAAGCATATGGTGACTTCCCATTTAATGGTGTAGTATATCGATCATCCACCCATCTTCTACCAAAAAAATCACTTGTAGTATTTATCAGCTCGCTAGAAGAAGATCCGTCAATACCAAATGGACTGGAGCAACTAATAGCATTTAACTACAACGTAATAATAATTTCACCATCAACAATAGACCTGGATTACTCTTTAAAAACAACTAATAGAACAAATAAACTAACACATAGAATCCTAAATTTTCAAAGAAATAATCTAATAACCGATCTTAGAAAAACAGGTGCAAAAGTAATAGACTGGAATCCAACACTACCACTTGCCGCATCACTCAAGGAGGTGGAAAAATACCACACACGCAGATAAAAAATAAACTCAGATACAAAATCTACGCACTTCAAACAACTGCAATTATATTGTTACTTACATGTTACTCCTTATCAATAAAAGGATTCATACAAATATTTACCAGACCACCAATAAACCTATCAGTTTTTGGTTTTAACTCAATGACTCTAGCATTTATACTCTCCACAATAGGATTAATGCTGGCAATACTTTTTTATTTTACATCAAAACTACAAAAGACAATAAAAATCGGGATATCAACAGCTATTAGCATATCAATATCAATTATAGTATTATCAACCTATTTTTTATATAACTTTCAAATTTTTTTAGATACAATTTTGACTCTCATAAAAATAGGTCTTATACTAGGTTTATGTTCAATACCTTTATTTGGAGTGTATGGAATAATTAAAAATCAAAAAAATGTATTTTTAACATCAGGTTTAGGGGTATTTGTCTTTTTCTTTATAGTTATATTATTTTCAAAATTTCAAGGAGCAAAATTAATTACATTCTACACAGAAAACCAAATACCCCTGCTTTTACTATTTTTCACATCAATAATTGCATGCCTAGAGAGCGGTACAACCTCCATTTTTTATAAAGAATCCTATCAGAAAATCACATCAAATGACATCTTTGATGAAAACATACTACTTCGAACTAGTAAAACTTTAAACAGATACATAGCTATAATATCAGCAGCATTCTTGCTTATATTTACCCTATCCACACTTTTTTTAATGGACAACATTATGAATCTTTTAACTCCAGGAGAAAAATTACTAGGAGTTGAACTCAACAGCGTATATGGTATACTAATTCTAGTATCTTTAACACTAATAGGTGCTTTTTTACTATGGTTACTAATACCAAATGAAAAAAAGACAAAAGAGGGAAACCTACAGTTCTAACACATCAAATATATTACTTTCAGTCACCCCCAATTTATTATTTTAAATATGAAAATCAATCTTTTTTGTAAAAAAATAAAAGGTTGAGGAGAGATAAAAAAAATGTTAACCTGGACTTATACAATATTAACTGACTCAGGAAAAATAATGACAAAAAACTCTGAGTATGCTGAAAAGAAAAGCAGACTTGGAAATATAGTTTTTTGTAAAAGACAAAGCAATTATTTTAAATTCAACTATCAAAATTAATCAAGGTTTTCTATTATTATTTTTTTCTTTTTTTTATTGTGGTAAATTTTAAAAAGGAGATGTTACTTAACGTCGAAAAGAGGGTAAATCTATGTCTGAGAAAACACAGTATGTTCGTCAACCAATA
>CAZOBL010000031.1:0-17422 GCA_964578185.1 uncultured Thermoplasmatales archaeon
GAATGCTATTTCTATAAAGATAATTAGAGAAAGTTTTTTTGTTGATTTTTAAACTTTCAGATACTTGCTTTAAACCCCCAATTTTCTCAACACAAGAAAAAGCAAATTCTTTAATTCCTCTTAAAACAAAATCTTCATTTTCTTGTTTAAAAAATATTTCTAATAAATCAATTTCTTGAATGTCAACCTCTTTAAAATCAATCTTTTTTGAAGTTAAAAATTTATCATTTTTATTTAACTCAACTACTTTTTTTGTTATAATCTTGCCATCTGCATATACACTCACTCTATGATGGGGTGAGGCAACAAATGATCTGCCAGATTTCAATAATATTTTCTGTAAAAATTTTGGAGATGGAGATTTAATAACGGATTTAATCTTTTTTTTCTCAAATCCACCATTTACTGAATTTAAAGAATAAGCATGAAAATCATCAACCTTTTTTATTTTTGCACCAAAATCATCAACAATCTCTTCTTTTGATGAAATGCTCTCATAAAAATCTTTAATCTCAGAAATAGAGCTCTTATCGGAATTTGAAATCAAAATATTTGTATCAGATGACAAACAATTCCTTCTTTTCGCTGCATGATAAAACGGATGTGCAAAACACACCTGAGCATTTGTAAAACCAATTATACGACCAAGAGACCCACCAGAGGTATGTGGTGCCAGACCCACTACTAGATGACCTGTTAAATCCTCAAATTTTTTAATCTTATAAAAACGATCCATACCATAAAACTTGACAAGTAAATCATCAACAAAGCCTGCAACCTGAAAAAAATACTCTGCACAAGACTTGGAAATAACTACATCTTGAACTCTTAACTCCAGGAGTTGATTATCATCTTCTAAAGGTTCCCCTTGGATATCTTTTTCATATCCAAGTTTTTTAAGTTTACTTACAGATACACCAACCTCGCGTGGACGGAAATGAGTAAGAGGTGCATCGGTCATGTCAAAACGGATGGTACCATCTTTGAAAACATAGAGATCATGTTTGGCACGTAAGATTCCTTTTTCAAGCATCTCAGGAGTTTTATGCTTTGAAATAGTGCCCATTACACCTTTAATTGCATCAGGTAGAGTTCTCTCACGAAGATTTTTACGAGCTTTAGAAAGCTCCTCTGATAATCTAATAGTTTGAGTTTCAACACGGTTTTTTTCAATAACTGTATGACCGCCGCATTCACAGAAAATACGATAAGTTTTTTTACCACATTTCTTACAAGTCCTAGTCCCTGCTTCAACCTCAATTGTCCCTTTATCTGCGGCTTTATTTATTAACCTTTGATTACTACCATAATTACCCACTGGAAACAGTACATGTGGTGGTGGACGCATTTTTCTTGCCGCAGCTTTTTCAGGCCTGCCCATACGTGTACCGATACGAAATGGTGCCTTAGCACGAATCTTAACACCACATAGTTTTGATACCAACTTTAATATATCAAAATCTTCAGTATTTTTACCTTCCTTTATTTTTGATAATTTTTCAAATCTTTCAGTTTCAACTATCTTCTCATTTTCTGTATCTAGACCGCAACATCTGATAATCGGATAAGAAAAATCGTTGATAATGATTTCTTCATCTTCTTTTTTATGCAGCGCACATAGTTTTACGAGGATTTCCTTAATATCTTTTTTATAGGGTAGAACTAGTTTTTTATTTTTTAATGAGCCCTGATTTTTGATGCATTCTGCTAAATTTTTTAGATCCTGCAAGGTGATATCATGCCAAAATAAGTTATAATTTGGATGAAGTGCAATATCATATTTTTCAGATATGTCAAAAGCTGTTTTTACATCAGGTTTTTGTAAATCAAGCTTTTTGGCTAGTTTTTTCTCAATTTCTTCATGGGTTTTTTTGTCTGCTTCATTGATTTTTTCAAGAGTGTTTTTTTCTGGGAGTAAATCTAGTTTTTTTTGTAGTTCCTGTATCCACCATTCATAAGAATAACTTGCATCAGCAAGCAGGGCATTGTTTTCAGCAAATTCGCCAAAAGGTATGAGAATTTCACCGAGGTCAATTATTTGTTTTATTTCACATTTTTTAAGATTTTTAACTGACTTTATTTTTACAAGATCGCCATTTTTTAACAAAGCAATAGGCCCATCGATAGTGGTACAAGGTGTCCCAATGGTTCCTTTACCGGGTCTTTCCATCTTTAACTGTGTACCTATGGCGATAAATTCATCTAGAATATACATAGAAACCGGGTTAATTGCAGTAGAGGCAAGACCAGCGGTTCGTGCTCGTCCGTAACGAAGACGAAAACCACCTTTTCTAGACGGATGTGAAAATACTGGTCTACCTGCGATTACCTCGCCTATATATTTTTTTGAAGGGGAGATAGATGGTATACCATTTTTGTTTTTTTCACTGCATCCATCTTTGTTTTTTGATTTGTTTACAAATATATCTAGAAAATCCCAGCCTTTTAGCTTAAGTTTTTTTACATGTTTTAAGAGTTTAGGGGCTTTGAGGCATAGTCCTTCAGCTATAACAAGACATGCACCACCTCTCAGGCGATTTGTACTGATACGTGGTAGATCCCGGTATCCTGTTACTTCCTCTTTTTCTGTTCCTTCACCGTTTATGCAAATAGGACAGTTTTCAGCTATCTGATGGATTTCATCAACTGTTGGAGTATACTGCAAGTGTTGTGCACGTTTGTAGAGTGGTATCTCTTCTTTATAGCGTTCTATTTCACCAGTTGTAGGTTTATATTTATCAATTCCTAGCTCTCGTCGTACAACATCCGCGATTAGAACGCTCATAGCCTGACCGGTTCCACCTGCGCTACGAATTGGACCTGAAAAATAAAGATCAACATAATTAGAGCCATCATTGTTGGAACCAAGTTTAACATCTGCTATACCTTCAAGTGGTGCGACTAAAACACCTTCAGTTAGAATTGCAAGCCCTGTTCGGATAGCTTGATCAAGTGCTTGTTCAAGGTTTTTAAAATTATATTTCTTGCTTTTAACGATCTCTTTAGCAATCTCGAGGGATACAAGTTCTCTATTACCTATTTTTTTTGTTACCCTGCGTATTTTTGGAGCAATATCTTTTGGGCCAACCAGTTTTTCTACACGAGCTGCAAGATCAAATGCCTGAGGAATTTCTACTTTCAACTCTGGGTCAAGACCTTTTTTACGTGCCTCTCCAGCTATACTGTAACAAATATCAATTTCATCCTGAAGAGAATTGAAATATGACTGCATTTCTTTGCTAACTGCTATGTTTCTGGAAAGGTCCCCACCCATAGGTTCAACTCAATAAAAATTATGTAAAAAATCATAATGCATAAATTGGGTTTAAAAGTTTTGTATCTCTGTAATACAATTTTTTTATTAGAATTATTTTTTATTGAAATCCATCATAGTTACATTACCCTTTTTTAAGTCAACAATTGGAAGCTTTGCAGAATCCGGCACGAAATTCATCATTTTCTGATACCCAGTTTGTTCCTGCCAGCTACTAGCATTAATCAATGTTACACCTCTGTAGTCTCCAATAGTTGCAAGATGCACATGTCCTGTTACAAATATATCTGGAACCCGGTCTATTACCATATAATCAGAATGTTCTGGTGCCAGTGGTGTAAAACCACCATATGTTGGTGCTAGATGATGCTTTTTAAGCATAACTTTCATGATATCTACAGGTTTGTTGTATTCAAGATGTTGAATATTTGTAGCAAAATCAAGAAGGCTTTGACCGTGATAAGAAAGAACCTCTACACCATGAAGTGAAAAATAACATGGATTTCCAACAAAATGAATATCTTTACCAGAGAATAAATCCTGGATTTCCTGCTCAAAGGTGGGCTGTGGCTCAGCGGGTCGTACAGCATCATGGTTTCCAGGCTGCATTATTATTGATATATGATCAGGTACCATACTTAGATGCTCAGCAAGAGCTTCATATTGCCGATATACATCAGTTATTGAGAGTTCTTTTTCTTGATTAGGATAAATACCAATACCATCTACAACATCACCAGGTATAACAATGTATTTTATACGTCCTGCAGCATCTTTCTGACGGCTATTTCCAAGGCCACCATTAATCCAACGTATAAAAGAACGCCACTGCGGTTCCATGAATTTTTTACTTCCTATATGAATATCGGATAGAAAAGCAGCGTACACTGGGACCTGCGCTCGATTATGATTTTTTTGAATACTTACATCTGGAAATACCACGTTTTTAACGATTAACAAGTCACCATTTTTACTAAGCTGGGCTTTAATTCCAACTATTTCATCTAAAACAACTTCTTTAGAGAGTAAAATAGCTTCACGTTCATGTTTTAGAGCAATACATACAGCAACCCCTGTATCATCTTCAAGCTCAATGAGACGATGACCATTAGTTGTATTTCTAACCTCTTTGACGATCCCTACAATCTGGATTTCTTTAACACCATTTTTATTTAACCGATTAATGGGGACTACATTTGCCATCTCGCGACGTTGACTTCTAAGAATCTTTCTGAGAACATCAAAACGATCAACAAATAATTTAGCGAAATCATCTGTAGTACCCTCACAATTGCTATTACCAGTTACATCTTTCAATATTTTGATTTCAGAGTCATATTCTGCTGCTTTAGGTTTCCAACCTTTCACCTTCTCAATTTTAAAATCAGATTCAGAAATGATACCTGATTCATCTGATTCACACAAGTAATCTTCATCTAAATCATCATCAATATCCTCATCAGAATCATTTTCTATATGTTTTTTTAAAACCCCGCCGTAAACCTCTTTTAAAACCTTACCTTGTACGTTTTTGCGAGCTAAAACACTCTTATCTGTAGAGTCATCATCACTTGAAGCATCCTCTTTTTTTTCAATTGATTTTATATCCTCAAGAGAGAGAACCAAAGGATATTCTTTAAGAGAATCAATGATTAAAGAAGCAAAATCATCAGGTTTATCTTTTGACATGATATAATCTAAACATTCCGGTTGAATAAGGGTACCATGCTCAGAGAAACACTTAATTATCGACTTCATCCACCCTTCCCACACAAAAAAATTAATTAATACGGGTTATAACGCAAAAATTTATTTTGCTGTAAAAAACATGAATACATTAATACGTTTTTAGAATTACGGTTCCAAAACTTGACAAATAAACACCACTCAAAACAAACTAATATATAAATATTTCCCAAAAAAACAGATAAAGATGGAAAAATCAAAAATAAAGCAAATTAAATCTACATAAAAACATAAAAAAATTGCAAAATGCCTTATTTTTCAGAAAAACATATAAAACAGGAGAAACTAACCTAATAAATAGGGAAAAAAATAAACACAAAAAACAAAAGGAAAACAATATAAAATGATAAGTTTAAAAACATACAAACAAGGAGAAGACCTACTAATCGGAGCATGCGATGAAAAACTACTCGGGAAAAAACTAGAAGACGGAAAATTTAACCTAAACATATCAAAAGAATTCTACGAAGGACAAAAGATAACTACTAAACAACTACAAAAATTTCTAGAAAAAGCAACAATTGCCAATCTTGTAGGTAAAGAAACGGTAGAATATGCGATTAAAAAAGGATTTGTAGATGCAGATTGCATCATAAAAATCAAAGGAATCCCTCACGCACAAATAGTAAGAATGATATAAAAAAAAATACTTTTTGTTATGAATTATTTAATTTACATTTTTTCCAATAAAGAAAATAATACTAATATCAATAAAAATAATCCAAAAATCAACCAGTAAGATACAACAATCCAATAGGCAAATGGATTTTTTTCCTTTTTTACAGTAATTATTGGAACAAAACCCTCTTTTTTGCTAAGAAAACTCAATCCCTCTATCAAAAAGAATAGACCTAAAATAATGAGTAATATTTCAACTAGAATGGGCATCTCGCTAAAATAGGGTATATCCATATAAAACACATATTTTCAAATATATTTATTAAACTTATTATGTAAAACTATATTTAGTTTTCATCAATTTCTTTGAACCTTTCTATCATGTTTTTAAAGTGACTACCTTTCCAGTAAATTTTATCACAATTTCTGCAAATCCAAAACTCATCGTTGTTTTCAGAAACCCTTTTTGGAACCAAATCTTTCACATCTTTTTTATCAATTTTTTCTACTTTCTTGTTACAAATCAAGCATCTGCTAAGGAAATCAGATTTTTTTATATCTAACTTTTTTAAAACAGTCTTAATTTGTTGATCTAAATCAGTAGATTTAATAAAAATTACTTCCATGTTATTTCTACGAGCATTCCATATAAGTTCTTTGTCTCTAGTTATTAAAATACGGTTGTCATTTTTGGCGATTTCGATTAGATCTTCGTCAGATATATTTCTATCTGCATAAAGCGTGTTAACACCCATTATGCGTAACCATTTTGCAAGAGTACCTAGCATTTGGTCACATAAAACTGACATTTTTTTATTTATCCTTCTTTAGGTTTATAATGGATTAATATTCCATCTCCAATTTTTTTGAAATCAACTAAATCTAGTTTTATTACTTTATCTGAATTTTTAAATCCTTTACCATGTGTCATTGAAGGAGTTTTTTTCCCTCCAACTATTAACGGTCCAATAAAAACGTATATTTCGTCAAATAAATTATTTTTTATTATACTCCAAATTACAGATCCTCCACCTTCGACGAGTAGATTGTTAATTCCTCTATTATATAAAGTTTTTAATAGTAATTTTAAGTCTATTAAACCTTGATTATCTTTGGAGAGTTTTAAAATTTCAACGTTTTCACCAAATTTTTTATCACAAATATTTTTTGTTGTAACAATAAGTGTTTTTGCTTTATCATTTACAACTAGTGCATTTTCAGGGGTTCTACATTTACTATCTAGCACTATTCTTAAAGGATTTTTAGGATTTTTAACATATTTCTCTTTAACAGTTAGCTTTGGGTTATCTGAAAGTACAGTACCTATGCCTATAATTATTGCATCAACACTGTTTCTTAGATTGTAAACCCTTTTCATATCCTCTTCTGATGATATACGTATTTGTGTACCATCTGCAAGGGCGAGTTTGCCATCTGCAGTCATTGCACAATTTATAGTAACATGAGGTTTTTTCATAGTTATCTCTCACTTTGGGTATAATGGACAGTTTTTTTTATTTTCAGGACAATAACCTTTTGTTTTACATACTGGCCCTGCGTTTTCAAAAATTGTTGGTGCGACTTTCTTAACTTCACTCAGCATTTTATTTGCAAGTTTTCTTATCTCCCATTGGGCATGCATACAGCAACGCAGTTCAAAAAAATTTAGAAGTGATCGGGCGTTCATTGTAACCATTATATTTGTACATGCAGCGTTTGGGAGTACAAAACGTGAATCTTCTGCAGGCACTCCTAAATCAAGTAGTTTGTTGTATTCATCCCATATATTTTTCATTGTTTTGTCATAGGCTTTCTTCATTTGTTTATCCTTAGCAATTTTTGGAGGTGTTACATAGTTTGGTTTTTTGAAATCTACATATCTTTGGCTTTGCTGAGCGTAACTTGCGATCCTATGTCTAACTAATTGATGAGTAAGGCTTCGACTTACATCACTTATCGCGAAAGTAAAGCTGGTATGTTCTACAACACTTGTGTGACCTACATTTATAACATGTTTTAAAATTTGATTTAACTCTTTATCCGATGATTTATCAAGATCTTCTGGTTTAGTTTTACTATGTGTAAGTTTTGCTGCCATAGCTGGTAGTTTCTCAGGATCCAGTGTATATCCAATAAGTTTAACATTCAATTTTATTAACACTCCCCAGTTTTTTCAGAAAAGTGAATAATGTTTAAATTTAAATCATTTAAGGTATTTTAGAAAAACATTATAATACAAAGACAATAAAAAAACCATAACCTTTTAAAAAAGGAATGAAATTACCCTGCGAATCAAAAACCTTAAATTCGGGAGGAAAAAGCTACATGATATCATTTATCGTAACATCTGTCCTCTGTTTGATAGTGTATCTGTTTTTCACCACTGGTAGTGGTACAGATATATGGATATGGAGCTATGAAGAAATATTAATTGGTGTAATCTTATCAATTATTGTAGGGCTAGTTGCAAGGAAAGTGTTTGTTAAAAAAAGTTTTAGAATGTTAAATCCTGTGAGATGGTTTACATTTATTGCATATGTGTTAGGGCCTTTTTTTGTTGGACTTGCAAAAGCAAATTTTGATGTAGCCTACAGGGTAATAACAGGTAAAATAAAACCAGGTATAGTAAAAATCTCACCAGATTTAAAAACAGATCTGGGTGTGACAATGCTTGCAAACTCAATAACTTTAACACCAGGAACATTGAGTGTGGATGTTGATGAAAAAACTAATGATTTGTATATTCACTGGATTAATGTTGATGAAAAAGCACTGCAAAAAAAACCTGTTGAATGTAAAAATGTTTGCGGAAATTTTCATAAATGGATTAGGAGGATTGCAGAGTGATTGAAACATTTGATACAACATATCTAATAGCACTGGGTGTACTTCTTTTATGTGTTTTAATAGCAATTATAAGAATAGTTAAAGGACCGACAGCTCCAGATAGGGTAGTTGGTCTTGATACAGTTAATACGATAGTAATAGTGAGTATGATCGTCTTTGGTATGGTTGAAGGTTCCGTAATCTATATAGATGTAGCAATAGTATATGCACTTCTTTCATTTATCTCAACTTTGTTTATCGCAAAATACCTAGAGGGAGGTGACATGTAAACCATGATCACTGAAATCATAGTTTATCTATTTCTTGCTATAGGTTTGTTTTTCAATCTTCTTGCTGCAGTAGGTCTTCTACGTTTTCCAGATGTATATACAAGGCTTCATGCAGGTACAAAATGTACAACTTTTGGTTCAATTTTTATAATCGGTTCAGTAATCTTTTTGGGTTTGAAGATGTGGTATGAAGGAAGTACTGATGGCTCGGTTCTAGCGATACATGCTGGTGCTGCACTAGTTGCAATTCTTATTACAAATCCTACTGGTGCTCATGCAATAGCCCGTGCTGCCCATAAAAGTGGTGTAAAACCTGCAAAAGCAGTGATAGATGAATTAGGGGGCACAAGCAATATTGAGTCTGATGTTGATAAAGAAATATCAAAAAAATCAAAAACAAAAGATAAGGGGGAAGAAAAATGAACGAGATGGAAATACTGATTAATATTGTTCATATCATTGTCCCAGCCTTTATTATTATTACATCAATTATCGCAGTATATCTCAAAGACTTAATAGCTGCAGCAATAGCTGTAGCTGCGATGAGTCTTTTATTATCAGTTGAGTTTTATATCCTTCAGGCTCCCGATGTAGCTATAGCTGAGGCAGGAGTAGGTGCATGTCTTACCACCGCGATTTTTGTTATAGCTATAAGAGCTACAAAAAGAACTGAGGAGGAGATATAAACATGAATACAAGAAACATTGTAGCAGCCATATTTTTCTCAATTGTTGCAGTTTTTTTGATTTTCACAGCTCTTATGATTCATCCATTTGGAGAACCTGAAGCGACAGATATGGATCAACATATAATCGATAACACTCAAAATGAAACAGGTGCAAACAATGGTGTCACAGGCGTAGTTTTTGACTATAGAGGTTTTGATACCCTTGGTGAAGCAACTGTTTTATTTACAGCGGTTGCTGGTGTAATCATGATTTTCAGGAGGCTGAAAAAAGATGAGTGATCCAGGTATGTCAAAAATCGTCAAAACCATTACAAATATTTCATTTCCACTTATTACAATATATGGTCTGTATGTTATAGCACATGGTCATATCACCCCTGGTGGAGGATTTCAGGGTGGTGCAGTTGTTGCATCAGGCCTTGCCATGCTTTTGATTGCTCATGGATCCGTTTGGGCAAAAGAAAAAGCAAAAGAAAAACATTTATCCCTTCTTGAGAGTCTTGGCGCCCTTACTTTTATAGGTATGGCCTTTCTAGGTTTAATATTTGGAGGAATGTTTTTTAAAAATTACCTAGTTGGAAATGAATATCTTTTTGGTGCTATACCTGCTTTCCAATCAACTTTTGCCAATATCAACACTGGCGGTGTGATACCTATTATGAATTTTGCTGTAGGTCTAAAGGTGATAGCAGGTTTATTTGCAATTGTCATGGTTATGGCATATGCTACAACTAAAAAACAGGAGGGTAGTAGATAATGATTTACAATCTTCCTTTTATAGCTGTAGCAGGTTTAATCCTGGCAGGTCTGTATGCAATTATTTTTAAAAGAAATTTGATAAAAATAGTAATTGGTATAACCCTTGTAGAAAGCGGTGTAAACTTGTTTTTGATAACTCTAGGATTTCGAGAAAATAGTATAGCACCAATTTATACGAGTGCACCGAAGCTTAATCCCATGTCTCTTCCGGTCCCGCAGGCTCTTACTCTTACTAGTATAGTTATTGGAGTTGCAGTTCTTGCTTTGATGCTTTCTTTGATAATACATCTCTACAGACATTATGGTACTCTTGACGTTCGAAAAATCGGTGGTGATAAACAATGAATTTTGATATTTACACATTACTTGAGCATTCGCCCGCATTAATTGTAGCGATACCATTATTGGGTGCTTTTCTAACACCACTTTTGGGTAAAATAAATGATAAAGTTAGAAATATATTTGTGATAATTGTATCACTTGTTACAATCTTTTTTGTAGGGCTTCTTGCACAGGATATCTTGTTTAATGATGTTATCTACACATATGTTTTCGGTGGAGGCCCAGCTACTTATACAAATGCAGAGGGCGGGCATTATGCTGTGAGAATAATGTTTGAAATTGATGCAATGAGTATATTTATGGCAATTGTCGCATCAATACTTTCATTTGCAGCAATAATATATTCTTGGGCTTTTATTGACAAAGAAACTGGTCAGAGTAAATATTATACCCTTCTGCTTTTGATGACAGCAGGTATACTTGGTATGGTTTCAACTGGTGATTTGTTTAACTTTTTTGTATTTTTGGAAATTACCTCGATTTCATCATGTGCACTTATTGCATTTTGGACAAATAAAGGCAAATCCATTGATGCAGCATTAAAATATATTGTGATAAGTACCATTGGAGCACTATTCTTTTTGTTTGCAATTGGGATTTTTTATGCACAATACAATGCACTTAATATTGCTGTTATTGCAAACAATATAGGTTATACGTTTCTTGATAAAATAGCGTTAGTGTTAATCATTTCCTCACTTGCTATGAAAGCTGGTCTTGTACCAATGCATATGTGGCTACCTGATGCATATGGACGTGCTCCTGCAACAGTTTCAATAATGCTTGTTGGCGCTACTCAAGCGAGCCTGTATGGTGTGTTAAGAATGATATTTACATTGTACGGAACCCAGCTTAATAACGTACTAAAAACCTTTTCAAATACAGACCTGGTATTAAACGAATTCTTATCAACTTTTATAATAGCATTAGCCTTATTTACAATAATTATCGGTGTTTTCATGGCGCTAAAAGAGAGTCATCTGAAAAGAATGATAGCTTATGCTGCGCTTGCTGAACTTGGATATATGTTTTTAGCAATAGGGGCAGCATTATCAACTTTGACAATAGATAAAACAACTGGTTTGGTGGCTCTTCAACAAGGCGGTCCAATAGCTCTTCAGGGTGGAATTTTCCATATAATAAATGATGCCCTAGATGTAGGATTATTGTTTTTAGTGGCAGGTGCAATATATTATGCTACTAAAGAAGAAAATCTCGATAGGATGGGTGGACTTGCAAGAAACATGAAATACACGACAATATTTTTCATAATCGGTCTTCTTGCAGTTGCGGGTATGCCACCTATGAACGGATTTGCATCAAAAATCTTGATATATGAATCAATCTATCAAGTAAACCCAATCCTAGCAATAGTAGCAATACTTGGAAGTATTATGCTTCTAGCAATATTTATAAAAGTATTTTACTCAGCGTTTTTAGGTCCAAAAATACCAAGATTTGATAAAGTACAAGAGGCACCAAAAAGTATGCTTATTGGAATGGGAGTAATCGCGTGTATCATAATATTTTTTGGTTTATTTCCGAATTTGATACTTGAAAATCTTATACAACCCGCCGCTGAAGCACTAGTTAATCATGGAAGATACATAAATCATGTAGTACAATACGTAGGAGGTGCACTCTAAAATGATTACTATGATAACAATCCAAGAGTTTATAAGAACACTTGATACAGGTGAAGGTTTCTGGAATCCTTTAGTATGGATAACCGCTGCAATTATTGTATTTCTAATAGCATATATCATCAGAGGATTTGGAAAAACAGATTACAAAAAAGACACGGAACAAACAAAAGCATTTCTATCAGGTAATCCTGAATATGAAAAAGAAAAAATGCATATTAAAGCAAGTAATGTTTACTGGGGTTTTACCGAGTCTTTAAAATGGGTCTACAAACTGTTTGACAAAATGCATACAGGAAATGTAAGCGATTATGTGTTATGGTTTGTAATAATCATGGGTACACTCTTTATCCTAGTGGAGGTGCTATAAAATGGAACTACTGGAGATTTCAAGAACAGCACTCTATATAATAGTAGGAACTCTAGGACTTGCAATATTTGGAATAGTATTTGGTTTAATATACAAAGGTATAGACAGAAAAATAACAGCTCACATGCAAGGACGAATTGGCCCTCCAATAAAACAACCGTTTCTAGATGTTGTAAAACTTTTCACAAAAGAAAATATAATACCAGAAAATGCTATAGCATGGGTATACAATCTCGCACCAATTATAGGTTTAGTTGGAGCTACAACAATTCTTATCTACCTTCCTGTAATACCACAGGAAACAGGGGGTTTTGCACCACTTGTTGATTTCGGTGGAGACATAATAGTAATCTTATACCTATTGATGATACCATCAATAGCACTACTTGTAGGTGGATTTTCTTCAGGATCACCTTATGCAACAGTAGGGTCACAGCGTGAAATGGCAACGATGATTGCATACGAGTTCCCATTAGCAATAATCATAATAAGTATATCATATCGACTTTTCGTCAACGGTAACATAGATGTTTTTTCACTGTCGACAATAGCAATATCGGCACCAATATGGAGTGTAGTGGGTCCACTTGGTTTTATCGGTGCAATAATACTACTATTAGTTTTAGTAATAATTACACCAGCGGAACTTTCAAAAGTACCATTCGATGCACCAGAGGCTGAAACAGAAATAGCAGGTGGGCTTCTTGTTGAATACAGTGGACGAAACCTTGCAATGTTTTATCTAACAGATGGTGTAAAAACAATAGTAATGGGAACAATAATAATAGCCCTGTTTTTTCCATATAATCTATCACCAGTTCTGGGACTTGAAAACAATATAGCCGCAATAAGCGTTGATATACTTTTTTATCTATTGAAACTAGTTTTAGTTATAATCTTTTCAGTATCTCTAATAAGAGTAGCAATAGCACGGTTGAAAATAGATCAAATAGTGTATACTTACTGGGTTCCATTAACACTCATGGCACTAGTAGGACTAATATGCTTACTATGGGACCCTACAACAATACAAAACTGGAACTGGGAACCCGTCGCTGAGTCACTAGGGCTGGTATAAACCCCTCTTTTTTCTTTTTTAAAACTTTTTTTGGAAAATTAACTTAAACCAGATAAGTATACAAAAGGGTTGAACATATGACAAAACAAAAAAAAGACAACTCACTTATATCAATTCTTTTCATAGTAATACCAATAATTTTCACTATTATAGGAATAATTTTTTTTCCATACAATGCATCTTCTAACAAAACAGATTTAATCTCAACAATCCCCTTATTTTCAGGTTTAGCATTATTATTTATTGGTTATATAACAAATAAAAAACTATATTTTTCTAACTATATAAAAACTACAGGATGGATACTTTTTGCTTTTTACTGGTCTATTCAAATAAATCCCCTATATTACGGAGCAGATGGTGATTTAGTTAATGCCATAATATGCATAGCC
The DNA here is from genome assembly GCA_964578185.1 of uncultured Thermoplasmatales archaeon. GTDB lineage: Archaea > Thermoplasmatota > E2 > DHVEG-1 > DHVEG-1 > JAZKSG01. The sequence goes on from CAZOBL010000031.1 coordinate 14,027, forward strand.
GGGATTTTTCTATTATCATACATAGCATATCATGAATGGCTATGCTACAATAAAAAAGATGAAATAACTTGTCTAAACTGGATGGCTGGAGCAGCATCAATAGCTGGAATCATATATTTTATAATGGAAATAACACCACTTGCGTATATACTGCGAGAAATAGTAGCAGCTCAAAGTGGTCAACTATTAAATATTTTCACTGGAAAAGTCTATGTTGATGGGCTAGATATCTACTATAAATTTACCCGAATTAGAATAATTTTTGCATGTACTGCTGTTCAATCAATGGTAATATTTGTTGGAATGATTCTTCCCATAGCATCAATAAACTTAAAAAGGAAAATGATTGGACTTGCAGTAACAGTTATACCCGTTTATTTTTTAAACCTAATACGTAATGCACTTGTTACCTATCTAGTGGGAGAAAATTTAACAGATTTTAATATGGCACATAATGTAATCGGAAAAGGTGGAAGTTTAATAGCATTGATAATTCTTCTCTTTATAGTAATAAAAATTATACCCGAAGTATTTGATGAAATAAACTGTCTACTTGATCTACCAAAAAGAAATGGTCCAATTGAAAAAACCCTCAAAAAAATACTTTAGAGATATAATGGAAAATAAAAAAATGATAAATATAGCAAAAGGATGTAAAACATGGATAATAAAATCATTTTCTTTTGCCCTTATACTAGCAATAATATCAATATTTATTCAAAATACGGTTATTAAAGCAGTTTTTTTTCTATCTTCATTTTTCTTCTCTATATTAACTATTTTTTTTGTTGTTTTTTTTCGGGACCCTGAAAGAGAAATTGCAAATGGAATAGTTGCCTGTGCAGATGGAAAAATAAGGGAGATAAGCAAAGCAAAGGACACAAAGATAGGTAACTCAATAAAGATTTCAACCTTTATGAACTTACATAACGTTCATGTTAATCGTATGCCAATTGATGGAGAAATCATAAATATTAAACATTTTTCAGGCATTCATCTTCCTGCTTTTAAAAAAGAATCTGAGAAAAATGAAAGAGTAAAAATAATCCTTAATACTAAGATAGGTAAAATTAAAATTGTTTTAATAGCTGGTACAATCGCACGTAGAATTGTGCCATATATTAAAAAAAATGATAAATTGAAGAAAGGTAGTAGAATTGGAATTATTCGCTTAGGTTCACGAGTTGATATTTATCTACCTGAAAATAAAATTAAAGATGTATCTGTTAAAAAGGGTGATATAGTTAAAGCCGGAGGGGATACTATTGCAGAAATCAATGATTAAATTTTTATCAGTTGCTGATTTAATCTCTATTACTAATGCTGTTTTAGGTTTTCTTGCAATAATTATGTTATTTGAAGGGGAGATAAGACTTGCTTTTAATCTGATTTTACTTGCGGTAGTCGCTGATGGGCTTGATGGTATCATCGCAAGAAAAATAGGTCATAGTCAATTAGGTGAATATCTTGAATCAATGGCTGATATGACATCTCTAGTTATAGCTCCTGGTTTCTTTGTATACATAATTTATAAAGATATATTTTTTGAAATTGAATATTACCCTGTATATTTCATATTTGTTTTAGTTGTTTTCTTATCTTTAGGTGTTGTTAGACTTGCATCATTTCATTTAATGAAAAAAGATAACTGTTTTGTTGGTTTGCCAGCATCTGCTGCGTCTCTTATAATAGTAATATTATCCTATATGGAATTTGAATCCATGTATATTCTACCCATTATTCTTCTGATGGCTTTTTTAATGGTTTCAAATTTAAATTTCCCAAAAGTTGATAAAAAAATGGCACTACTATCAGCTATTTTGATTTTATTTGTACTTATATTTGATAAACAATACAATTCCATAGCTCTTTCTGTATTTTTTGTATCAATAATTCTATATTGTATTTTAGGGCCGATAACAATATTTTATAAAAACAAAAAATGCAAAAAAAACATATAAAAAGTAAAATTTTGAATTTTTTTTTCAATAAAAAGGTTTCTAAACAAAAACTGCATTACATGCTGACTGTTATGGACGATATACCAAAAATTGGTATCACTGGAATGCCAAACGTAGGAAAAACAGAAACCCTAATAAAAATAGTCAAATCCCTAGAAAAACATGGTTATATAGTTCAGGGTATGGTAACTGAACCAGTTATAAAAAATAAAGAACAAGTTGGTTTTTGTGCTATAAACTGGAAAACAAAAGAAAAAGCCATATTTGCCCACAAAGAATATGACTTCAAAGATAAAGTCGATGAATTTGGTGTCGATGTGAAAGCATTAGACAGAGTAGGAATTCCACCTATTGAACAAGCCATAAACGATGATGAAATTGATATAATAATAATTGATGAAATCGGTAAAATGGAGATGCTATCTGAAAGATTCTGTGAAATAGTAATTGAAGCACTTGATTCTGATAAACCAATAATGGTAACATTGCATAAAAAATCTAGAACACCACTACTCCAGGATGTTCGCAGACGTGACGACATGAGAATACTTGAAGTTACACCTGTAAACAGAAATCTTCTACCCTATAAAATCGAGAAAATCATGGAAGAAAAACTTCCGCCTTTGTTTTAAAAAATGAGTGTCAAACCATCTTTTCAAAAAATAACAGAAGGAAAAACCTCTTTTTATATTTATAAAAGTAAAAAAGGTAAAAAAGGACCTGGAAAGAAAAATAAATATCCTTTTTATAACCCTGCAATGCAGCTGAACAGGGATTTATCCATCCTAGTTTGTCAATTTCTTGTAAATAACTCAAAAAAACCGCTTTATTTAATTGAGGGACTGGCGGCTTCCGGTGCACGAGGTTTGAGAATTTCATCTGAATTATCTGGTGAATTCAAAATTGATATAAATGACTGGAATCAAAAAGCTTATGATTTAATCAAAAAAAATATAGAACTTTTAAATCTAAAAAATGCTCAAGCAAAAAACAAAAATCTAAATGTTTTACTTTCTGAAAAAAAATACGACTACATAGATATCGACCCATTTGGCTCACCTGTCTATTTCCTAGACTCAGCTTTTAGAAGTATTAAAAAAAATGGAATTATATCCTGCACTGCTACAGATACAGCAACTCTATGTGGGGTTTACCCAAATGTTTGCATAAGACGATATGGGGGCACACCTTTTCATTCAACAGTTATGAAGGAAATCGGTTTAAGACTCTTGATATCATTCATCTGTCGAGAAGCTGCAAAATATGATTTGGCAATTAAACCAATATTGTCATACGTGACAGATCACTATTTTAGAGTATATATCAAAGTGGAAAAGGGTGTAAAAAAATCAAATGAATCAATAAAAAATTTATGTGTTATCAATTCAGAGAAAATAGTTTTTAAAGCACGGAAAAAAATAGAAGTTGGCCCTTT
>CAZOBL010000031.1:17432-19865 GCA_964578185.1 uncultured Thermoplasmatales archaeon
GGATGGGGCAAATACAAGATAGAAAAACAATAAAAAACCTACGAAATATTCTTATAAAAAAAGATATTGGGGAACAAAAAAACAATATATTGCTCTTTTTACAAAACATTGAAGATGAATCAGATGCGCCAGCTTTTTACTTTAATACAAGTGATATAGCATCAAAACTTAAAGTTTCCACACCAAAAAAAAATAGATTATTTAATTTCTTAAGAAAAGAAGGTTACAAAGCATATAACACTCATTTTGATCCTGAAGGTTTCAAAACAGATGCACCAATTGATAAGATTACAGGTTTTTTTACAAGGTAGCAGTTGCGTTTTGCATTCTATCTTTTAAAATAATTTTTTTTAAAATTTTATGAGTTAAATATACTGAGATAAGAACTTGAATGGAAATACATATCATCTCTTGAAGGGAATCGGCCCAAAAGGGTCTGTGATTAAAAGCACCAGGATATTTTTCCTCTATAATAACACAACCTAAAGCAGAAGGTAACATATTTTCACTGTTTTTAGAAGATATCTTATCAAAAACATGAAATTCAACAGGCTTAATATAAGGGTCTATATCTGACATTATCCAATGTGCTGCTTCATGTAGCGGTGTAGTAGCAATAATTGTGGTAGATGAAATAATAAAACACAATAAAATTAATTTTATTAGATGTTTTGTTCTTCTATTATTGTTTATTTTCAACTCCCCCGAACGTGTAGAAGAATAGAACGATTATTATATATAAATTACTATGATAATATTCCTGGGAAAAAAATAAAATCAAAAACATATTATCAAATAAAAATAATCATCATCCAGGATTGTGATTTATTATGGTAAAGAAAATCAGAGTCGGTGTTTTAGCATCTGGTAGAGGGACTGATTTACAAAGTATAATTGATGCATCAGAAAAAAACAAGATTGATGCATCAGTCGTTGCGCTTATAAGTGACAATAAAAAAGCATATGCATTAAAAAGAGCTGAAAAACATAAAATAAATTCATATTTTGTAGATCCTGAAGGGAAAAGTAAACAAGAATTAGATGATGAAATAGATAAAATACTCTTAAATAATAAAACCGATCTTTTAGTTGGTGCAGGGTATATGCGAATACTTTCAAGAAAATTTGTAAAAAAATGGTATGGTAAAATAATAAATATTCATCCTGCACTGTTGCCTTCTTTCAAAGGAGTAAACGGTCAAGGAGATGCCTTAGAATATGGTGTTAAAATAACGGGCTGTACAACACATTTTATGGATGAACATATGGATCATGGTCCTATTATTCTTCAAGGAGCAGTTAAAGTTCATCAAAAAGATAGTCGTGATGAACTTGCATCTAGAATACTTAAAGTTGAACATCAGATACTTCCAAGAACCGTTCAGTTATATGCCGAAAAAAGACTAAAAATAAAGGGGAGAAAGGTCATAATTAAACCTGGTGATTCATGGAAAAATAAATATGAAACAATACCTGATGTATTGTATTCTGAGGGTTATTAAAAAAATTTTAAATAAATTTTTTTGTGAAAAACAATATGAATTTTAAAGAAGCTGAAAAATGGTTAAACTCTTTTAACAAACATGGTATAAAATTAGGTCTAAGCAGAATTCAAAAAATAGATGAAAAACTTAACAACCCTCATAAAAATTATAAAACTATACATGTAGGTGGTACAAACGGTAAGGGGTCAGTATCAATATATCTTTCAGAACTCCTGCAATCTCATGGTTTTAAAACAGGTGTTTATACATCGCCCCATTTATATGATGTAAGAGAAAGAATCAAGATTGATGACCAAAAAATATCAAAAAAAGATTTCGCAAAAATATCTTTAGAAGTCAAAAAAATAATAGATGAACTATATGTAAAAAGAGATCCTCCAACATATTTTGAAATTATTACAGTTATAGCATTCAGATATTTTGATGAAAATAAAGTAGATTTTGCAGTGGTTGAGGTGGGTCTTGGCGGTAGATATGATGCTACTAATATTATTGAACCTGTTCTATCAGTAATTACTAATGTGTCACTTGAGCATCAAAATATACTTGGTGATACAATTGATGAGATAAGTAAAGAAAAAGCAGGGATAATAAAGTTAAAAACACCGGTGGTTACAGCGGCTAAATCTAATAGTCTAAAAATAATTAAAAATACTTGCAAAAAAAAACATTGCTTGATTACTACTATAGAAAAAGATAACTGGGGGCGAACAAAACAAGATTTAAAAGCTCAGACATTTTTAATAAAAATCAAAAACGGAAAATATCTAGTTAAAACAAATATGCAGGGTTTATTTCAAGGAGAAAATATTGCGATAGCAATTAATGCATTTAAAATAATATCTCAAAATAATTTTAAAATAAAAAATCAACTTATAAAACAAGCAATAAAAAAAGCATATATGCCTGCTCGAATGGAAGTAATATG
>CAZOBL010000032.1:0-19482 GCA_964578185.1 uncultured Thermoplasmatales archaeon
CGCCTCGATGACCTCGAACACGATGCAGTACCGCGGCTACGTGGCGGCGATCAGCTACGCGGCCGACGAGCGCCGCTTCTACGGCGACGTGCTCGACCTGGCCGACGCGATCGCCTTCTACGGGTCGTCGGTGACCGAACTCGAGGAAGGGTTCGCCGCGGCCGTCGACGCCTATCTCGACTGGTGCGCGGAGCGCGGGAAGGAGCCCGCGAAGCCCTTCTCCGGGCGGGTCCTGCTGCGGCTGACGCCCGATCTGCATCGCGCCGCCACGCTAGCGGCGGCTGCGAGTCGTCTGAGTTTGAACGGGTTCTTGGTGGGGTGCGTCGAGCGTGCGCTCGCCGCCGAGGGCGTGGCCGCGCCCGTCGAAGGCGGCGACGCCAGGGTCGCTCATCGACCTCGATGATGGGGCGGCCGCCGGCGAGACCGGCCCCGCCGCGGCGCGAGCGAGGACCGAGATCCCGGACGGACGATCGGCTCGAGTCGATCGTTCGGTCCGCGTCCGGGCGACCGCTGGTGGGCGTACCTTGGACCCCATGCTTTCTTCTTAAGTGCATTGATAAACCAATCCTTTGTTTCTTGTCTATAATATTCTTCTGCAAACTCAATATATGTATCTGTTGTAGAAGGTCTTTCATGGCCGAGATATTTTTGTACTCTTCTTGTGTCCCATGTTTTGTTTTCTATTTTAGTTCTAATTAAAAGAGCTATGGCACACCAATGTCGTGATACGTATGGTTGGTATTTTGGCCATACTTTCTTTCCGTTTTGACTTAGTTTTTTACCAAGATACCTTCTTGTGAATGGTTTGCCATTTGGTTGTAGATATAACGCGTCTCCGCTGTATTGATTTTCGACTTTTGGTCTCCAGTGGTCGATGTAGTTTTTAAAACTCTTATGGTTGGATGCTGAGAGGATGTATCTTTCTGGGATGATTATTCTTTTAGAGCTTCTTTTCTTTGTTTCAGTTATGATGATGCTTCCTCTTCCTTTGTCGTCGATGTCGATGTCTTTTACAGTCATTGCACATGGTTCACTTGGTACTCTCCATCCGATGTAAAAATTATGAAACATTAGGTATTGATAAAGTGCGTTTTCATAGGGGTCTTTTGAGTATTTATAGTTGCAGAGTTTGTATACTGTCTCGGGGAATGGTACTTTTCTTTTTTTATGTCTGGGCATTACTGGGAGTTTATAGTACCATGTTTTTGGATCTATGTTGTAGGCTCTTAGAAACATCTGCATTGTTCTTAGATCATTCATGAGTGCGTAGGCTGATGAGTTTTCTGTTCTTTCTCTGTAGTCCATGTATGCTATGAATTGGTCATAGCTTGGTTTGTTGAAGTTTATGGGATATACCGGATGTTTTGACATTCTTCTCGCACATCTCAGTCTATGATCTATTGATGATTTACTAAGCCGTTGCCATCTTTCTGCATGATATGCTATTTTTTCAAAAGTTGCGGTTTTTGGTTTTAATCTTATTGGATTTTCGATTTGGTATTTTTTATTTCCTTTCACGGTTAACAACCCAATTATTATATGTTATTGTATGTAATTATATGTAAACATAATAACAATATTTATATGTTTCGGTATGTATTCGTATGTAATTATGGCACGACCTAAAAAGAAAGAACCAAAACGAGAAAGACTATCTGTTACAATTCATCCAGATCTACTAAAGTGGGTAAAGGAAAATACAGGTTCAGTAGTTGATGATAAACCATTCAGAACAGTTTCAGATCTAGTTGAAAATGCTATAATTTTATTAAAAGAGAAAATGAAAAAAAACAACTAAATTAATAACTGCCTAATAACAGAAATTACTATTGATTGAATTTAGATTAAACTTTACACATTAAATTTAAAGTATATCAAATTATATTTGGTTTTGGTTTAAACATGGGGAAAAGAGGTGTTACATATATCTGAAGGACCATTATATCGAACAAAAAGTGGCGTACTATATTTCGGCCCTTCAGAAAAAATACTAGAGTCAAAATGGTTTAAACCTTTACATAATAAGGTAAACTTAATTTTTACTTCTCCGCCTTTTCCACTAAAAAAGAAAAAAGAATATGGAAATTTTAATGGAGATAGATATATAGAATGGATATCTAACTATGCTGAAATATTCAATAAACTATTAGCTAAAAATGGATCTCTTGTTATTGAATTAGGAAACTCTTGGGTTTCTGGGATTCCTGCAATGTCAATAGAAAGTCTAGAAGCATTATTAGCACTGAAAAAAGAGGGGGGTTATTATTTATGTCAAGAATTTATTTGGCATAATCCTTCAGCATTACCTAATCCAGTTCAATGGGTAAATATCGATCGAGTTCGGGTTAAAAATTCTTTTTCAAGAATTTGGTGGTTGTCAAAAACACCAAACCCAAAAGCAAATAATAGAAAAATATTACAAGAATATAGCCCATCTATGAAAAAGCTCTTAAAAACAAAAAAATATAATTCTGGCAAAAGACCATCAGGTCATAATATTGGGGAAAAAAGTTTTTTTATTGATAATGGGGGATCTATACCAACAAATGTATTATATATTCCCAATACTGTTTCAAATGGGCCCTACTTAGATTATTGTAAAAAAAATAAAATAAAACATCATCCAGCAAGGATGCCTATAGATTTGGCTAATTTTTTTATTAATTATCTAACTGATGAGAATGATATTGTTTTAGATCCGTTTGCAGGAAGCAATATTACCGGATTAGCTGCTGAGAAATTAGGTCGAAAATGGAGGTCTATTGAAAAGTATAAAGTTTATGCTCAAGCTTCTAAAGTAAGATTTCCAAATGCATGGAATATAAATAGAAAAAAATAAGGATAATGTAAAAATGGAAAATATTGGGGAAAATTCTAAAAAAAAATATGATTTAAGAGAATTTGAACCAAAATCAGAATACAATACAGAAGATGATTTAATTGTAAAGGATTTTTATTCTCCATGTTTAACACATTCAATAAAATATGATAGAGCCGTTGGATATTTTCGAGCAAATATATATCGGGAATTAGGTGAAGACTTACTATTTTTTGCAAAAAAAGGCGGGAAAGTTCGTCTAATATGCTCTCCTGATATGCCTGAACTTGATGAAAAAGCTGCTAGAGAAGGATACGATTTAAGAGGAAAAAGATCAAAAGTTGATCAAGAAATTTCTTTATTATATATTATTCGTAAGATGGCAAAACATCCGAAAGAGAGAGATTGCCTCAATATGTTAAGGCTTTTAATAGAAAAAGAGTCAATGGACTTATTTGTTGCGACTAGACCCGGGGGGATATATCATAGAAAAGTAGGTGTTTTTTATGATTCAATTGGCAATTATATTTCTTTTTCCGGTTCAGGAAATGAAACGCAAAGAGCTGTAAGTGAAATTGAGGATTGGGCAAATGATGAAGAGTTTGATGTTTATCGTAGTTGGGGTACCGAATTTGAAATTCACAAAGCAGAATCAAAAATGAAATATTTCCAAAAACTACTAAAAGGTAAAACCTCAAAAACAAAAATAAGGCCCTTAAACGAAATTGAACGTGAAGAAATATTAAAATATAGATCATTTTCTAATTTTGATGATTGTTTGCCAGGAGCTATTCAAAGAGGGAAAAAAGACAACAAATCTAAAAATATAAAAACTAAAAAATATGAAGCAAAAATAAATGGTCGTAAAATAAAACCATATTATTATCAAAGATTAGCAATTGAAAAGTGGGAAAATAATAACAACATTGGTATGTTATCAATGGCAACAGGAACCGGTAAAACTATTACAGCTTTATTTGCAATTAAAAAATTCATAAATGAAGGTCGTTTAATATTAATCGTTGTCCCTTCAAAACTATTATTGAATCAATGGAAAAAAAATATAGATGGCTTTTACCCCAATACTCCTTTATTATTAGCGGGTGGAGGATATAATTGGAGAAATAATAAATTAAAAAGAATATTTATTTCAAATATCAATAAACCAAAGATAATATTAGCTACAATGGCAACCGCATCATCGAAAGATTTTATTAGTTTTTTAAAGAAAGCAAAAAATCCTATGCTTATAGCAGATGAAGCACATAGAATTGGAAGTCCAAAATACAGAAAATTGCTTAATTTCATCCAGTTCAATGAAAAAATGGGCCTTTCAGCTACACCTGAAAGATTATTTGATAATATAGGTAATGAAGCAATAATAAAAAATTTTGGTGAAAAACCTGTATATCATCTTCCAATTGGTGGTAAAGTTAAACTCTCAGAGGATGATGAAGAAGAAACAGCTATATTAGGAAAATTTTTAACTAAATATAATTACTATTTTGATACTGTTAAACTGAATTCAAATGAACAAGCTGAATGGAATAAAATAACGGTTGATATTAAAAATTTTTTAATTAAACATCTTGAACTTATAAAAGGAGATGGTTCAGAAAAAGATCAAAGAAAATTAGAATTGATGTATATAAATCGTTCCAGGTTATTAAAAAAAGCTGAAGGAAAAATAGATTTAGCTTGCCGTGCAATTAAAGAAAATTACAGATCTGACAGTAATTGGATAATATATTGTGAAGATGAAGAACAAATGAACGCTGTTGCATCAGCACTTAGGCAAGAAAACAAAGATTTATCAATTTTAATTTATCATTCAAATATGGATAATTCAGAAAGAGAAAGAACCCTACAATATTTTGAAAGACATCCTAGCATTATTGTCAGTATAAGATGTCTTGATGAGGGAGTTGATATACCTATTGTTGATGGAGCATTGATACTAGCATCATCAACAAATCCAAGGCAATATATTCAGAGAAGAGGAAGAGTCCTTAGAAGATCAAAGGGTAAAAGGATTGCAATAATTATTGATGCGTTAATTTTGCCAGACATTTCATCTGAAAATGATCAGATGCCAATAATTAGAAGTGAATTATCCAGGGCATGGAATTTCGCTAAAAATGCAGAAAATAGTGAAATAACGCATGAATTATGGAAAATTGGAATAAAATATGGGGCTGATCTTATTAAAGATAATGAAATTTCCTTTATAGAAGAGGATCTAGAGGAGGAATAAAAGTGGAATTTGAAGAAATGGTTTCGGTTTTAAGTCGTGTTAATAAAAAATCTAAAACTCCATCTGATGATGAACTAATTAAACAAATATTAACCCTTGTAATTAGAAATCCACTTGACTCTGACAGAGGACGTTGTCAAGAACAAATTATGGAATTGATTAAACAAAAAAAGGGTGATTAGTATTATTATTCAAAAAATTGAAATTTTAAATTTTGGCCCCTATTTGAAAAAACATACTATTGAATTTAAAAACAATGGTTCAGGCATTCATTTATTAAGAGGAGGCAACGGTCAAGGAAAAACATCAATCCAGAGGGCGATATTATGGGGTTTATATGGTAAAGTTTTAGATCGTAAAGGAAATATTATTCGTCCTACTTCTCTGTTAAATCTTACAGCTAAGAAAAATGATGATCTAAAATTTACTGTTAAAATATATTTTGAACATGAAGGAGAACAATGGAATTTAATAAGAAGTACAAAGTCTAAAAGACATACTGATAAAAAATATGAAGATGGAATGATTTTTGAAGTCTACAGAGCGGGTAGGATTGTACCAGATCCTGAACATCAAATTCAAAGGATTTTACCTTCTACAGTTAGCCGTTTTTATTTTTTTGATGGAGAAATGCTTAGAGATTATGAAGAATTATTAGAAGGGGAAGGCAGGGCGATGGCATTGTTAAAAGATTCTATCGAGAGAGTTCTTGGTGTCCCTTTCTTTAAAACTGCTCGTAGCGATTTAGAAAAAATAAAAAAGAAATTTGAAATGGAAAGAGCAAGAATAATGAAACAGCTTGGCGGTGAAGATCTTGAAGAATTAGCGGAAATACAACAAGCAATAGAAAGAGATCTAGAAGATATTGAAAAGTCAATAATAACAATTGAAAATCAAAAAGAAAAGTTGGAAGCAGAAATTGCAGAAGATAAAAGAAAATTATCAGATATGAAAGAAGTGCAAGAAAAAGCAGTTGAAAGATTAAGAATAGAAGAAGAATTGGAAAAATGGAAGGCAAAAAAGCAGACAAAAGAATTGGAAAGAGGCAATCTGGTAGAAAAAATATATAAGAATGTTTTATGCCCCATTGCTGATAATTTAATAAAACAATTAGATATACAAGCAAAGCAATCATTAGATAGATATAACAAAAAACAAAGGGCATTAGAAAAAGTAGAAAATTTAAATATTGGTATAAAAGAGAGTAAATGCAGTCAGTGTGGTACAATACTTGATGAAAATAACTTAAAAAAGTTTGAAGAAGAACTTAAAGAAACACGTATTTTAATAGAAAAACTAACGGATATCCCTGAACCGAATCTATCTTATGAAAATAGTAAAAAAGCATTAGAGAAAATGATGGATTCAATGGTCTCTGAAGAAGAATTAAAAAACATAGATGAAAAAATTTTAGAATATGAATATGAAATCCAAAGACTCAATTCAGAATTAGAAAGAGTTCAATCTCAGCTTGAAGGTGTTGATGCTGAAGAACCAAGAAAATTAGAAATTAAAATTAGAAATAATGAAAGAGAATCAGGTCGGCTTGGAGGATTAATTGAAGAAAAAAATAATGAAAAACTTCTATTATTAAAAGAAAAAAACGAGTTAGACATTAAAATTGATTCCATACCAAAAGAACAATTAAAGAAACTTAATAATCAGATTAAATATGTAAAAAATTTAAGAGATATATTCAATAGTGCTGTTTCAATATTTATAGATGAACAAAGAAAAAGAGTAGAAAATATCGCAACAGACATTTTCAGAAGGGTTAGATCAAAAGAAGAATTTGACCATTTAAGAATAAATAATCAATATGGACTTAGCATAATTACAAAACAAAAAACTGTTTTAAATAGAAGCGAATGGCGCTCATCCGGGGAAGAGCAATTAGTGGCATTATCACTTATTGGAGCATTGAATAAATGTGCAAGTGCTGAAGCTCCAATATTTATGGATACACCATTTAGTAGATTAGATATGATTCATGGAGAAAGAGTATTAAAATTCATTCCAAATATGGCTGACCAAATAGTATTATTGGTTACAGATAGAGAATTTAGAGAAGGGGACGAAACTCATTTAAAGGGAAAAATAAAAACAGATTTATTATTGAAACATAAAAATGAAAAAGAAGGTAGCATAATCCTACCAACTACGGGGGTCTCGTAATGTTAACAGAAGCTTTTGGTGAAACAGTAACTATACCTGTAAGTAAGAAATCAAAAAAACAAATGAAACATCTCGTAGCCCAGGGCCTTTTTAAAGAGCAAAGAGATGTTTGGAGATTAGGGGCAGCTTTAGGAATATCAAAAGGAAATATAAAGAAAGTTAATAAAAGAGATACTTTCCAAAATATTAATAGTCTTGACCCTGAAGGAATTATTTCTGCAATTATGCTTGGGTTATACCAAGATAAAGACCCAAAAGAGAGAGTGAGATTGCTAATAGAACATGCTGAATGGGGCATTAATGAAATATATAATCAAAATAATATCGGAACATTAGATTTCGCAGATTTTTTAATCAATAAAAAAAAGAGGGAAAATAAAGAATAATAGTATATAACTATGATCTATTTCCGTATAATTTTAGTCTATTTTATTTTAAACTTTGGTAATTTAATTTTTGAGGATTTTGGTTCTATTAATTTTATTTTTGGAAAATTAACATTACTTTTTGGTATATATACACCATTTTTTAATTTTTTAAATTGTGATTTTGCCATATTATTTCACCCCACTGTATCAGATATAATATCTGCATAGGCATTTAGTATGGTATTAGTTTTAGACTCATAAAATTTAGCTTTTTCAGCATCTAATTTACTATCAATATTTAATATTCCAATTATCTTCTTCTTATTTTTATTATATATCGGGACAGACATAACGCTTTTCATTTCTTTCCAAATTTGACCTTTTGATACTAATCTTTTGTGAGAATCAGAGTCTTCAACTTCCATAATTGCAGTTGTTTTTTTAAAAAAAGCTGTTGAAGCACATAAATCAGAATATTTTGAAATATTTATCTCAAAGTTTCTATCATCAGCTCCCATCATGTTATATCTATAATGCATCTTCAAAATATTTTTTCTTTTATAATAAAACATTACATTCGATCTGTAATTATGATAATTATCACCAAAAAGAGATTTTACCATTAATTCGGGTAAATTCTCTAAACTAATCTTCAATGGATATCTAGTAATATCATAATATGTGATAATAAAATTAATTAAAAAAAGCAAAATAAGTAAGAATAACTTTAACCCATATTTAATTATAAACACATCAAAGAATAAAGGTATGATTATTACGAGAGAAAATATAAAAGAATATATTGTTGGCCTATTGAAAATAGATTTTAATCTCATATCACCTGTTGATATTTAATAAATCCTTTTATAATTTTATGTTATTATTTTATGTTATTAAATTATTGATTATTATGGGAAATCCAACAATTCTATATCAGAGAAAATTAAAAACTTTTATGGAAATGTAAAAAATGCTCAATTTTTAAAGATTTTGAAGAAGATTGGAAGATTGAGATAAAACAAGACTTAAGTGATATGAGTCAAGAATATAATCTTATCAAAAGTAAAAATATTAGATGTAAAATGTGTGGTTCTGAAGAAGTGGACGAGTATAAATAAAATATTTTTAAATAGGTAAAATTCTATTATATATCTGGGAGGTTAGTAACTATACCAACGTTTATTGTTACTTCAGATTGGCACATTGGGGCTCCAATGAACAGTGCAGGAGGAGCTGCAAAGAAATTTAGAGACATAAAGTATGACACCATCTCTGAAATTGCAAAACTAATAGATGAAAATAAAGCAAAGGCAGTTTTTATCCTAGGTGATTTATTTGATAGTGATCGTGTTGGTGAACCAGATATTTTAAAAATAGAAAATATCCTATCAAAATTTAATTGTCCTGTGTATATAATGCCGGGGAACCATGATTGGTGGCATCAAGGTGGAACAATACAAACATTCAAACGCCTCGCAGAAAAAGAAAAAAATATTCATCTAATACTTGAAAATACTCCAATCTCGATAGAAACGATACCTAATGCTACATTTTTTCCAAGCCCAATAAAACGTAAAAATCCTATAAATGATATAAGCGAATGTATACCAAAGCGTGATGAGAAACACGGGCTTCGAATAGGATTACTTCACGGAAGTATCAATACCGCACCTAATGGTACAATTCCAAGTAATGTTACCAAAATTCGCGACTTGGATATTACTTTTCTTGGAGATTGGCACAATCCTGTTGAAATAGATGAAAAAACTTATTATTGCGGGTCTCTAGAGCCAGGAGGCTTTGATGAGGGACATAAAGGTCAAGTACTCGTAGTCGAAGTTGATAAAAGTAAAATTAATGTTAAACCAGTTATTGTCGGTAAGATTGCATGGAAACGAATTGAATTAAAAATGGAATCCAAAGAGATTGGGGGATTAGGGATTAATAGTTTAACCAAAGCATTGGAATCCATCAAGACGCCACCTGAAGCAACAGCCATTCGTTTGCATCTGTCAGGATCATTATCATGGGATGAACAAAATGAACTTGACCAAGTTCTTACAAAATTACAGATGGATGATTGGGCATATATAGACTTAGAAGACATACAAATAAATTCTTTGGGCGAGGTAAACATAGATAGTTTTCCAGATGCAGTTCAAGCAGTTGCGGAAAATATACTTGAATCAAACGAAGATAAGATAGTGAAACGTAGAGCATTGGCAATCCTAAAATCAAAGTTGGAGGAAGAGGCTTGACTCTACAACACATTCAAAATATAACAATATCAAACTGGCGATGTTGGAAAGGTGAAATACAATTAGATAATATCGAAAAAGGATTTGTTATTTTCAATGGACCTAATGCAATTGGAAAATCTGCTGTATGGGAAGCGATTGTTGCTGGTTTGCTTGATAAACAACGTGGAACTCATACAGATAGGCTACGGCCTATAGGTTCTTCAGGCTTAATTCCAATGGTAGAGATAGAATTTTCAGCAAATAATAATCTTTATAGAATTCGTAAAAGATTTAGTCGTCAGCTGGCATCTAGTGAAGCAACCTTGTATCATCAAACTGGAAGTTCTTGGAAACAAATTGAGGAGATGGACGAGGCATATAAACTATGCAGAGAGATTGTTGCTGGTGCTGAAGCGGGTGAAGTTTCCAGAGGTGGTTTTGATAATGCAGTTAAAGACAATCTTATGCAAGTTCTTATTCCAACACAAGGGGGCCTTGTTGAATTAGTGAAAGCCCCTTCGACCGTGGCTAGTTTAGGTGTTGATAAGGCTATAGCAGAAAGTGCTACACAATTAGGTCGAATATTGACAAAAATTACGAACAGTATTTCTATGTGGAATAAAACACGAACTAATTTAATTAAAAGTGATTTAAAAGACCATCTTGACAGACTTACTGAAATTGAAGAAGAAATCAATTTACTAGAAGATGATTCCAATAGAATTGAAAAATACGTCAATACTCTCCGCACTATAAGTGAAGATCTCGAAGACATGCAAGACACTAACTCTCGCATAAAAGAAGCTGGAGAATTACGTAATCAGGCAGAAGAACATAGAAAAAAAAGAGAAAAAGCAAAAGAAATCGCAGATACAACTAAAGAAGAAGCAGGAAAAGCAGAGAAATTACTAAAAGAACGGAAAGACCTAGTTACAAATTTAGAGAAATTAACAGATAAATTCGAAAAAGCTGAAAACGATCGCAAAGAAAAAGAAAAAAAACTAAAATCAGCCCGTAAGTCTCTAAAAGAACTACTTAAAAAACGCGATGATAAAAAAAATGAAATTAATACATTGCGAAGTTGGCTTGATTTTGAAACAAGAGGCGTTCAAATTGAAGAATTAAATTTAAGCCTCGATAAAGTTAAAACTCGTCTTGATACTGTTGACGATGTTCAAAAAAAGCTAGACGGGCTTAAAAAAGAAAAAGCTAAGTTACTTCTCCCAGATAAAAAAGGTTGGTTGGAATGGGATAAACTCGACGAACAATTGAAAGAAGCAAAAGGTAAAAAGGAAGCAGAATCGTGGGTTATATCAGGAAGCCTCCCAAAAGATTTTACAATAAAAGTAGATGGAAAAGAAGCTGACTACAACAAAGTCTCAGGACTTGCCTCTACCAAAATTGAAATTACATCACCAGATAAAAAACATTGTTTCACTGCAGAATCATCAAAATCAGAATCTGAGAATTATGATGAATGTCTTGAGTCAGTTACAAAATTTCTAAAAAAGTTCGATGTAAAAGACATATATGAATTGCGTGATAGGCACAGCCGGTCAACTGTTCTTGATACTAAAATATCCGGAGCTGGAAGCCAAATTTCAACTGCATTAGGTGGCGATACTCGTGATAAATTAATGCAGGAAATAGGCCGATTAAATGGCGAACTGAAAAAATTAAAATCTCTTAAGTCTCCTGATGTAGAAAAACCAGAAGGCAAACCTGAAGAATGGGAGATTCGCTATAAACTTGAAGAAAAAGCTCTAAATGATATTCAATCTGATATTGATAAAAAAACAGAGAATGTTGGTTCGCTAGATGCGGATCATAAAGGATCTAAGAGCCATTCATCCGAAGTTATGGAGGAATTGAAGTCTGTTAAGAAAAATTTAGTTGAACATCGCAAGGAGTTTGGTAGCGATGATAAAATCAAAGAACAATATGAAAAGAAATCTAAAGATGCTACCAAAGCTATCGAAATATGGGAACCACTGAATAAAGAACGAGACATGGCTGAAGAACAGAAGTCGAAAGCTGCTCAAAATCTTACTGGAAAACTAACAGAAGCAATTACAAAGCAAAAAGAGATTAGTAAAATAGAAGGAAAAATCGCAGAACTAAGAAAAGATGACCCTGAAGGTCAACTTGTTCGCCTTAGGGCAGAACAATCAAATTTACAAAAATTAGTCAATTCTGAGCAAATTCAAGCTGATGCATTAAGATTACTTGAAAAAGTACTCGAATCAGAGTTGCAAAAACATGTTGAGGCAGTTGGCGGTCCAATTAAAGAAAAGATACAAACTTGGTTGCAATATATTTTACAAGATAATAGTGAGTTAATAGTTTCTGAAGAAGGACTTCCTATGTCAATAAGAAATCCTGCCTCTCAGGAAATTGAATTCAGCGAGCAATCATTTGGTACTAAAGAACAAATTAGTGTACTTTATCGTCTTGCAATTGCAGGTCTTGTTGCTGATCAGGCAGATTCAGGCGTTTGTCTAATGCTTGATGATCCTTTTGGATATACTGACAAAGGTCGTCGAGAGCGGATGCTTGAAGTTATAGAGTCAGAGGTAAAAAAATATGGACATCAGGTACTCTTATTTACATGTCGTCCAGAAGATTTTGTTGGTCATGGTATTCCTTATCCCATTATCGGTACGATAGAAGATACATCAACAAACGATTGATGAAATGAACTCAGAATAAATAACACAGAGTATTTGGAGATTTTACATTGAATAAATTCATAGAAAGATTCAAGCAAATTAATAAAAACTATTGGACAAATAATAGAATAAAATCATTCTTTGGCTTAATTATTTTATTATTTGCATTTTATATTCCTTGGTATCTTTTGAAATATGTAATACCAATACCGTTAGATTATAAACTGGCAATGTTTATTATAATGATTTTTGTTTTCGTTCCACTTACATTTTATCTTATAAATAAAAGAGTAATCGATAAGAAAATAATTGGTATCAGTAAAGGAAGGTCAATTAAATTTTCAATTTTTTTAGGTATTGCAGGAGGTATATTACCATTCTTAATATCTGTTTTAATTCTACCATATGACAAGCCAATACCCTCGCAATATGATTATTTAACTGGTGTTATCTTTGCCCCCATATGGGAAGAATATTTTTTCAGAGCGTTATTTTTTTCTACTTTGTATTTTGTAATTTTTGATTATTTATACTTAAATTTTGGGAAAAATGAAAAATATGATTTTGTTAAATATGTCTATATATTTCTTCCAATAATTATTACATCTGCCTTTTTTGTTATGATTCATGAATCAAAAGCTGCAAGTATATTTATTTCTTCATTATTTTTTACAGGTGGATTTTATTTTAACAGGAGTTTAATAAATCCAATTATTTCACACTCTATCTATAATTTCTGTATTTTAACCTATGCTTTTTTTATTTAGAATTTCGTAGTTATGGGGCATCATTCAATTTTCTTTTTTAAGGATTTTATTTGCTCTATAAAACCTATAATCTGTAATTTTTTCAATATAGTTTAAAAGATGAAATATCCATTTAGTTTTATCCTTATACAAATGTAAAAAAATCACTCGATAGCCATTCTTATCAAATATTTTTCTCCTATAGTCATAATCAAAGTTTGCAGAACCACATACTTCAACATATATACCTAATGAAATTAAATAGAAATCTGGGGCCCAAACCCTTGGTCTGTTATTATCATCCCATACAAAAACAGGATGTTCATAATTCCATTTAATTCCCATTTCTTTTAACAATTCAGCTACTTCTCTTTCAGCATTAGTCATCTTATCATAAACAGAAATCTGTTTCAAATCATCACCACATTTGACAGACTAAAAAATGCGATTTCGCCTCCTAGTATCTCTCCTGTTGAAAAGAGCCGACTCCGACCAGTCCATACTTTTTAATGTTATTCTTTTATAGTTGATTTTAATATTTATTTGCATACCAACAGATGAGGAACTTAGGAAAAAAGCAAGGAAGATTGCAAAAGAAAAATCAGATTTTTACATTCATCTTGTAATTTATATGGCTGTTAATGCGTTTCTTTTTGCTCAATGGCGGGTTATAACCGGTGGAGATGTAGCACCATGGCCTGCTTTTGTTTTATTTGGCTGGGGAATTGGAGTTGCGGCACATGGACTATCGGCATTTAGGGGAGAGGGCTATATAGAGCATCAGACAGAAAAAGAATATAAAAAATTGAAAGAAAACAAATAATTACTTCCTAAATCATTTTCATAAAAATATTTTTATACAAAAAGCTTAAATATTGGAGTTAGCGTATAAATATACCGGGCGTTTAAAAAATGATGCGAACAAAAGTTGTAAATGATTCCACTGATTTAGTACCTCTTCTCAGAGCATTTGATACAAAAGCAAAAAAAGAAGTATTTACAGAAATTCTGAATGATTGGAAACCAATGAGTGAAGTAGTAGAAAAATTTGGAGATGAAGGTGCAGAGGCATTAGAGTACTTTGATAAGATGAAGCTAGTTGAAACAAGGTGGACCACGCCAGATGAAGGCGTTGCAGGTAAACCACAGAAAAAATACCGCTCATATTACTCATCTTTTAACATTAATATATCTTGTCCAATCAATGAGATAAGTGAAATTTTCACAGTAGCATCACTTAACGATAAAGAATTTGAAAACCTTGAGAGCAAAATATATGACTTTGTTGGTGAAGACGGCAAATTTGGAAATATGGTCGCAGAAAACTTCAAACTCTCAAACCTGGCCTTAAAAGGACTTGTTAAACGTTCAAATAAATTCTGCTATAAAGGTTTAAAATTAAGTCGAAGAGACTAAAATTATTTTTTCCGAATACTTTTTACAACATTCTTTATTATTATAATGCTCTATGCAATATTACGAAATAATAATACAAGCACTATGGCTTGTACTACCTGCCTATTTTGCAAACGGTTTTGCTCTACTAGTTGGAGGGGGTACACCAATTGATTTTGGTAAAAAATACAAAGACGGCAAAAGGATACTAGGTGATGGTAAAACCTGGAGAGGGCTTATCATTGGAGCCTTCATAGGTATGACTGCTGGGTTTGGGCTATCTGCAGTTGCAAAATTTGGCAGAATTATAGATTTTCCAATAATAATCAATGATTTCACAGGATTTCCACTAATGATACCCATTATTTTCTCTATATGTTTTGGAGCACTGATGGGCGATATAATTGAAAGCTTTTTTAAACGACGTGCTGGGATTAAAAGAGGGCAAAGTTGGATACCCTTTGATCAACTCGATTTTATATTAGGTGTATTGCTTTTTTCCTTTTTGATGTCTACATTCTTAGATGTTTCTGGCATAATGGATTACAACTGGTTTTTACAAGCCTTTACACCATGGCATATCATTGTATTGGTGACATTCACTCCTTTTTTCCATCTATTTTCAAACTTTGTAAACACCAAAATCATTCAAAAAAAGTAAAAGTATACTATTGATTTTAACAAAGTTTTTAAACCCATATAATTTAGTATGCATTGTGAGCGAAAAAAACAAGAATTCTAAACAGAAAAAATCTATGAACAAAGAACTTCAAAATTGGTTAGAAGAAACCAAAGATGGAAATAATAAATTAGATGATTTTCAGGATTTCTCAGATAAAAAACCTAAAGGTAAATGTCAAATCTGTGGAGAAAACAAGGCTACCTCCGTATGTATTAAATGCGGTAAATCCGTGTGTAACTCTTGTTATTTTAAAATAATTAGAGTATGTAAAAAATGTGTTCCGCCAGAAATCGCGGGCAAATGGGATGGAAGTCGCCCTGACTGGGAGAAAAAACTAGGTGTAGAGTGGGTTGAATAAATACTTTAAATTATTTTTTTAAAAGAAAGATTGATGGAGAAAGAAATAGTTAATCTTTCCTTCCTTTTATCATTACTACTACAATAATTAGTATCGAAACTAAAACCATTATACCAATTATTACTGACTGAGTATCTAGCTTGCTATCCATATCTATTTTGTGTGGATAGCTTGTTGCTCCAAATGGCATATGGCCATTGATATTTAGTTCGCTGTCATAGCATAAAGACTGAACCTGTTTTAAATTCCAGTTGTTTTTAAGGCTATGTTTATTTTCAGGAACGAAAGGTCTTAAGTCAGGATCTCCAAAGAAACAAACATTTTCAAGTTTATCCCACCACCATTGAGGTGGATCGGTGATATAAAGAATTCCTACTTTACTAATGCCTTTAACGAAAGCTTCACCTATCGTGTCGCCTGTTACAATATCTCTAGGGATGGATTGTACCCATACTGAAGCGTAAAAAGAAGTAGCCCAGGGATCCATTATCTGAAAAGAGCTACCATGTCTTATAAGGGATGTATGAAGATATGTATTTGATGCCTCACAGGCTGATGTGATAAAACCACATGAATGCATATTGCCAAGGGCATTATCTATTTTAAGACCATTACATGCTTTTGCACCGTACTGGCTGAAGTAATCAGTCATTATCACACCGTCATAGAGATTATCAACTTCAAACGGATCGATTAGGGGTATTAATTTATTTAAAAACTCTCTGAATGGTTTTTTTGCAAGAACTAAATCCAAACCAGTTTTTACAAAAGGGAAAGGTATATTTGTAAGAGGTATAGCGCCTTTTAAATCCCGTGTCATTGTATCTGGTTCTTGTGTTGAACCAAAATACCATTCATATCCACGCCACGGGTTCTGCTCTTTTGTCGCACCAATAAATGGTATAAAATATTTAGCGATAGATTTTCTTTGAAATTTTTCTGTTGGATTCCAAAACTGAAGAGTTCCACCGTTGTATTCTGTTCCATGTCCCAGTAAGAAATAAAGTATCGATCCTTTGTTTAAATTATCCATTGTTGCAGTAAAATTAGTTGAAAATACATTTGAATAGCCTCCTTCACTTAGATAATAGGGTATAATTTCTGAGGCAGTCATATCAGGCCAATAAGCACCTTCTTTTCCTTCATATTTTAATAATACACCTTGATCAATTGGGTTAAATGATACAGTTTCACCAGGGATGGTCCCATCTGCACATTGATATTTATTGCCGTAGTATTTACTAGCTCTTTCGTTAAATCTATGGTTCATACCAGATGTATAAGACTGCAAAACCGGATATCTGAATTTTTCCTCTTGTGAGGGCCTGTCTATCTTTAAAGTATTACCATATGGATAACTTAAAACACCAAGTGGTTTTCTGACACTTATACTACCATTCACTAAAGTCAATTCATCAGTTAAAGCAGGGTTTTCATAAATTAAAGCAGGATAAAACATATTTCTTGATATCCAATAGGATGTATCAACAGGAGTTGAACAAAAACGCCCTGGTTTGGCTAAACCTGTAAAAACTCTATCCCAAGATACACCAATATCGTATTGATCAGCAACAGTAATGATTGTCTCCATGCCCTGTTCATCAAAGTTATTTCTCTCTAAAAAATCATATACTTGTCTACCTGTAAAAAACATACTTGCAATTGATACTGTATGATAAAAACGATCATCAGCATATCTTCTCCAAAACTCGTTGTGATATACTATTGCTGATGAAAGCTCAGGGTGATTATCGACGATTAATACTGGGCTACCGTGATGTGCTGCAATATATGCGGCAGGGCCAATAAACAAACCCGCCTTTGTTTCATCACCAGGTTTGAGCTCTCTCATATACCATTTAGTCCATGGGTCAATTGTTGAAAAGATCACATCATTATTACCTGATTCCTCACGAATAGCATCATATATACTCTCAGGTGTTTTATAATGGCTTTTAATGTTTGCGATATCATCAATATCTTTTTTTGTGTTATGCTTAAGCATGCCCTCCATATCTACTATATGTGCGCGTTTTACACCAAGTTTGTATAAAGCATCTTTTGTACTTTTTGGAATGGCATTTTCTTTAATGTATAAATGCGGTGCGTTAAGTTGACTTGCCAAAACTGCCCCCTGAGTTGCAGAACTTAAAGCATTGCCCTCTTCTTTTTTAATTCTTTGACCCCATGAATATTCTACTTCAAAATTGACTGGGGAGTCAACATCATCCATTAAAAAAACACATACTCGATAGTGCTTATCTTGCATGCATTCACCAAGACTTTGTAAACGCAATATTTGACTATCATTTTCATTGGTCGATGATAGAATTTCTTCTCCTGCAGGTCCAATAAGTGAAAAACCAAGATTTACATCAGGGTTATCCCAAGTAAGTTTAAACTCTACATTTGAACATTCATAAGGTGGATTGTCAGGTATCTCAAGTTCAGTTCCTTCAAATAACTCTATATTAATTTTATAAGTAACTTCACCTGAAAAAATATTTTTAAGTAAACCCAGGAAGGCCACTTGAGATTCAGAATTTGAAAAAACAGGCACCTCCGTGATACCTATTTTCCAAGCCCCATCATTATAGACATATGAGTCAGCGTAATCTCTAGGTCCTTGAAGCTGCGTATATTGCTGGCCAATTGATGTCTCAAGCCACTCATCACCATATTTACAATAAAGTTGAGTATCAGGGTCACCACGTGGAATAATTACTGCTCCCCCAATCAAAGACAATAAATCCCAGGTTGTTTCAGATTTAATATATTTATAACCTTCAGGAACATGGAACTCTTTGAAAATCGGTTCAAGGGTAGTAGTTTGCCCCACCTCAAATCTTTCTTGCCTAACGCCTTTAATATTTGATATACTACCTGAAATCTTATTTGAAATAATATTATCATCTGGTTTATCAAAATCCTGTTTTATGACAGATAAAACCACCTCATCTGAATATGACCATTCAGATAAAGCAAGTTTTTTGGCAATATCATAAGGGTTGCTACCTTCGATTATATTGTAATCTTTAGCATTCCATTGACTAACTTTCTCTTTTGGAACATTAACAGTTGTCATCACATCCATTTGACCGTTACAGTAACTAAGCCAATTTTCCATGAAATAATCAATGCCTTGCCTTGAATTCAAAGTCAGCTCTTTTTCCTCGATTATATTGTATTCATCCTGATAAAAAAGTAAAGGATTCGAATAAAGCCTATCTTCATATTTGAAAATTGATGTTGGTACAGCTGCAAGATATGCGTAATCATCGAGATATGTTTCTTCATCGAAGGCTATAAAAGTAGTTTTTTTTAGAGGTACAACAGGTAAATAAGAGGGTCCCTTATCAAAACCTAAATCTTCATTGTAGTTTAAGTCTATATTTGATTGTGCAACACCAGTTGTCTGTGTCAAAGGTAGACACAATAAAGCTAGGAAAACACCTGTTATTAAAACTGATAAAAACTTTTTTCTAATTTTTGTAAATTTTTTTTTCATAAATTGAAACCCCATTATTGTTGTAATCTTTTTTAATGTAAACAGTTAAGAACCCTATTATGAGCCAAAGAAAGTTAGTTTAAATAGAAAAAAAGAAGAAAAATATTGATATTTTATTTTTTCTTCTTGTATTTTACTATTACAACTGCTGCAACTATTATTACTATTGAAAGTGCAATTAATATTACAAGTTGCATGTCAAGTTCTGGTTCGGGTTCACGTTCATGTGGATAGCTAGTTGCTCCAAATGGCATATGACCATTAATGTT
>CAZOBL010000033.1:0-19039 GCA_964578185.1 uncultured Thermoplasmatales archaeon
GTTCACGTTCATGTGGATAGCTAGTTGCTCCAAATGGCATATGACCATTAATGTTTAATTCACTGTCATAACGAATTGGTAGTGTATCTTCTTTTTCCCAATGGTTTGCATCACTATATTCAGTACTTGGTACCCACATTCTTAGATCAGGATCGCCGTAATAAAGAACGTTTTCATTGTTATCCCACCAGAACCTTGGCCCTTCTTCAATATCTCCGATGTGAAGAATTCCAACGTGACTAATACCTTTGTTGTATGCCTCACCGACAGTGTCACCAAGTATTATGTCTCTTGGGATTGATTGCATCCAAACACATCCATACCAACTTGTACTCCAAGGGTCAATTACTTGGGCAACGGATCCATGTCTAACTATTGATGTATGTAAGTATTTTGTAGCAGATAAGCACACACCTGTTGTAAAAAGCATTGAATGAAGGTTTTCAAGATGTTCATCCATCGTCCAACCGTTATACCAGGTATAACCCATAGTACTCAGTAGCATACTACAAACTTGCCCATCAAAATAATCTTGTGTGTCTTTCAGCCAATCTGGTGTAAGCTGTTTAATTATTGGTATTTTGCTTGCAATTGTTCCTATTTTATCTAGAATTGGGTGTACTGCAGGAGCCCAGTCAAAAGCTGTTCTGAATAAACCATTTATTTCTGGATTTCCTAATAACGCAGGGATTATTCCATGAATTTCTACACTAAGCGTGTCTGGTTCTTTAGTTGATCCCAGATACCAATCATATGATCTCCAGGGGTTAGGTTCTTCTAGACCGCCTGCTCCAGGTATTAATGGAATACCACTACATTCTACAGTTGAGCCATAGTTTTCAGAATCCCAGAATAAAAATGTTCCACAGTCGCCACCGCCACCATGAGAGCCAAGATGCCAATACAGTACTCCGTCGTTTACATTTTCAACAGTTGCTGGGAAACTACTTCCGTAAGCACATTCGTATCCTCCTTTTTCAAGATAAAATGGCATTACATCCGTAAGACTCATATCGGGCATGAAACAACCTTCTTTACCAGTATACAATTTTATTGAATCCTGGTCAATTGGCTCAAAAGTCCTAGTTTCTCCAGGTATAAGACCATCTGCGCATTCATATTTATATTTGTAATATTTCATCGCTCCTCTTTCGTTGTATCTGTGCTGGTAGGATACAAAAGTTAAATGTACAGGATATTTGAAAGTCTCCTCATGTTCTTCTTCTATGACCTTTAGACCAGATTTACCATAAGGTAAAATATTTCTTCTTTCACTTTTACTACCTGTTTCTAATTTTACTCCATTAGGATTCATACCAGGGTTTTCAAATATTAATCCTGGATAGAAAATATTTCTAGATATCCAATAGGCAGTATCAACCGGTGAAAAGAAAAATTTTCCTGCAGTTGCCATTCCAAGAAACATCCTATCCCAGCTTGGTCCAATATCGTATTGCCCTCCTACTGAAATGATGACTTCCCGGCCGGTTTCATCAAAACCATATTCGTCAAGGAAATCATAGACTCTAACACCTGTTAGATGCATTTCAGCAACAGGCGGGTCATTACCAGAGGCTCTTGCAGCTATTCTCTTCCAAAACTCTGTGTGCCAAACAACAGCCGATGAAAGACGAGGATGATTATCAATTATTAAAACTGGGCTACCGTGATGAGCTGCAATATATGTGGCAGGTCCAATAAACAAAGATCCAGGGTCTTCTCCAGCTGCTCTTATCTCTGATGCATACCAATAACTCCATGGATCTAATGTCGTAAATATTACATCATTATTACCTGACTTTTCACGTATAACATCATATATTTTTTCTAGTTGAGTGTAATGATTTTTTACATCTGCAATATCACCAATATCATTTTTTGCATCCTGTTTAAGTTTACCGCCAATATCTACAATATGGATTCGTTTTACACCAAGTTTGTATAACGCGTCTTTTGTGACCTGTGGAACTTTATTGTTTTTAATATAGAGAAGAGGCGCGTTTAGTTGACTTGCCAAAACTGCACCTTCAGTAGCAGAAGTTAGAGCATCTCCTTTTTCTTCAGAAATTCCCTGTTTCCAGTTGTATTCTAATTCAAAATCAACATGGTTTTTAAGGTCTTTTTTTGAATGTACGCTAATACTATAATGTTCTCCCTCTAAACATTCACCAAGTTGATCTAAATGCATTTCCTGATAGGTCTCTCTGCTTTCATTATACGCTGTAAAAATTTCTTCACCACCGGGTCCTATTATTGAAAAACCTAAGTCAACATTTGGATCATCCCATGTTACTTTTAATGTTGCATCTCTGCAACCATAAGGTGGTATGTCTGGTATGTCAATATTTGTACCAGGGTAAATCTCAACGTCTACTTGATATGTTACTGTTGTTAACATGTTTTTAATTATTTCAGGCCATGTCCCGTATTTTCCTATTTCTTTTGTTGGAACATCTGTAATTG
Source organism: uncultured Thermoplasmatales archaeon (assembly GCA_964578185.1). Classification (GTDB taxonomy): domain Archaea; phylum Thermoplasmatota; class E2; order DHVEG-1; family DHVEG-1; genus JAZKSG01. Next base: position 2,464 of record CAZOBL010000033.1, read on the forward strand.
ATGCTCTCCAGGTTCCATCTTTGTAAATATAAGTTTCAGCAATATCTTTATCCATACCAAATTTCTGATTCCAGCCTGATACAGCAGAAGTCTGCATCCAGTAATCTCCATATTTACAATAAAGCTGAAGATCTTTGTCACCTGCAGGAATAGACATATTTGCTAACTGAAAGAAACCTCCCAAGTCAACATTTATATATAAACAGGGATACCATGCACGTGCTTTCATAAACTTATATCCTTCAGGGACAGTGAATGTGTTAAAGACCGGGTCTAGACGGTTTGTCTGCGGAACTTCAAAATGTTCTGTTTTTACATCTCTTGGTTTTAATTCACCTTGTATCGTATTTGTCAACTCAAAATCAGATTCCATTGCTCCTTCTTTTATAACTGATAAAACAATATCATCAGAATATGACCAGTCCTGTAGTGCCAATTCTGCAGCAATGTCATATGCGTTATTTGCTGATATTACATTGTATTCTCTTGCATTCCATTGACTTACTTTTTCTTTTGGAACATTAATGGTAGTTACCTGATCCATTTGACCATTACAATACCCCATCCAATCTTCCATAAAGTAATCAAGCCCCATCCGGGCGTTCAAGCTTTTATCCTTGTCATATTTACCTTCTATAGGTATAGCGTCTTGGTAGAATAACAAGGGATTGGAATATAGCTGATTTCCTTGCTTAAAAACAGAAGATGGTACAGCAGCCAGATACGCATAATCATCAAGAATTGACTGCTCATCATAGTTTATAAATGTGGCTTTTTCCATTGATGAAACAGGTAGATAAGAAGGTCCCTTATCACATCCCTGCGTTTGGTTTGTATTCCCTCTAGCTTTTGCAAAACCAGCTGATTGGGTTAATGGTATAAATACCGACCCAAGAAAAATTGCTGTTATTACTAACGTCAATAAACATTTTTTCATATCTATGGATTTCTTTTTCATTATGTTAAAATCCCCCAATATTTTTTTACTTATAACATTCCCAATAATTACAAGCTTTCAATAATTAATATGAATAGCATTATATTTATATTTAACTATTTATATTTTTCATTAAAGTGTTATTATCTGCTCAAAATCAAGCTAAAAAATTTTTAATTTATACAAAATGTGATAAATACTAATTTTTTCCTATGACTTCTTCTCTTTTCTTTTTCCTTCGAGGTATAAAGACAACATAGAGCGTGCAGTTCTCCAGCTAGATGGATAAATCGGAACACCAGCTGATTTCAATTCAAGAACAAGGTCCTCATATTCTCGGCCGCCAACCCATGTTGCAAGAATAGGTTTTTTGTAAGTCTCATGATATTTTCTCTCACGTATCATTTTTAGTATAGCGCCAGTAAACTCCTCAGGTCTTGCATATCCACCATGCACAGAAGCAACAATAACACCATCGATATTTGGATCTTCAAGCATGTATCTTGTTGCTGCTTCATACCTGTAGAATCCTGCATCTGCAACTAAATCTACTGGATTGTTTGGTTTTACTAAATCTGGGAGAATTTTATCCATTTTTTTATAAGTTTTATCTGAGAGTTTCGGGATTTTAAGCCCATTGGCCTCACATGCATCAGTTAAGAGAATTCCAAGCCCTCCTCCATTAGTAATAATTCCAATTCTATTTCCATTTGCATGTGGTTGGCCTGCTAGAGCCTTGGCCATATCAAAAAGCTCCACTACATCTCTACAACGAATGCCACCAGCTTGCTTTATCGCAGCACTATATATTTTATCAGAGCCGGCCATACTACCAGTATGTGAAGCGGTTGCGCGCGCTCCAGCACTACTACGCCCTGCTTTTACAACCAAAACTGGTTTATCACATCTGTGTATAGCGTTCATAAATTCTCTTCCATCTTTTACTGCTTCAATATATAACCCTATTACTCTTGTATCTGGGTCTTGGGCGAAATAATCAATAAGGTCATCATCGTCAATATCAATTTTGTTTCCAACACCAATAATCTTTGACACTCCCATATATTCATTGTTTGCAAGATATATCATCCCAATACCGAGTGCACCACTCTGGCTTATAAGTGATACATTACCTTTTTTAGGATTTCCATAAACAAAAGATGCATCCAGCCCAATTGAAGCATTTTTGTAACCCATAACATTTGGACCGAGTACTCTCATATTTGTATCTTCAATTATTGATTTCAACTCATCTTCAAGTTTATTTTCACCAACCTCACTGAAACCTGATGAAATAATTATTACATTTTTCACATTTTTTTCTTTGCAATCACGAAGAACAGATGGTACGATTTTTGCAGGAACTGAAATTAAAACAAGATCGATTTTTCCAGATACATCTTGAACTTTTTTATAACATTTCAACCCAAGTATTTCTTTTTCATGTGGATTTATTGGATGAAGTTTGCATTCATAATCAGAAATTAGAATATTTTTTAATGCTGAATTTCCTATTTTCCTTGAATCTTTTGATGCTCCGACAACAGCTATGCTTTTTGGTTTGAAAAATGTTTCAAGTTCACGTTTCATAAACAGACAACCTCCAAGAAAGTGTACTTTTTATAATCAGACATTTGTTTGCATTACTTAAACATACTCCAAAATTAGAAAGTACTTAATTTCTAGCAACCATCTTCTATATATTCTATCACATCAAATGCTTCACCAAGTTGCATTATCAAATTAAAGGAGGGTGTAATGGTGCCCAATAACCCACCGATTATTTGTTTTAAATTCTCTGCATTAAGCAACGTATTAAGACCAAAAGAAATCCAAACAAAACCTAACAAACCCCAAAATAAATTAGTGTAATCTGTGGGATCATCAAGACCACCCACATATGGCCCATCAGGATCTTCATTGGATTTTGTATTCAAACTACGGCTGACTATTCTATAAAATGAAAGATTTTGTGCCGGTAAAGAATTAATTTTTTCCTTAATTTCATTTTTTAAAGATTCGACATTTATTGTTTTTTCCTTGTTTTTTTCAATTTTTTGAATTTTTGAACCATATACAGAGTTCATACCTGTTGCAATTAACAAAAATGCCATTAAAATCGATATAAATATGTATTTTTTACTCATTATCAGATCACCCAATCAATATTGCATTTAATATATATAAAAGACAATATTTAAAATTATGTTTTTTTAGAAAAAACCTAGAATTAACAAATAAATGGTTAAATTTATTTTATCAACCTTATATTTTTTTCCAACTTAGAAGGATATATCAACAAAAAATTTAGTTTTCTATATATTCTTTCATAATTTTTATTATATCTTTACTACTTTTTGCGTTTCTATATTCTTCTAATGGTTCTCTATTCATCTCTAAAAAATGAGGTGACCATTTATAGAGCTCAAGTATTTTTTTAGCTTGTTTTTTTTCATCTAATATATATAATGCAGCTGCAAAGGCTTCAAGTGTGGAAAGTTTTAGTGCTTTACCATAATTTACTGGGTTAACTGCTACTACAAATGGAAGAGCTCGTGAATAATTTTTTTTATCTAAATAACCAAAACTTTTTTCAGCATTTTTCCATGAGCAATCCAATGCAAGTATCCCATTTTTACTCGCGATATCTTTATCTTCGCTTGAAATACTTTTTTCTGCAAATGGATTTAAAAGAATGGTGTCTTTTGGTGTTTTTCTAATGTTTTCTATTAGTTTTACATATCCAAATTTTGCAAGTTTTTTCGCGCTGCATTTCTTTGGGTCATCTTCATTTGCATGATATACATAAAGCTTCATTTTCTCACAATCTCTAAATCAAATACGTAATGACTAATACCGGGGGCAAATGATTTTACATGATTACATTTTAAAAGGTTAACATCTCTTTTATATTCTCTAATCTTTTGTTTAATTTTTTCAAACTCAATGTCAGGTATATTTTTTTCTGAAAATTTATCATGTAAATGCACAATTCCACATTTATCATTTAAACAATTAATGCCGGTATCAATAAAATCGATAGTATTTCCAAAATAACCCATAACGACTCTGTCAGCAACATTTTTTGGTGCAATATATCTGTTGTCGCCTTTTAGCGGTTCAACTATATCTGAAACATGATTTAGTAAAATATTTTTTTTAAGGTAGTAAAATGCTTTAGGGTTTTTTTCACATGCAAATATCTTTTTTGGCTTTGAATGAACTGCAATAGGTAATGTGAAGTATCCGATCCCTGCAAAAAGATCAACCACGGTCTCCTCGGAATTTGTTATATTTGAAATTCTTATCCGTTCATTCATGTTTCCTGATGAAAACATCACTTTTTCGGGATCTAACTTGAATTTTACACCATTTTCTTTATGTGTTGTCTCTGTGTTTTTTTCTCCATAAATCAACTTAACTTTAGGTTCTCTTAGCTCTCCAGATATCCCGCCGACATCTTGTAAAATAGATTTACATTTCAAAATTTCACAGTAAACTTTTGCGATTTCTATCTTATATTTTTCTAAATGACTATTTAGTGAAAAAACTAATACATCTCCAATTTTTTCCCATTTTGTAGGTAGTTTTTCAACTAAATGAGATGGAATTTTTTTTTCTAGTTGTTTTTTAATTTTTTCTAATGGGGTTTTCATATAAACTGAATTAGGCAATAGTTACAATAAACATTATATTTTTGTTTTGAAAATGATTTGGTAAATACTTTTAATAAACCTCCCAACAAACCTTTTTAATGGTCTTGCATTCCAGGTTACAGAATGGATTTTTTTCCCTACAAACCACGGCGAAATCAAAAAGCGATAATGCTGACGATTTACAATACTTTGAAAAATAATAAAGATATGGTTTTTGAGTCGGGAACTGGTTCAGGTAAAACAATATGCACAGTTTCCTCGTGTTACAAATATGCTCTTGAAAATAATAAAAAAATAATTTATACAACTCGAACAAACGCTCAACAAAGGCAGGTTATAATGGAGCTGAGAAGCGTAAGGTATCACTTGTCAGATTTACGTGAAAAAATTTTTGGTGTTGGTATCCAAGGCAGAGGTAACATGTGTCTTCTTGCGCGTAACAACCCTGATTTTTCTAAGGGAACGTCAGAGGAGCTTTCCCGTTTTTGTTCAAGTGAGAAGAAGAAAGCACGAGCGGAAGAAAGCAATAAAAAAAATAGTGGTTGTGTTTTTTACAAAAATTTTTGGAAAGATAAAGAAAAACTTCAGGATGCATTGTTTTGGTTCCGGGAAAACCTTCCAACAGCTGAAGAATTCATTGATTACTGTGGGGAAAAAAAGATATGTCCCTATGAGTTGAACAAGCTTTTGATTAAAGAGTCTACATTGGTTGTGGTTCCCTATATTTATGTTTTTGATATAAATATTAGAAACATGCTTTTTGATTGGCTTGGCGTTTCAGATGATGATATAATTCTGGTTGTAGATGAAGCACATAATTTGCCTGATTATATCCGTGATTTGTTTTCCGCTGAGCTTAGTTTTTGGATGGTTAAAAACTGTATGTTGGAGGCAGAAAAATATGGTGATCCTTCAATGTTTGATGGCAGTTTTAAGGTATCTGATTTTTGTAAAACTCTTCAGGATATACTTCTTGGTTTAAGAGATGTTTATGTTTACAATATACTTGAAAATGAAATAAGAACTCATAAAATAGGTAAAAATGATGCTTTTATCCCAAGTCATGAGTTTGAAACTGAGATAATGTCTCGTTTTAAAGTAACTAGTAAACAGCTTCATGATATAATCGGGGATTTGATTGCCTATGGTGAAAAAATTCAGGATTATAAAGAAAAACAGGGGAAGCTACCGCGTTCTTTTATTCATAAACTTGGTCTTTTCCTTGATTTCTGGATGAATACTGATATGGATCAGTATGCTAAACTTGTAGTTGATGCTAAGGATGGTAAAAACCCGCGTATTGAAGCATATTGTCTAGATCCTTCTGTTGGTACAAGTGTTCTTAAAAAATTTCATAGTACAATTCATATGTCAGGTACTCTTGAACCACTTGAAGAATACCGTGATTCAATGGGTCTTGGTAAACACACAGAGCTTGTAGGATATCCTTCTCCTTTTTCAAAAAGTAATCGTCGAATTTTTTATGTAGGTGATGTCACAACAAAATATAGTGAGATTTCAAAAGATAAAAAAATTATAACTCGTATAAGTGAATATATCTCAAATATCTGCAATAGCTTCTCTCGAAATACTATGGTTTTTTTCCCAAGTTTTGATAAGATGTCTAAAATGTTAGATGAAGGTTTATATGATGATATTTCAAGATGTATCTTTATGGAGCAGCGTGGTATGTCACAAACTGCACTTATGGATGTGGTATCAGATTTTAAAGATTCAGCTAACAACGATGAAAGCGCTACTATGTTTTCAGTGATGGGTGGAAGAATTAGCGAGGGTATGGATTTTCCAGCTGAAGAACTTGAAATAGCAGTAATCGTTGGAATACCTTATCCAAAACCTACTGCAAGACAGAGGGGTCTTCAACATTATTATGATCTTAAATTTAACAAAGGATGGGAGTACACTGTTGAGGCACCAACTGCAAGAAAACTATTGCAGTCAATAGGTCGACTGATCCGTGATGAAAACGATAAAGGCGTAGCAGTAATACTAGACAGTCGAGCAGGACGCTTTAAAAAATATATAAAAGATTTAAAACAATCTAGAAATCTTATCACTGATATAAATGATTTTATGAAGAACTCTTAATCTTTTTTTGGTAAAAGATTAGGTATTGCATTATCGATTGGATATTTTACATTACATTTACTGCAGGTGAAAAAACCTTGAGTTACTTCATCATTTTCTTCTTCTTTTACCTCTAAATCAAGCTCACCTTTGCATACCGGGCAGCATAATAGGTTAACTATATCTTTTTTCAAAAAATGCAGCTCCTATCAATTTTTTTTTAGTAGTTATCACCAAGATACATTGGTCTTTTCATACCTTCATTTGAATCCCAAATGTATGCCCAGTCTTCATCAGTTGCTTTTCTACCTTCATCAATTATCTGAATATAGTTTTTAACTTGAGCGTCCATGTTATCTGCTTGGTGAAGGACACATGCTTCTATGGTTTTTGGAAGACGTGGGCTTCCATATTCGTATTTTCCATGATGACTTAGAATCATGTGGCAAAGATGGGTTTCAAGTTCTTCATCAAAGTCTTCTCCTTTTGATCTTAAAATCTCTATATTTTCTCTAACCCATCGATCTCCAATTACGATATGTCCGATAAAATTACCAATATCTGTTTTATCAATTGCAGCAGTGGTTTTGTATTCTCTTATTTTACCTATATCATGAAGGATTGCACCTGTTATCACTAAATCTTTATTTATATCTGGATATGTTTTGCATATGTTTTTACAAAGACGTATCACTCCAACTGTATGTTCTAGGTTTCCACCTACATAGTTATGATGATGTGTTATTGCAGATGGAGATGTTTTAAATTCGTTTATAAAATCAGTGTCATCAAAAAATATTTTCAAAAGTTTCTTAAGCTGAAGGTTTTCTAGATTTACTATTTCACTTTCAAGCTCTTTATATAAGTCGTTGATTTTCTCTCGTTCAAGCGATGGCATAAAATCACTGAGTTCATACTCGTCCGGGCTGCAACGACGTATTCCACCGTTTTTTTCATTAATAGAAATCTGAGGTCTTTCATCATAAATCTCTACATTTCCAAGTCGGAGTTGAATTATATCTCCAACTTTGAAGCTATCATAAAGGCGTTTAACACGCTCTTTGTTGTCTCCACCCCAGTATTTTACCTCGATTTCACCAGTTTTATCACTACTAACAACAGTAAACCATGTACCATTTTTATAAGATCGGGGTGGTTTTTTCATTTTAACAGCAAAAAAATCGTTTACCACATCCCCCTCTTTTAAATTCTCAATGTATTGTTCTTTTTTTCTACGGCCAGTATCTGCTTTAATCATAGTCTGCTCTTCCTTTGTTTTTCCATCATAATTATAAAGACTCATAAATCATAATTCCCCCAATTATTGATTGTTATATGTTTTGAAAAATGCATAACTTTTATACTTTATACACTTTTCCTTCCTTAACAATCTCAGTTTTTGTATCAATTTTTTTGAAAATTTTTGGTTTTTCCGTGTGTATAGGAAATAGTTTTTTTGGACTTATTTTTTCTATCATTTCAAAGATTGCTGGCCCGGAGGCATGCCCTGAGGAATGAATCCTACGTTCAGGATAAAGTCCGAGTAACTTCAACCAGTTGTCTATTCTTTTCTGGTCAAGTTCCATCTCCTCAGAAAATGGCTCACAAATACTTCTTATGTGCACGCTTCCTTTTTTGGGCTTTATATCAAGTAGATTGTTAAGCTGGAAATAGTTCATAAACATGACATATTTTTGCTGATTATTTTTTATCTGCTCTGCATCGATTACGTTATCTCTACAAAGATAGCTTCTCTCCCATGAGCTATAATCCTTTTCAATTTGTTCCTCAGGGAAATCTTGTCTGCCTATCAGACCCCAGCTTTTTTTTGGGAAGAAAATTCTAATATTTTCGTCGTTTGACTCTGGGAGATTGTCTACTTTACAACTTTTCATTAAATCAAGTAACATAGCCTGGCGGTATTCAATTACTAGCTTTCGATTGTTACTTATAGCTGTGTTATAAAAAGTTAAAAGCCTTTCCGTGTCTCTTATTGGAAAATTTACTATTGCAAGACCATTTTTATCTTTAATATATTTTGTACTTTCTTTTTGTACAAAATCTTCAGTTCTAGCTTGTTTTTCTTCTATTCTTGTCCCTTCTGATAACATAACGGTTGGTTGAGCATCTGCTGCTTTTTCAACAAAATTATAACTCCAATTTTTATGTCTACCATGAAATCGTAGGTCACCTGTGTAAATAATAGAACCTTCAGATGTATATATAACAAAACCAGTTGCACCCGGTAGTGAGTGATCAACTCTACAGGGTTCAATTTCAAGGTTCCCAATCTTTATTTTTTTCCCAAAGTTAAAAACCTTAAGATTACGCTGCTCAACACCGTCTCGTGCATCTCTTCTTTTTACTCCTTCGGCTCTTTTTTTAGGTATTAGTTTAAACGTTGGTTTGAAACATGAAAACTCTTCAAAACCCCCGGCACCTATTCTGCTAAACAAATCCATCACTGCTTTTGTTTCCGCGCTAACAAAAATTGGTATATCCTGTCTTAAATAATGTACATATCCTACGTGATCTACATGTGAATGAGTAATCAAAACACCATCAATTGCGTTTTCAGTTTTCGTGTCAAGACCCATATGTTTACAATAATCTCTTCTATAGATGCCCTTTATGTTTGGTAATAAACCTAGATCGATGAAATCTTTGATACAATTACATTTTCTAGGTGGCATGTATTCTGTAAAATAATTGGAGTGTTCTGTAAAGTTCATGCCAAAATCTAAAAAAATCTTTGTATCTTTGTCTTTGAGTAGAATTTTATTTCCACCAATTTGTCCTACTCCACCATAAAAAGTAAGTTCTACCAGTATCTATCACCGTGGATTGTTCTAACAAAGATATATTTAATAAAGTTTTTTGAGAATATTAAAAAAATGATTTTATCAATTTTGTTTTTCGTGAGCAAGTTGTCTTGCTCGTTGACCTACGACAAAAAGTTTAGCGATAAAAGAAATTTCTTTAGCTTCATTTTTTCCAGATACTTGACCTACAATCATCATTGATATCAAACTATTCTTTTAATTTTCAGATTAAAAGGTGTTGTTGTACAATTGTTACCCTCTCTATTTACATTTTTTTACTAAATTTAGTATCGAAACTAATAAAAAACCCCTTTACATAAAGAATTTGCAAGGTGTCAGTAATATGGCGAAAATAAATATAAGTGACATACTTGCAAATTATGATAAAAATAATCTAACGATATGTACTGTTTGCAGTCATTCTTCTCTTCAAATTTTTAATGGTGCTCGTAAAGAAGGCTTTAAAACACTTGGTATAGCTGTTGGTGAAAAAAGAAGGAAATTTTATGATGCATTTCCACTAGGCAGACCAGATGAATTTCTTCAAGTAGATGATTATAAAGAAATTTTGAACCATACAGAGGAACTCCTTGAAAAAAATGTGATAGTAATACCTCATGGAAGTTTTGTCGAGTATCTTGGCGCTAAAAATTTTTTAAAACTTGGTCTACCTACTTTTGGGAATCGTGGCGTTCTACAATGGGAGTCAGATCGTGATAAAGAACGTGAATGGCTGGAAGCTGCAGGTCTTACAATGCCAAAAGAGATAAAAGACCCTCATTTTATCGAAAAGCCTGTTATTGTTAAATATCATGGCGCCAAGGGTGGTAAAGGATTTTTTATTGCAAAAACTTATGAAGAGTTTAAAAAACGTATTGATAAAAGAAAATCTTATACAATTCAAGAATTTGTAATGGGGACTCGTTATTATCTTCATTATTTTTACTCACCAATTAAAAATGATGCATATAAAATGAAAAAAGGAAGCCTAGAACTATTAAGTATTGACCGTCGAGATGAAACAACTATCGATGAAGTTCAACGTATAGGAAGTATCTCTGAGCTTGAAGAATTAGGTATCCATCCTACTTTTGTTGTAACCGGCAATATTCCAATTGTTTTACGTGAGAGTCTTCTACCCAAGGTATTTGAAATGGGTAAGTCAGTTGTAGAAAAATCATATGAGATATTTGGTGGAATATTTGGCTCATTTTGTTTGGAAACTGTTGTCACTGAGAATCTTGATTTTAAGGTATTTGAGATAAGCGCTCGTATTGTCGCAGGTACAAATCCCTATGTATCAGGTTCACCTTATTCAGAGCTTATACAACCAGATCTTTCTACTGGCAGGCGTATCGCTCAAGAAGTTAAATATGCAAATAAAAAAGATAAATTGGAAGAAATACTAAGTTAAAATTTATTTCATTAAAGTAATCATTATTGCATTTTGTGCCCACATTCTGTTTTCTGCTTCATCAAAGATTACGCTTTGTGATCCATGTGCCACATCTTTTGTTACTTCGTAATCATAGTATGCTGGTAAGCAGTGCATAAATATCGCATCATCTTTTGCCTGTTTCATTAAATTGTCATTGACGGTATATCCTTTGAATTCTTTGAGTCTTTGTTGTTTTTGCGCTTCATCTCCCATGGAAACCCATGTATCTGTGGCAATAACATCTGCATCTTTTGTTGAATCATCTACTTTGTCGGTTATTTCAACTTTTACACCGAATTTTTTTGCTTCAATTACATAGAATTCGTCAGGCCAGTATTTTTTTGGTGATACAATTTTTACATTCATTCCAACTATTGCACATCCTAGTAGATATGAGTGAGCCATGTTATTTGCCCCATCTCCGAGATATACAAAGTTTAACCCTTTGAGTTTGCCTTTGTGTTCTTTGATTGTCATCAAATCAGTTACAACCTGGCAGGGGTGTTCTTTGTCATCCAGACCAGAAATCACTGGTACTTTCGCATGTTTTGCAAGTTCTTTCATATCCTCATTTTTCATTGCTCTATACATTATAATATCTACATAACGTGAGAGCACTATTGCGGTATCCTCAATTGTTTCACCACGACCCAGTTGTATATCATCCTTGCCAAGGAAAATAGCATGTCCACCAAGTTTAGTCATGCCTGTTTCAAAACTAACTCGGGTTCTGGTACTGCTTTTTTCAAATATCATTCCGAGTGTTTTACCTTTTAATCTGTCAATAGACATGCCGCCTTTAGACTTTCTTTTAATGTCAATTCCCAAATCTATTATTTCTTCTAAATCATCTTTAACATCAAGCATTGAAATAAGGTCTCGTTTCATGGATTTTTGAAATGTACTTTTCTTCTTTAAATCTATCGGCATCAGGAAAAATCTATAACATGTTTACACATTATGATTTTCGTTGGTTTTAACATGGGAGTAGATATTGGAAGTCTCTTTGGAAAAGAAAAAATTTCATTTAATGACCTTCATGATAGAGTAATCGTAATAGATGCATACAATGTACTCCATCAATTTCTTGCAAGCATCCGTCAAAGAGACGGCACACCTTTAAAAAATCAAAAAGGTGAGATAACATCTCATCTATCTGGTCTTTTTCAACGAACTGCAAATCTTGTGGATGCAAAAATCCGTCCCGTGTATTCTTTTGATGGTGAACCTCATATTCTAAAAGCTAAAACACTTGAGGAACGTAAAAAAAGAAAGGAACTTGCTGAAGAACAATACAAAGAAGCACTTGAAGAAGGAGATTTGAAAAAAGCTAGAAGTAAAGCTCAGCAGACTTCAAGACTTACAGATACCATGGTTCAGCAATCTAAAGACTTACTGCAAGCTCTTGGGATTCCACATATTCAGGCACCTGAAGAGGGTGAAGCTCAGGCGAGTTATATGGTCAAAAAAGGTGATGCATATGCGGTTGGTTCACAAGATTTTGATTGTTTACTTATTGGAACACCAGTTCTTATTAGAAACTTGACATCTAGTGGTAGAAGAAAGCTTCCTGGTAAAGAGTCATATGTAAAAATATATCCAAAGATAATAAAGCTTGAGCCGAATTTAAAGAGACTTGGGATAAAGCGAGAGCAACTAGTTGATATGGCTATATTGATAGGTACTGATTTCAACGATGGAATCAAAGGAATTGGGCCAAAAACAAGTCTTAAAATGATAAAAAAAGCAGGAAATATTGAAAATGCTCTTGCAACATATGGTGGTGATAACGCTCCAACTTTTGAAGAGATAAAAGAGATTAGAAGACTTTTTTTAAAGCCCAAAGTCACAGATGACTATAAACTTGAATGGACCGGAGTTGATGAAGAAAAAGTTTTGAAAATATTGTGTGACAATCATCATTTTAAAGAGGATAGAGTTGAAAAAACTCTAAAAAAATATAAAGGTATTGAAGATATGATGAAGCAGAAAACATTATTCTAAATCTTCTTCAATAGCGGTTATTGTAAGTTTTTTTATCTCAGGAAATGTAGATTTTACTTTTTTAACTATCTCATTTTTTACTTTGTTGAAATCTTTAATTTTTAATTCACATGGAACTTTTATTTCAAGTTCACCAAAATATATAGGCCCTGAGCGTCTTAGTCTCACAACATGAGCAGATTCAACATTTTCAAATTCTTCAGCGATCTCTTTGATGATTGAACTTCTATCTACACATTCCTCATCACAGGCGTCAACTAATATTAAGCTTGATTCTTTTATGGATGCAAAACCAATTGTGACGATTATACCTGCTATTATAAAACCAACGATTGCATCTGCGATTTCAAATCCAGCTGAGGCTAAAAGAAGAGCGATAACTGTAAGCCCTGATGCTACCCCATCTTTAATTGTATTAAATGCTTCAAGTCTTACTGAACCCATTTTTGATTTTTTCCCTTTTGAATATTTGTAAAATCCTAGGCTTAAGGCTATAATTGCTGCGATAGATGCAACTACGGCGCCAATAATTGGTAATTTAACTTCGTGTGGATGGATAAACTGGTTATATGATCTAAACCCGATATATGCTGCAAGAATAAGCATTACTATTGCAGCTGCAATAGATGCTAAGTTCTCCATTTTATAGTATCCATAGTTGAATTTATGATCCGCCGGTCTTCTAAAAAATAGCAGTCCTATCCATACAACCCCTGAGACAAAACCGTCACCTATACAGTCGATTCCATTTGCGGTAAGTGCTATACTTTTTGATATCGTCTCACCAAGAATTATCTGTATAATTCCTAGAATAACAAGTGTAATTGTGGTAATGCCTGCAAGCCGGTCTGCTTTTTCAATAAAATTATCTGATTCTGCCATAGATATTTCTTTTATTTCAATAGGAAATCAAGTGAGTCACCTGGTTTGTATTCTTCAGGTTTTTTATTGTTTTTAAAAATTCTAGCACCTGTAGAGCCTTTAAGAGTCATTTTGTCATCTTCAACATGGAGCATTGCTCCTTCTCTGAGTCCTATAACATATTCATCGTTATAAAAATGAAATTCTTTTATTCTTGTTTCGCGGGTTTCACCTTTATGAGTTGAGTTTGGATCTGGGTCTAGATAATGAGGGTTAATATTGAAATTTACAAGGTTTAGGGCATCAAAACTTGGCGGATATATAATTGGCATATCATTTGTTGTTTTCACGCTTTTACATGCAACATTTGATCCTGCACTAGTTCCAATATATGGCATACCTTCTGACACTTTTTTTCTTATATCTTCTATTATGTTTTGTTTATAAAGCTCTGATATCAGAACAAACGTGTTTCCGCCGCCGATAAAGATTGATTCTGCGTTTTTTACAGCATCTTGTGGATTGCTATGTTCGTGTATTCCAGTTAGCTTTATACCCATCTTTTCAAAACGCTTTCTTGCAATTTTTGTATATTCATCATGCGTCATTCCGCTAGGTCTAGCATAGGGTATAAAAAGAGTTGTTTTTCTATCTTTTAAAATTTTTTTTATTTCATCAGCACAATGATCTAGATATCCACTACCATGAAGAGTTGAGTTACTTATCAATAAAAGATTTCTTTTCATAAATTATCACTCCCTTATTTTATTACTCTAAATTTATCTACATCTGCAAGTAGAGCTAGTTTTTCTCCGTTATCCCATTTAACCCATATCAAATCCTGTTCGGGCTCCACTTTTTCAACAGTACCTTTAGAGCCTTTGTTAAGTTTTGATAAGGAATCATTCATCTCTAAAATTTCTATTCTATCTCCTTTTTTAGCTTTTATCTTTACGATAATTTCAACCCCATAAATAATATTTTACAAAATCATGATTGATAACTTGTTTAAAAAAGTATTTGATGCGGATACCGGGATTTGAACCCGAGCAAATAGCTTGGGAAGCTATTATCATACCACTAGATCATATCCGCATTCTACTTGTAGGGATATTAATACTAAATAAATATAATTTTTCCAAATTTGTGATAAATATATTTTCCTGCTACAAAAAATCTATATTCTTTTATGTGTGGTATTCCGCATTTATCCTTACATATTCGTAGGAAAAATCACAGCCCCATGCTGTTGCCATGTGTTTTCCTTGGTTTAAATCTACTTTAACTATTATTTGTGATGATTTAAGCCTGAGTTTTAATCTTTTACGATTAAATTCAACCCCTTGACCTTTTTCTGCTACTTTCATTTTCTTCTTACTTGACCCAAGATATATGTCTATTTTTTGCGGATCGATATCTACACCTGATCTACCAGCTGCTGCAATTATTCTACCCCAGTTAGGATCTCTTCCAAAAAGGGCTGTTCTCACTAGGTTTGAGCTAGAAATTGTTCTAGCTACCTGCATAGCATCTTCTTCAGATTTTGCACCTACAACCTCGTATTCGATGAATTTTGTTGCTCCTTCTCCATCTGAGATTATTGCCTTTGCTAAATGTCTGCATAGATCTTCTAGTTTGTTTTTAAAAATTTCATAATTTTTATCTTTTTTTGTTATCCTTTTGTTTTCAGATAGACCATTGCATAATACTGTTACCATATCGTTTGTTGAAGTGTCCCCATCCACGCTTATCATGTTAAAAGTTCTTTTAACTGATTCCGATAAAGCATCCTGTAAAAGACTGGGTTCTATATTTACATCAGAAACTATAAAACCTAGCATTGTACCCATATTTGGATGTATCATACCTGATCCTTTTGCAATACCCGCCATGTTTACTTTTTTGTTATCAATTTTAAAAGAGAGATAACCTATTTTTTGAAAAGTATCTGTAGTCATTATAGCGTTAGCTGTCATATCACCTGCAATTTTTCTATTTGATAATACATTAATATTATTTTTTATCCCGTCTACAACTTTATCAGTTGGAAATGGTTCACCTATTACACCTGTTGCAGCGACAATTACATCATCTACTTTTATATTTAATTCATCTGCTAGGGTCTGTGCACATTTTTTTGCACCTTTCATACCATCTGGCCCGTTGCATGCATTCGCATTTCCTGAGGTAACTACAATAGCCTGCGCCTTTCCATTTTTTAGATGTTTTTTTGTAATCATTATTGGATGAGCCTGTACTTTGTTTTGTGTATAGACTGCGGCAGCACTAGCAGGCACTTCAGAAAAAATTAGAGCAAGGTCTCTTCTTTTTGATTTTATACCTATGTGGCATCCTCTCACCTTGATACCTCGTACATCAGTTATATTCTTCTGCATTCAGATCATCCCCAAAAATATCATCATCTTTATTATAATTATGGTGACAAAGGTATATGTAAAATACCTTCTTTTTCATCATATCCAAGCATTATATTCATGTTTTGGATGGCTTGTCCTGCTGCTCCTTTTACTAGATTATCAATAGCTGAGGTTATAACAATTTGATTTGATCTTCCTATCATTTTTGGATATATATCGCAGTAGTTTGATCCTCTAACTGATTGTACATTCGGAGGATTTCCTCTCAGTCTTATAAATGGTTCTTTTTCATACATTTCTTTGTAGGTTTTTTGTAATCTGTCATTTGTAATGTCTCTATTAGATGTGCAGTATACTGTTGTTAGAATGCCTCTGTTTAATGGAACTAGATG